>JAQBPV010000013.1 GCA_028287345.1 Gemmatimonadota bacterium
CGCCATTTCTGCAGCTCGTCGCTGTTGGACTGACGTTCGTCACGGTGCTCACCGCCTATCTGCACATCGGTGTCGTCGTCGGACTCCTGCCGACCACCGGCCTGACGCTGCCGTTCGTGTCCTATGGACGATCGAACATCGTGCTCTCGATGTTCATGACGGGACTCCTCGTCAACATCGGCAGCACGAAGGAGCGCGTCATCGGCGAGCAGGCCACCGATCCGCTGTCCCTGGCGTCGCGTGGCGATGACTGAACCGCGGACCACGGTGCTCTTCGCCGGCGGCGGCACGGGCGGACATCTCTATCCCGGCCTCGCCATCGCGCGAACGCTGCAGCGAATCGACCCGAGTGTACAGCCGATCTTCATCGGCGCGATGCGTGGCATCGAACGCACCGTTCTGCCGACGACGGAGTTTCCGCACCTGCTGCTCGATCTTCATCCGCTCTATCGGTCGAAGCCATGGGAGAACTGGAAGACGCTCGTCGGCATGATCGGCGGCTGGCGACAGCTCGGCGATCTCGTGCGTCGCGAGCAGCCGAAGGTGGTCGTCGGCACGGGCGGCTATGCGGCGGGGCTCGCGCTCGTGTATGCGGCATTTCACGGCATTCCTGTCGTGCAGCAAGCGGGTGACAGTTATCCGGGTCTCACCGCGCGCGCATTTCGTCGCTGGACTCGCGAGTACTATCTGGCGTTCCCGGAGGCGGCGAAGGTCATCGGTGGCGAGCCGTCGCAGCACATCGACACTGGCGCGCCGATCGAGCCGCCACCGTCGCCGCGGCCGGATCGCGCAGCAGCGCGTGTGAAGTGGGGCTTTCCTCCGTCTGGTGGACAGGTCCTCTTGGTCTACGGCGGCAGCCAGGGCTCGCGCGCGATCAATCTCGTGGTGGCTGAGTGGGTGCAGCGTGGCTTGCCGAGTGATTTGTATTTGATCTGGATGACGGGGAAGGCATCGTACGAGGAATTCAAGTCGCTTGACGGCGGCAACGTGCGCGTGCGCGAGTATCTGTCACCGATTGCGGATGCGTATGCGGCGACCGATCTCGCGTTGGTGCGAGCGGGCGCCATGACGACCGCAGAGTTGTTCGCGTGGGAGATTCCGGCGATCCTGGTGCCGTTGCCGACGGCGGCGGCGGATCATCAGTCGGTCAATGCGAGGACGCTGGAGGCGGCAGGTGCGGCGATCAATCTGCCGCAGTCGGGGCTGACGGTTGAGAGTCTGTCATTAGCAGTGACTGGGTTGTTGTCGGATCCGGCGGCCATGGCGCGGTTGAAGGCGGGTGCGGCGGCGCGTGCGCGGCCTGGTGCTGCAGAAACGATTGCGCGGCGGATACTGGCTTTGATCGGTCGGTCTTGAAAACTGCGTTGATGATCGTTGTTCAAGATCAGTGTTTGGTCGTCAGCGGGCACTCCCTCCGTCGGGCTACGCGCTTACGCGCTGCGAGCCTCGCAAAACTGCCGCGAGTCTCTTGCTACGCGCGATGCCCTCCTCCGCGAGCGCCCACTTCCTCCCTCCAGCATCTCGACGTACTTCGTTTGAAGAGCGCGTACGAAGATCTCGAGTGAACCATCCGCCGGAGGGAGGGAAGCCAACGGCGTTTGGAGTCGTGCGGGTGCGAGGGCGTCCGTTGTTGAGAGCGTTGCTGGAGGGAGTGCGCGTTCGGAAGGAATGCGCGCGACCGACCGTGCGCCAATCCCAGAACAAAAGCACGGTCCTCGCATTCGCTCGGGGCGACAAACCTAGCGATGGAGCTTCATCCGATGACGCGCGGCCTTCGCACGGTTCCCGCAGGTGGACATGTCGCACCAACGGCGACGACCGTTTTTCGTCTCGTCCTGGAAGACCTTGCCACATCTCGGATCAGCGCATCTGCGCACGCGTGAGAGCTCGCGCACGATCAGCGCATCCGCGGCACTCTCCACGATCGGAATCAGCAGCCCAGCGAAGGCATCGCCCACAGGGACGAACGCGCGCACGAAGCTGCCGTCGCCCTGAAGCTCGAGCCGGCGCGTGCCGGCACTGCGGCCCAGCACACGGTTGATCTCGATGAGCGCCTCGTTGCGGATGTCGTGCGACGTCTCTCCGCGCTCCGCCAACGCGCGCAGCACCGAGCGCACGCGGCGCGCATCGCCGAGGACGGCCAACGCACCGGCCGGCTGTTGTACCGCGCGGCGACGCATCGTCGCCGCGCGCTCCGCGTCGAGCAACTGCGCGGCCTCGAGCCATCGCACGAATCGCTCGAAGTCGTACAGCGCGTCACTGCCGCGGACGATGTTGTCCGAGTTCACGAAGTCGAGCCACATGCGCTCCGCGACGAACGCGTACGAGTGGCGATCGCGCGTTTCGTGGCTGACGACGGGTGGGGAGAACTCGAGCGTCGATGACATTTGCCCTAGCATATCCCGCGGTCCGGAAGGCGGCAACCAGCCCGCCAACAACTGCCCGTCAAGCGCATCCTAGTAGCTTTGACGCGAACCTGATCCGGAGCGCGCCACCCAATGCCAGCTGCCTTCGCCAAACCACACCGCGTCGCCGTCGGCTCCAGCAATCCCGTGAAGGTCGGAGCCGTGCGAACGGTGCTCGCGCACGTCGCGCCCGAGGCAATCGTCGAAGGCGTGGCCGTGCCGAGCGGTGTGAGCGATCAACCGTGGGGTGATGACGAGACGATTCGCGGCGCCGTCGCGCGCGCACATGCAGCGCGCGTCGCGCTCGACGCCGACTGGGGCGTCGGCCTCGAAGGTGGAGTGATCGACGATGGCGGCACCAGGGTGCGAACCTGTGCATGGGCAGCGATCGTCGGTCGCGACGGACGAGAGGGAGTCGGTGGCTCGCTCTCGCTCGAGCTTCCGCCGCGCGTGGCCGAACTCGTGCGGGGTGGAATGGAGCTCGGCCACGCGATGGACGCGGTCACCGGGCAGCGGAACGTGAAGCACGGCGTCGGCGCGGTGGGGATACTCACCGCGGGGTTGGTGACGCGACAGGGCGCCTACGAGACGCTCGTCGCCTACGCGCTGGTGCCCTTTCTCGACGTGGAAGACGCCGCACCGTAGCGGATCACTCGCTCACGGCTTCGCGTTGGAGCGACGGAAGTCCGGGCATCCGTGCGTGCCGCTTCTGCAGGCGCTGCAATCCGTCGTACGCCGCGTACTTGTACGCATCGGCGAGCGATGGGTAGTTGAACGCCGCCTGGATGAAGAAGTCGAGCGTCCCGTCGAAGGCGATGACCGTCATGCCCACGTGGATGAGCTCACACGCGGTTTCACCAACGATCGTGACGCCGAGTACGCGTTGGTCTTCGGGGTGGAAGACGATCTTCACGAAACCGTCGACATCGCCGATGATCTGGCCGCGCGGATTGAGGCGGAAGCTCGCGCGCCCGATCTCATAGGGAACGCCCCGCGCATGCAGCTCATCCTCGCTCTCGCCCACGGTGGCGATCTCAGGAATCGTCCAGACCCCGTAGGGCATCACGCTGGACACCGCGCTCTTGTACTTGAGATCGAACGCGTGGCAGACGGCGACGCGCGCCTGCTCCATCGACGCCGACGCGAGTGCCGGAAAGCCGATGACGTCGCCGGCCGCGTAGATGTGCGGTACCGCGGTGCGGAAGTGCGAGTCGACATTGATGAAGCCGCGGTTGTTCACCTTGACGCCGACTTCTTCCACACCGATGGCCGACGAGTTTCCCACGCGGCCGGTGCTCACCAGTACGGCGTCGGAGGAGAGAATGACGCCATCGCTCAGCGTCACATGCGCGCGACCATTTTCCACCGTCACGTTCTTCACCTCGGCGTTGCCGAGGATGTTGACGCCGAGCTTCGCCGTCATCGACTGTCGGAGCGCGTCGCTGACGTCGTTGTCGAGGTGCGCCAGCAGCCGGTTGCGCGCGTTGATCACTGTGACGCGCACGCCGAGCGCGGCGAAGATGCATGCGTATTCGCAGCCGATGACGCCTCCGCCGACGACGATCAGCGACGGTGGAATGCGCTGGAGCGTGAGCAGGGAGTCGCTGTCGTGCACGATTTCGCCGTCGATGGAATAGCCGACCGGCGCGAGTGGCGTGGAGCCAGTGGCGACGAGAATGACGGCGCCGGTGATTCGTCGTGGCTCCTGACCGTAGCGCGAGACCTCGATGGTGTGCTGGTCAACGAAGCGCGCCGCGCCCTGCAGCTTCGTGATGCCGTGCTTGTCGATGTTCTCGGCGATGATCGACCACGCGGTCTCGATGACCGCGCGCTCGCGATGCATGAAGTCGCCGATGGTGATGTTCTGCTTGACGCTGAGGTCGACGCCGTAGAGTCCGCGCTGGCGGAGTCCGGAGAAGTAGAGCGCGGTCTCGCGCAGCGTCTTGCTGGGAATGGTGCCGGTGTTGACGGCGGCGCCACCGGGCTTGGGAGCGCGCTCGATGAGGCAGACGCGTTTGCCGAAGTAGGCGGCCTGCGCGGCGCCTTTCTCGCCGGCTGGTCCGGAGCCAATGACAATCAGATCGTAGTGATCGGGAATGCTCACGGAGAGGCGGCGGGAGAAGAGGCGGGTGGGAGTAGCGCGTCCTCGCGATACACGATCCAGCCCGTCGTCTCCTCGGCAACGAGTTCCACTTCGGTGCCGAGGGGCAATGTCAAGTTAGGATTGTCGTGGCCAGCGGGAAAGTCCATGATGACAGGAACACCGAGATCGGAGACGAGGTCGAGGACGAAATCCTCGAACTCGTCCTCCTCCGAGCGGTCGAGGGAGAGGTGCCCGAAGACGATGCCGCGCACCTTGGCGAGCAGTCCGGACGCCCGCAGCTGCACGAGGCGCTCATCGACGAACGACATGGGATCGCGGACTTCCTCGAGGAAGAGGATCGCGTCGGTGGTGTCGATCTCGTAGGGCGTGCCGATGGTCTGCTGCACGAGGGCGAGATTTCCGCCGACCAGCCTGCCCGTGGCGCGGCCCGGCTTCACGGTGCGCGAGGTGTCCTTGCCGAGGCGCGCGGTGGGCCGCGGAGTCGTGAGTGCGGTGAGCAGGGAGGCGGTGGTGACGTCGCGGGCGCTGGGAATGAGGTCGTCCACCGTGGGGCCATGAAATGCGCGAAGGCCAGCCAGACGCATGAGCCACAGGTGGAGTACGGTGATGTCGGAGTATCCCACGAAGGCCTTTGGGTGACTCCGGAACAATGCGGGATCCAGATAGGGCAGCATGCGGACGGCGCCGTAGCCACCGGTGCCGCCGATGACGGCCTTCACACGCGGGTCGGTCCAGATCGTGGTGAAGTTGGCGGCGCGGCGCTCATCCTCGGCACGCTGGTAGCGGCGAGTGGTCGACAGCTCGGGATCGAGCAACACTGCATAGCCAGCGCGCTCGAGCGCGCGCACCCCTCGCGCGAGCCAGCGCGGGCGCGGCGAGTACGAGGACGCGACGACGCCGATGGTGTCGCCCTTCTGAAGGGGCGGCGGACGCAGCAGCGGTGGGAGATCAGCCACGCGTGGCGGGCACGCCCTGGACTGGCGTATCGGCGTCGTCGTCCTGGTCTTCGACTTCGGGAGCGCGCGGCAATGGATCGGCGAGGAGACGCTCGACCTCGGCCTGCGATTCGATGGCGAGACCGATCTGTTCGCCGACGCGTTGGGCGGCCGCGAGCGACGCAGTCACCGATTCGATGCCACCGCTGCCGATCTGGAGTCGGAGGAGGTCGAGGCGGATGGTCTCCAGCGCGCTGACAGTGGCGGCGAGTCGTTCAGCGGAGAGTGCGCGGGATTCGCGGAGCTCAGTCTCGAAGTCAGACTGCGGAAGAACAGGTCCCTCGCTCCGCTCGGCACGACCGAGACGCATCGTGCTGCGCTCGAAGACGGCGAGGTGATCGTCGAGGGCGTCGATGCTGGTGCGGAGCTTCGTCGCATCGTGCTCGAGGCGGCGAACCGTCTCTGGCAAGTCGGCGAGCTCGCGGCGCATGGCTTTCGGCAGCGCCTGATACAGGTGGTCAGTCGCACGGCCGAGTGCGACTTCGGTGAGCATGCGGACGCCGAGCGTGGGGCGATCGGACACGTCGAGTCCGATGCCGGCGATCTTCGCCAGGCGCGCGCCCCACTTTCCCTTCCAGAAGCTCACCTTCATCTCGGCGATCCGGCCGGCGAGTCTCTGGCGGAGGAACTGCCCCGCCAGGCCAACCGTGGAGCCGATGGCAAAGAGCGCAGCGAAGCTGAACGTGGTGCGGTAGAAACTCGCGTCAGCGGGAGGAACGTTGCGCCCGACGAACGTGAGCGAATGCCGCACCAACCATGACAGCGCGCCCATCGAGCTCACGGATGCGACGAGCATCACGCGCAGCGCCGGACTGAGTCCAGTGAAGCTGAAGCGGCGCTCGTATCGAAGCTCCTCGCTTCGCAGCAGATCGTGTTCTCGCAGCGCGGTGTGCAGGTCGTCCACGACGTAGCCGTCCTTGAGGACGCGCCGCAGACGAGTGAGCACGGGGAAAAAGCCTACGGCAGCGGCACCGGCCACCGTGACTGGGAAGAGCCATGGACTACTGTTGACCACAGCGATCAGTGAGCCCAGCACTCCGCCCCAGAGAACCAGCATGGCGCGCGGCGCCGACTCCTTCTCCCCCTGCTGGATCCACACGCGAAGTGCGATGGGAATCTCCTTGGCGTGTTCGAAGGCGAGATCGATGGCTTCGGCGAACGCTTCCGCGGTGCGGTAGCGACTGTCGGGGTCCTTCGCGAGACAGCGATCGACTGCCTGCGCCAGGCGCGTCGGCGCTGTCTGTGCAAAGCGCGAGACGCTCGGCGCCGCGGCAGTGAGGTGCAGGGTGACGATCTCCTCGGGCGTCGGCGCATCGAAAGGCAGTCGGCCGGTGAGTGCGTAGTAGCCACACACGCCGAGTGAGTAGAGATCGCTGCGACCGTCGAGTGGCTCACCGACGGCCTGCTCAGGGCTGACGTAGTGCGCGTTGCCCATCACGCGGCCATCGTCGGACATCGCCGAGCTCTGCATCGCGCTGGCGATGCCGAAGTCCATCACGATCGCGCGATCACTGCCGCGCTCGAGTACGATGTTCTCGGCCGTGACGTCGCGATGCACGATGCCCTTGCCATGCGCATACGCGAGCGCCCACGCGACTTCGCGCAACATGCGCGCCGCCTGGCCAGGGAGCAGAGGGCCGCGGCTGCGAATGCGCTCGCCGAGCGTGATGCCTTCGATGAACGCCATGACGATATAGACATATCCGTCGCGCTCGCCGGAGGCGTGCACCGGCACGATGTGCGGATGGTTCAGTCCAGCGACGGTCTGTGACTCGCGGAGAAATGCCTCGCGGAGATCGGTGCGCGCCGCGAGTGCTGGCGGAAGTACCTTGATCGCAACCTGACGCGCGAGTCTGACCTCGCGCGCGAGGTAGACGACTCCCATGCCGCCTCGGCCGATCTCGCGATCGAGTGAGTATTCGCCCGAGAGCGCCTGCTGCAGGGCAATGAAATCGGCGTCGGGCTGCTGGAGCTTTCGAGACATTGTTGTTTGCTCCTGAGATCAGCTATGTGCGGCAGGCACGCCGTGGACCGGTGTGTCGGCGTCGTCGTCATCTGCGTCATTTTCTTCGGCATGCGCTTCCATCAACAGGCGATCGACCTCGATGTGAGCGGCGATCGATTCGCCGATGCGGTCGCCGATCTGTCGAGCGGCATCGAGCGTCGCCGTCACGGATTCGATGGGAGCGCTGCCCATCTGCAGTCGGAGCAGGTCGAGCCGAATACTCTCGAGTGCGGAGACCGTGGCCGCGAGACGCTCGGCCGCGAGCGCGCGTGCCGCTGCGAGCTCCCCGGCGAGGGCAGACCGCGATGCATCCTGGAGCGCGTCACCGCCGCGCTCGAAGGCCGCGAGTTGATCGTCGAGTGCGTTGATACTCTCACGCAATCTCGTCGCGTCTCCCTCGAGGCGACGCACCGTCTCAGGCAGAGCCGCGAGCTCGCGCTTCGCGGTCTTGGACAGTGCATTGAAGAGATGATCTGTGGCGCGGCCCAAGGCGATCTCGGTGAGCACCGGCATGCCGAGCATCGGACGTTCAACGGGCTTGAGGCCCAAACCAGCGATCTTCGCAATGCGCTTACCCCAGCTTCCCTTCCAGAATGCAATGCTGGCCGATGCGAGACGACTGGCCAGCCGGTGCCGGATGAATTGACCGATGAGCGGAACACCCGAGATGGTCAGACCCGTCAAGGAAAAGAAGAGCGTGAGGACGCCGACTGTGGTGATTCCATCGATGTCGGCAACCGTCAGGTTCCGCGGGAGATTGTAGATCTCGTATCCCAGATAGATGCCGACGGCCGTTGCCGCAGACGACGCGACGAAGAGGAGGCGGAGCGCCTTCTGCACACGCGGTGACACCTGCCGCCGCTCGTACTCGAGCTCCTCCGCACGCACGAGCTGATGTTCGCGCAATGCCGCGTGGAGATCATCGACGTGATAGCCGTCGCTCAATGCGCGCCGCAGACGCATGATCGGCGGGATCATGCTGAGGCCACCGAGAATGACGAACGGAACGAAGAAGAAGGCAGGCGTGCCGAACGCGAAGGCGAGGGTGATGCCAGTCGTCGTGCCGACGCCGAGCATCGCGACGCGTGCTGGAAGCTCGCGCTCTCCCTGGTTGATCCACGACCGCAGCGGCGCGGGAATTTCTTTCGCGTGCTCGAACGCAAGGTCGATGGCTTCGGCGAAAGTCTCTGCGCTGCGATACCGGCGGCCAGCGTCCTTTTGCAGGCATCGCTCGACAGCGGCCGCAAGGCGCGGCGGCACCGCTTCGGCGATGCTCGTGATCGATGGCGCGGCCGTGTTGAGATGCAGCGCGACGACTTCCGCGCTCGTCTCGGCGTCGAAGGGCAGGCGGCCCGTGAGCGCGTAGAAGCCAACGACGCCGAGCGAGTATAGGTCGCTGCGAGCGTCGACGGGCTCGCCCGCAGCTTGCTCGGGGCTCACGTAGTGTGCGTTGCCCATCACCTGTCCCGTTGCGTCGAGCGCGGCGGTCTGCATTGCGCTCGCGATGCCGAAGTCCATCACGATTGCGCGCTCGGTGCCGCGTTCGAGCATGATGTTCTCTGCCGAGACGTCGCGATGGACGATGTGTGCGCCGTGCGCATACGCGAGCGCCCATGCGACTTCGCGCAACACGCGTGCAGCCTGACCAGGCAGGAGCGGACCACGCGTGCGAATGCGTTCGCCGAGGGTCATGCCTTCGACGTACGCCATGGCGATGTAGACGAAGCCACCACGCTCGCCTGCCGCGTAGAGCGGCACGATGTTCGGATGCGTCAACCGCGCGACAGTCTGCGATTCACGGAGAAAGGATTCGCGGAGGTCGGGGCGAGCAGCGAGCTCGCGCGGAAGAACCTTGATGGCGACGGGGCGTGCGAGACGCACTTCACGAGCGAGGTAGACGATGCCCATGCCACCGCGGCCGAGCTCGCGGTCGAGTGAGTATTCGCCCGCGAGAGCCGTCTGAAGGGCAATGAAATCGGCGTCAGGCTGTTGGGGCATGGTCGGCAAGGTAGGACCGCCTCCGCCAGAAGCGCCAGTTAACAGTCGGTTAAGGGACGATGAGGACTTGCCCCCAATGCCAGTCGCGGCAAAAGCCGGCCCCTCGCTGCGCTCGGGGCGACATCCTCGACAGGACGCTAGATTCCACGACATGGCTGCCCAACCTCCCAACGAGCCCGCCACCTACTTTCGGAAGGGCTTCGGCCTCAAGGCCGACGTCCGCGAGGATCTGTCGGCCGACTACAACGGCCTGCTCGTCGATGCGCTCCGCGAGAACGACTACACGCTGGTCGTGGGAGACGTCACCATCCGCCTCGCGAAGGAGTTCGGCTTCTGCTACGGCGTCGAGCGTGCCGTCGAGTACGCCTACCAGACGCGGAAGAAGTTTCCCGATCGCCAACTCATCCTTGCTGGCGAGATCATCCACAACCCGCACGTGAACGCGAAGCTCCAAGGCATGGGCATCGAGATCATGGAGCCGGGTGGGAACGGCAAGCTGGACTTCACGGCCATCAAGCCGGACGACGTGGTGATCCTGCCGGCCTTCGGTGTCACGATCGAATCGTTCGAGACGCTGCGTGCTATCGGGTGCGTGCTCGTCGACACGACGTGCGGCTCGGTGCTCAACGTGTGGAAGCGCGTCGAGACGTATGCGCGCGATGGCTTCACGGCCCTGATCCACGGAAAGCACTATCACGAGGAGACGCTCGCGACGGCGTCACAGGTGCTCAAGTATCCGGGTGGCGCCTACATCGTCGTGCGCCACATGGACGAAGCGCGCATCGTGTGCGACTACATCGAAGGTCGCGGCACGCGCGACGAGTTTCTCGCGAAGTTCGGCGTGTCGTCGTCGCCGGGATTCGATCCGGACATTCATCTCCGCCGCATCGGCGTCGCGAACCAGACGACCATGCTCGCGAAGGAATCGCTGGCGATCGGCGAGGAGGTTGGGCAGGCGATCGCCCGTGCTCGCGGCGACGAGGCGCGCGCGTCGGACTTCCGCACATTCGACACTATCTGCAGCGCGACGCAGGAACGGCAGGACGCGGTGAACGAACTGCTGACGGAGCCGCTCGACGCGATGATCGTCATCGGGGGATTCAACTCGAGCAATACGATCTCGCTCGCGGCACTGTGCGCCGAGCGGGTGCCGACGTACCACATCGAAGATGCGGCGGGGATCGATCCGCATGCGGGCACGGTGCACTATCGCAAGGCGGGCGTGCATCACGTCGAAGAAGTGGAGGTGGACTGGCTCCGCGTCGATGGGCCCGTGCGCGTCGGCGTCACGGCCGGCGCGAGCACGCCGAACAACAAGATCGGGGAGACGGTGGCGCGCATTCTCGAAACACGCGGCCTCGTGTTCGCTCCAGCAGCACTGTAATGCTGCCCTACTTCACGCAGTACGTGGCACTGGGCGACTCGGTGTCCATCGACCTCTATCCTGCACTCGATGCCGGAGAGATCGACGTCGCCGTTGCGCTCGAGCGCGATCC
>JAQBPV010000079.1 GCA_028287345.1 Gemmatimonadota bacterium
AGGTCAGCGAGACGGAGAAGGCGCGCGGGCCGATCAAGGTGGGCATGATCGCCGACCTCATCGCTGTGCCGGGCAATCCGCTCGAGCAGATCGATGCGCTGCGCGACGTGCAGTTCGTGCTGAAGAACGGCATGGTGTTCAAGCGCGGCGGCGTGATGCTGCCGGCAGCGTTCTTCCACGGCGGCCCGGTGAATGGGTACAACGCCCGCTGAGCCTAAGACAGAACCCTCACCCTGATCCATGACCGCCACACAGGAACGACTGACTGCGGCCCTCGCGGATCGCTACGCGATCGTGCGCGAGCTCGGCGCCGGCGGCATGGCGACCGTGTATCTCGCGCACGACATGAGGCACGACCGCGACGTCGCCATCAAGGTGCTCCATCCGGATCTCGGCGCAGCCCTCGGCGGCGAACGGTTCCTCGCCGAGATCAAGACGACGGCGAAGTTGCAGCATCCGCACATTCTCCCGCTGCTCGATTCGGGTAATGCCGATGGACTCCTCTACTATGTGATGCCGTACGTCAGCGGCGAGACGTTGCGCGCGCGGCTCGAACGCGAACGGCAACTTCCCATCGACGACGCCGTTCGCATCGCGCGCGAAATCGCGGACGCGCTCGGCGCTGCACACTCGCTCGGCATCGTACATCGCGACATCAAGCCGGAGAACGTGCTCCTTCAGGGCGGTCATGCGCTCGTTGCCGATTTCGGCATCGCGCTCGCTGTGCAAACGGCGGGTGGACAGCGCATGACGCAGACGGGCCTCAGCCTCGGCACGCCGCAGTACATGTCCCCCGAGCAGGCGATGGGCGAACGGACCATCGACGCGCGCGCCGACATTTATGCCCTCGGTGCCGTGACCTACGAGATGCTCGCGGGCGAGGCGCCGTTCACGGGACCGACGGTGCAGGCGATCGTGGCGCGCGTGATGAACGAAGAACCCCGCCGACTCGTCGCGCAGCGCAAGGCGGTTCCGGATGCGGTCGAGGGCGCGGTGCTGCGCGCGCTCGAGAAGTTGCCCGCGGATCGGTTTGCGACGGCGGGCGAGTTTGCCGCGGCACTTTCCGGCGGCGCTTCTTCGACGGCCGCCGTCCGGCGGACGCCGGCGTCGCCGGTGCGTGCGTCTCGCGCGATGCTCGTGGCCAGCGCGATTGCCGTGGCGACGACGGCGCTCGCCGCCTGGGGTTGGTCGCGTCCGCACGCTGCGCCACCGGTGGTGCGCTATCTCCTCACGGCGGATTCCGTTGCGCAATTGCACGACTGGATGGGCGAGATCGCTCTCTCTCCCGATGGTGCAACGCTGGCATACGGCGGCGGACTGAATGGACTCCTGCACCTCCGTCGCCGTGATGCCGTAGGATTCACGACTGTTCCCGGCACCGATGGGGCCATCTCGCCGTGCTTCTCGCCTGATGGAAAGCAGATCGCGTTCTGGCGGAACGGAGCGTTCGTGGTGATGCCGGTCGCCGGCGGGCAGCAGGTGGTCATCGCTGATTCGCTCGACGTTCCCGACTCGTGTTCCTGGGGTCAGGACGGCTACATCTACCGCGCGCTGAGCACGCGCGGAATGCATGCGATCATCCGGACGCTCCCCGCTGCGAACGCTGCGTCAATAGTGTTGGCGCGAGGAGACACCGCGACGGACGTATCGATCTTTCTGCCGGAGGCGCTCCCGAACGGAAAGGCCGTCCTGTTCCAGGTGCTTTCGCTGAATGGCAAGACGGCGATCGTTGCGGCAGATGTCGCGACGGGGCATCGCACTGTCGTTGTGCCGGACGCGGTGCGCGCGCGGTACGCCGTGAACGGGCAGCTCCTGTACACGACGTCGGACGGCAAGCTGTGGAGCGTCGCATTCGATCAGGCTTCGCTCAAGGTCAGTGGCGAGCCCATCGCAGTTGGCGAGGGAGTTCCTTCAACAATGGTCGGACCAACGGACTTCGCCCTGTCGGCCTCGGGAACACTCGCCTATGCGGTCGACTACACGAGTGCACTCGCTGAACTCGTGATGGTGTCGCGGAGTGGCGTTGAGGTTCCGGTCGATTCCGCGTGGCGTGGTCGATTTGCGTCACCTGTCCTGTCGCGCGACGGGTCGCAACTCGCGGTGTCCGTGAACACTGGCAAGGGTGCGGATATCTGGGTCAAGCGCACCGGTGGGGGCACGCCGCAGAAGTTCACCCTGGAGGGTGGAAACAATGTGGAGCCGGAGTTCACGCCCGACGGCCGCTCTCTCAGTTTCATCAACAGTGCGGGTGCTTCACGGTGGCTGAATCTTCTGGTGCAACCGCTCGAAGGAGGAGGCAAGGCGACGCGCGTACTGGAAAGCGTTCGGTCGATCTCGGAGCACACGTGGTCGCCGGCGGGCCACATGATGGCGGTGCGAACCACGACATCCGAGGTAGGCGCCGGGGACATCGTTGCCGGTTCGGTCGACGCCGCGCCGATGACGATGAAGCCAATCGTTGCCTCGTCGAGATCCGAGTATTCTCCGACGATCTCGCCCGACGGCCGCTTCATGGCGTATGCGTCGAACGAGAGCGGACGCTTCGAGGTGTATGTCGTCCCGTTTCCAAACCCGGGCACCACCAAGTGGCAGGTCACCACGACAGGCGGACGCGCGCCACGCTGGGCGAGACGAGGCGGCGAAATCTTCTATATCGATCTCTCATCGAATCTCGCATCGGCGGTTGTGACTACGGCACCTGCGTTCGCCGTGCAGTCACGCAGCGTCCTGTTCAACGCTGCCGCGTATTCGATCCTCGCCATCTCGCGCCACTCGTTCGACGTCATGCCGGACGATCAGCACTTCCTCATGGTTCGACGACGCGGTGGTTCGCCGAGTGTGCAGATGGTCGTGGTGGAGAACTGGTTCGAAGAATTGCGCGCCACCCGAACGCGGAAGTGACGTGGGTGGACACATGGAGCCCGGTATTTCGAGAACGCGTCGTCGCAGATGGCTCCTTCCGGCGCTCGGTTGGATCGCGGTGATCGGCTTCCTCACGTATCGGATGTCTCCTGACCTGTCCGGGCGCTTCGGCGCTGGGAGCGTGGGCACGATGATGCCCGCCTTCGCGGCGAAGACCATCGACGGTGCGACACTGAACCGCGAGGGACTACTCGGCAAGGTCGTACTCGTGAACTTCTGGGCGTCCTGGTGCGGGCCGTGTACCGTGGAGATGCCCGCATTCCAGCGCCTCTATTCTGAACAGAGGGACAGCGGGCTGGTGATCATCGGCATCTGGACGAACGATGCGGACGCCTTCGGCATGCGCGACCAGCTGCGCAGTGGCGGCATCACGTATCCGATCGTGGTCGGCACCACGGAGCTCGTCAATGCGTTCGGTGGCGTCAACGGACTGCCGGTCTCCGTGCTCATCGATCGGAGCGGACGAATCCGCAAGCGCGTCTTCGGCATCTTTCATGAGGAGGAGTTTCGGGCAGCGGCAACGGGCCTCCTCCGCGAGCCAAGTGCAGCCCGTTGAGTAATGAGCGCGAGCGTGAGCCTCCAGCAATGAGCATGTCAGAGCTCGAGCTCAGAGCTGAAGCTCGAGCTCTAATGGGCTCAGTGCTGGAAGCTTCACGCTCACGCTCATGCTCGGGTGTTGCGCGGCGAAGTAGCTTGATCCAGTGAAACTCGCCGACGTAGTCTCCACGTCCGCCGAAGTCGCTGCCACCTCTGGCCGGCTCGCCAAGATTGCGCTCCTCGCCGACCTCCTTCGGCGTACGCCTCACGACGAGATCCGCACCGTCATCGGCTTCCTTATCGGCTGGCCACGCCAGAACAAGCTCGGGGTCGGCTGGGCCGCGGTTTCGAAAGCCCACGATGAAACAGGAGCACAGGACGCCACGCTCGTCATTCGCGACGTCGACGTCGCATTCGATAACCTGTTGGCCACGACGGGAAAGAATTCGTCGGCCAAACGCGCCGCGATTCTCACCGCACTCTTCGCCAAGGCGACCGACGCCGAACAACGCTTCCTCGCTGCATTGATCGTGGGCGAGGTTCGCCAAGGTGCGCTCGAGGGCGTGCTCGTGGAGGCCATCGCGAAAGCGTCAGACGTTCCCGTGGCACGCGTACGCCGCGCCGCGATGATGGCCGGTGACCTCGGCGTCGTTGCCGAGGCAGTGATCACTCGCGGCGCCGATGCGCTCGACGTATACGGGCTGGAGTTGTTCCGCCCCGTGTCGCCGATGCTCGCCGATTCCGCGGAGACAGTCGCCGACGCGATGGAGGACGGGGCCGAGCATCTCGTGGAGTGGAAGGTCGATGGCGCGCGCGTCCAGGTGCACGTGACACCCGAGCGCATCGCCGTCTACACGCGCAACCTCAACGACATTACCGCAGCTGCGCCCGAAGTGGTTGAAGCAGTGCGATCGATGGAACTTCACGATGCAATTCTCGACGGAGAAGTCATCGCACTCGCGCCGGATGGTCGCCCGCGCTCCTTTCAGACCACCATGCGCCGCTTCGGGCGTCGGCTCGACACGGACACTACACGCGCCGAGATCCCGTTGTCGGCGTTCTTCTTCGACATCCTGTTGTTGAATGGCGAGACGCTCATCGACTTGCCGCTGGTACAACGTCGCGCCGCGCTCAATCGAATTCTTCCCGACGCGCTTCGTGTTCCTTCCATCGTGACTTCGGATCCTGTCGAGGGCACGCGCTTTCAGGAGGAGACGATTGCGCACGGCCATGAAGGCGTGATGCTCAAGACCCTCGACGCACCATACGCTGCCGGGCGCCGCGGATCGGCGTGGGTGAAAGTGAAAACCGCGCGAACGCTGGATCTCGTGGTGCTTGCTGTCGAATGGGGTTCGGGGCGGCGCAAGGGTTGGCTGAGCAACATTCACCTCGGCGCGCGCGATCCCGAAACCGGCGGCTTCGTCATGCTCGGCAAGACGTTCAAGGGTATGACTGACGAAATGCTGGCCTGGCAGACCACGGAGCTTCTCGCGCGCGAAGTGCGGCGCGAAGGGCACATCGTCTATGTGCGCCCCGAGCTCGTGGTCGAAGTCGCATTCAATGAAGTGCAGGAGAGCTCACAGTATCCTGGCGGTGCGACACTGCGCTTCGCGCGCGTGAAGGGTTACCGGCCGGACAAGCGGCCCGAAGACGCTGACACGATCGAGGCCGTCCGCGCTCTTATGTGAACATCAAACGCGAGCAATGAGCTCGACCTCTAAGGGTGAGCCATCAGCGGGGGGCACGCTCGTGCCGGACTGAAAATGCGTGCCATTGTGGTATACCGCTCTTCGGTCTAGATTCGCGCTCCGCAGTGAGTTCTCCTGCCAGGCGCCAGTCATACCGCCAAGCGGTCCCGCCACGCCATGAGGATGAATCACATGATGCGCTCTTCCTGCCTCGCTGGTCTCGCGATGCTTGCCGGCATCTCGTTGGCCTCCGCCCAACGGTCGACCATCACACGCGACGCATTTCGTCCGCGCGCCGATTCGCTCGTCTACACCTATCTCGCCGAGTCACGCGCGCCGAGTGCGTCGTTCGCGGTGATTCGAGGGAATGATACGCTGGCGTATGGCGCGCACGGCCTGGCCAACGTGGACGCCTGGCGCGCGCCGACCGCCACGACGATCTACGAAATCGGATCGATCACCAAGCAGTTCACGTCCGCCGCCGTCATGAAGCTCGTGGAAGAGGGACGCGTCAAGCTCGATGACGATCTCTCGAAGTTCGTACCGCAGCTTCCGCTGCACGGAAAGAAGGTTTCGATCCGCCAGCTGCTGAATCACACGTCGGGCATTCACAGCTACACGTCATCGCCAGAGTGGGCAAAGACGTGGAAGGATGAGCTGTCGCCCGACGCGATCGTCAACTTCGTTGCGGCGGACACCTTCGACTTCGCGCCCGGCACCGCATACCGGTACAACAACACGGGGTACGTCCTGCTCGGTATGGTGATCGAGAAAGCGTCGGGACAGAAATACGCGAAGTATCTCGACGCACAGTTCTTCAAGCCGCTGGGTCTCAAGCAGACGTCGTACTGTCCGTCGAAGACATCCGATCCCGAATTCGCGCTCGGGTATAGCAAGGGCCCAAGCGGCACGGTGCGCGCGCAATTTCTGGATCTGTCGCATCCATTCTCTGCCGGTGCGTTGTGCTCCACCGTGGGCGACTACGCGAAGTGGCAGCGCGCGCTCGATGGGGGAAAGGTCGTGTCGCCGGCGTCGTACGCGCTCATGTCCACTGCCGACACGCTCAACAGCGGTCGCAAGATCAATTACGGCTTCGGGCTCGTGCCGGGAATGTTCAACGGCCACAAGACGGTCTCCCACACCGGCGGCATTCCGGGCTTCGCGACGGCGGAAACCTACGTGCCCGATGACTCCTTGAGCATCGTGGTATTCACGAACTTCGATGGCGAGTCACCGCAGACGCTGGTGCAGAATCTTCTTCGCGTGGCCTACGGCGTCGCCCCGGTTGCCAAGGGAGCCGCAGCCGCGCCGGCCAGTACCACGTCGCTCTCGGCGGCCGATCGCGACGCGATCGTCGGCACCTACACGCTGCAGCTACCGACAGGACAATCGCTGCCGATCAAGTTCTTCCTCGACGGCGCGCGTCTCATGGCACAGGCCCAAGGCCAGGATGCGAATGAGATTCGATACCTCGGCAACTACGAATTCGGCGTCGCGTTCGATCCGGCGCTGCGGTTCACGTTCACGATGGACGCGGGCAAGGCAACCAAGTTGACTCTGCTGCAGGGCGGAGCCAGGATCGAAGGACCGAGGGTCCCGTAGCGTCATGAGAACAATCTTTCGTGTGACACTGAAGGTCCTCAAGTGGGGCGCCATCTGCGTCGTACTCGCTCTCGTCGGAACAGCGGTGTACGCGCGCGTCCTGCATCGGCGCGACGACGCGCGATGGCACGCGCCCGGCCGGCTGGTCGAGGTCGAGCCAGGCCGATCGATGCACATCTATTGCATTGGCAGCGGGACACCAACGGTGGTGCTCGAGGCAGGACTGGGAGACTTCGGCCTCTCATCGTGGTACTCCGTGCTGCCGCAACTCTCGGCACTCAGCCGCACCTGCGCTTACGATCGAGCCGGCACCGGGTGGAGCGATCCTCCTCGCGTCCCGCCCATGCCGACGGCGATCGTCGATGACCTGCACACGCTGCTTGCGAAGTCCGGCGAACCCGGACCGTACCTGCTCGTGGGACACTCGCTCGGCGGGCCGATGATCCGGCATTACGCGGTGCACTATCCGAGTGAGGTCGCCGGTCTCATTCTCGTCGACGGATCGCACGAGGACCAAATCGAGCGACTGAAGGGAATGCCGGCGTGGACCCGGCTCGTAATGAAGGCCATCCCCACGATTCACTTCCTCGGCATCGATCGCGTCGTCGCGCAAGGGGAGATCACGGACACGACGTCGGCCATCAATGCCGCCCGCACAACGAGCGACGCCGCGATGCACAACACCGCGGAGCTGGCGAGCGGGCTCGTGCCGTTCATGGCCGAGGTGAAGAGAGATGTAAAGCCTTTCGGTCCGCTTCCCCTCACGGCGCTCACCGCTGGCAGTATGTCGGTGCCGGGCATGACCCCCGAGGCCGCCGCCGCCATGTACCGCGAGTGGGTTGCGATGCAGAAGGAGATCGTTGCGCGCTCGACGCGAGGGAGGTGGATCCTCGCCGAGAAGAGCAAGCACTACATCCAATGGGATCAGCCGGATCTCGTTATCCAGTCCGTCCGCGAGATGCTGGACACGATCCGCGTGCCGCGTGCAACGGCTCTTCAATCGGGTGGTCGAGTGCAGTTATCGCACTAAGGTGAGCAACGAGCCCGAGCTCGAGGGGTGAGCCATCAGCGGGCGCATGAGCGTGAGCGTGCGCCTCCAGCCACCAGCAAGTCAGAGCTCGAGCTTGGGCTCGGAGCTATAGCTCGAGCTCTAGTGGGCTCAGAGCTGGAGGCTTCAGGCGCACGCTCATGCCAGACCTCAACCCACAGGAATCATCTCGAAGCCCGCGGTGGCGAAGTTCGCGTCGAAGGTTACCGCTCTCCGGATGCCGCGCTCCTGCATGACCGCGAAACTCACCGCGTCGGCGAACGAAAAGCTCTGGTCGTCGAACGGCATGATCCAGTCCTCGAGCGCTCGCTGCTCCAACTCCTCAGTGCTCGTCACCACCACGTTTGGAACCTTCCTCACGGCTGCAAGAAAGGTGATCGCCGCGGCGCGATGACCGCGCGAGAGCAACAGCGCGTACGTCTCAGTGAGCACGTGATTCGTGGTGACCGCGCGCTCGCCGCTCTTGAGGGTCGCTCGTAGCACCGCGGCCACTCGCGCATGATCGGGATGTGCCTTGAGCAGCAGAGGATACCAGGCGCTCGTGTCGACGAACAGCTCTCGACTAGCGCTTTTTCGGCCGCGCTGCACGTGCTGCCGGGTAGAGATGTTGCGCCGCGAGGACCGCGTCATGCTCGCGACCTGCATCGGCGCCGCTTTCGGTCATGCCGTCGTCGCCGTCGACCAAGCCGGTCAACATCGTAATAGGATGCGACGCGGGGTTCATGACCTCACGCTCGAGGGCCGCGAGCCCGCGCCGGAGCACATCGGACTTGGACAATCCGAGCTGTTCCTCGAGACCGAGCAGGCGCTCGTGATCGGGCGGAGCGAGGAATACCTGCACAGGTTCCCCAACACGGCCGGCACGCTTTGGAGTCATGTGTCATGATAATGTATCATGACATACCGGTCAATGGCGCACATCTCGGCGCGACTCAGAGCGCGAACTCGAGCTCGAGCTGAGTGCCGAAGCTCGAGCTATGGTTTGCTCAATCATGGAGATGGCGACGTGCCGTCACGGTACCGCCTTCGAAGCACAGCCCTGACCTGAGCAGGTCAGCGCGACGAATACTTCGGAGCGGATGAGCCACCTAGCGCCGCGCTTGACCCATTGGGCCGAATACCGTCCCGTGATCAGCGCTGAACCCTTGCCGCCGACGCGCGCCGTCCAGGTTCCCGTCTCGAACGCGAGAGGCCACGCGTTGCTCACGGTGACATCGCGTGTGATGCGTTGATACACGAGCGCCGTGTCGGAGACCGGCGCACGTTGCAGGATGCCCTTGTAACCCTCGACGCCGCCGATACCGGTTCCGAGCCCGCGACGAATGGTCACGTCTTCGGTCCACCAGGTGGCGGCCCTATCGACGTCACCGGCGGCCATGGCGACGTTCTGCGCGGTGCGAGCGGCGCGGATGGCGTGCGCATCGGCGCTCACGGACGATTGCGCGAGCAGCGGCTGCGAAGACGCCGCGACTGACAATGCAAGCACAAAGCGGAGACTGCGTTTAAGGATGATCATCGGGCGGCCTTGATCCGGGGTCACGCGTGGTGGAAGTTGGGCGTCAATCACTAGCAATCGCCCGTCTCTTCATGAGGTGGTATGACATCACAGCTCGCCAGCGAGGCAATGATTCCGAATCCTCGCCTCGCCGCATTCAAGCCATTCATCGGCACGTGGACGACGATCGGAAGTCACTCGATGATACCGGGCGTCACGCTCCACGGCCGCACATCCTTCGAATGGCACGATGGAGGAGCGTTCGTGCGCGTGCTGTCCGAGACCGACGAACCGAAAATTCCGAGCGCGACTTCCATCATCGGCAGTGATGATGATGCGGAGTCGTTCACCCTGTTGTATTTCGACGAGCGAGCCGTCACGCGGCGGTTCAACGTCTCGACGAGCGACGGTGTGCTGCAATGGTGGCGCACGGCGCCGGGATTCTCGCAACGCTATGTCCTCACCGTGGCGCCGGACGGCGAAACGCTCCGCGGCGTGAGCTCGCTCTCGAAGGACGACAAAACCTGGGAGCAGGACATGGAGTTGCGCTATACACGAGTGAAGTGAGCGGTCGGCGGAAATGCGCGAGGCGCTCTATCCCCGTGAGCGCCGACACTAACACCATCGCCCGCACATCCATCAGTCCCGTAACCATGAGAATGGCCGTGAAGCCGAGCGAGCAATAGTTGCAATGCAGGCCGAGGCGAACACCTTGGCGCCACGCGGCGCGAACGTCTGATAGCGACGGCACCAACCGGCAACGCTCGAGGTGGTACGCCTTCCATCGGGAAAGCTGGTACGCGCCAGCGATGACGACAACGACGCCAACGGCAACGCGCTCCAGCATTGGATCCGCCATGACGACGAGCCTCGCCGCGACGCCGACAGGATACGCAACCACGCCAACAGCTCCCCAGACCGCGTAGTACCCGACGCCGGCGACGACCGCGTGCCTGATGGTCAGGTGTGACCGCCACAACACGGGCAACAGCGACGGCAACATCATCGGCACCATCATCACCATCCACAAGCCGACGAACGATGCTGCGGCGCCCGGCCAACTCTGGCCGGGCATCCGCGTCCACATCGACATCACCTCGACACCGGCCATCGGCATCGCGCCCATGTCGGTTCTCAGCGCGCGGCGTACGCGTCGTGATGGCGCCACCACACGCCCGTCTCGTTCCGCCCCTTCGGCGCACGATCGAGCCACTGGTACATCCCCCACAGGCTGTCCACGCCGCGCGAATACGCAGAGTACGTGTGGTAGACGACGCCATCTTCCATCACGAAGGCACTGACTCCCGGACGCTCGCGCGCATAGGTGCTGATGTCCGTGCCGCTGATCGCCGCGATCTGCGCGACGGGATTCTCGCCCTGCTTCGTCAGTGAATCACCGATGCCCTTCAGCGTCCACGCGGCCTCGCGGCGATAGTTGTACTCGATGCTGCCCTCGCGTTGCTGCTCCTCGGTGAAGCGCACGTTGTAGTCGTCGTTGAAGTCGGTATCGTGCGACGACGCCCACGGAAACGTCCACCCCATCCGCTTCTTGAACGCGGCCAGCTTCACCAGCGGCGCGCGCGACACCGCAGTGAGCGCGACGTCGTGATTCTCGAGGTGCACCGCGATCCCATTGAAGCCATCCGCGATGCTGGAGCACGACGGACACCCGACCTTGTAGTCGGGCCCGAACATGAAGTGATACACGAGCAGCTGTGATCGACCCCGGAACAGATCGGCCAGCGACTTGTTACCCTCTTCGGTGTCGAACCGGTAAGTCTTCGCCACGCGGACCCACGGCAGCGACTGCCGCTGCAGTGCCAGCTCGTCGCTCCGGTGAGTCAGTTCTTTCTCCGCCTGAAGGAGATCGAGCCGCGCGGCGAGCCACTCCTCACGCGTCCCCGTCTGGTGCGTCGTCATCATCGTCCTCTCGTGTCATGAGTATTCGGGGCTTGGTCGCCCCTGGTCAGGAGATAGACTTAAGGCCGATGCCTTCACCGATGAGAGTGACAAGTGTGACGCGAATTCGATGGACTCGCTGATCACCGCCGCGGCGCGCGCCCTCGCCGTCGGGGACCCGATCGGCGCGCTCAAGCACGTTGCCCTTCGCGACGACGCACCCGCCCTCGCGCTGCGCGGCATCGCCATGGCGCAACTGGGCGACTTCGCTCGCGCGAAGATCCTGCTCAAGCGCGCCGCACGCGCCTTCGGCCCCAGGGAAGCCCTTTCCCGCGCCCGGTGCATCGTCGCGGAAGCAGAAGTCGCGCTCGCGGCGCGCGATCTCGCGTGGCCGGTGAAGGCGCTCGACGCCGCTCGCGCGATCCTCGAGGCACACGGCGACCGCGTGAACGCCGCGCATGCCCGCTACGTCGAGACCAGACGTCTGTTGCTCGTCGGCCGTCTCGACGACGCCGAGCGCACGCTCTCGACAATCGATCCCGCGCCGCTGCCAGCTGCCTCACGTACGGTGCACGAGCTGCTCGCCGCCGGTATCGCCGTGCGTCGTCTTCATGCCGGTGTGGCGCGTGCTGCGCTCGCACGCGCCCGCGGCGCAGTGCGACATGCGGGCATCCCAGCGCTCGAGGCTGAAGTCGACAACGCTCATCGGCAGATCGATTCGCCCGCCGCACGCCTCAAGTCCGCAGGCGATGAACGCCCACTCCTACTCGGCGACGTGGAGACACTGCTTGCATCGAAATGCTTCATCGTCGACGCATGCCGGTACACGGTACGTCACGAGGAGACGGTGATCCCGCTCGCGCGTCGGCCCGTCCTCTTTGCGCTCGCGCGCACCCTCGCCGAGTCGTGGCCGGGTGATGCGCCGCGCGATGAGCTCATCGCGCGCGCATTCGGGTCGAAGTTCACCGACGAATCACATCGCGCGCGATTGCGCGTGGAGATGGGCCGCCTGCGTCGCATGCTGCGCACGATCGCCGATATCCGCGCGACGAAGCGCGGCTTCACGCTTGCGCCGCTCGCAGCGTTAGAGGTGTTCGTCCTCGCACGTCCCATCGACGAAGAGCACGGCGCGATCCTCGCCCTCCTCGGCGACAGCGAACCATGGGCGACGTCGGCACTCGCGCTTGCGCTCGGGATGAGCCAGCGCACCGTGCAGCGCGCGCTCGACGAGCTCGCGGCCCCGGGGAAGGTGCAGGCGTTCGGGCGGGGGCGCGCGCGTCGCTGGACCACGCCGCCCCCAGCGGGATTCACGACGACATTGTTACTCCCTTCGCCGCTCCCGATCGGGTAGCATGAAGCCATGCGAACTTCATCTGCCGAGATCGTGCGGGAATACGGGCCCTTCGCGGGCGTCGATAACGTTGCTGGCGTCACGTTCGATGGGACGAGCGTCTGGTTCGCGTCGGGCGACCGGATCAACGCCCTCGATCCCGAGAGTGGGGAGATACAACGGACGATCGAGGTTGCCGCGCACGCGGGTACGGCCTTCGATGGCGAGTATCTCTATCAGATCGCCGAGTCGCGTATCATGAAGATCGATCCGAAGACGGGGCGAGTGCTGGGGGCGATTCCGGCGCCGGGCCGCGGCGGCGATTCAGGACTCGCGTGGGCGGAGGGGGCGCTCTGGGTCGGGCAGAATCGCGAGCGGAAGATCTACATGATTGATCCCGACACGGGGAAAGTGTTGCGCACGATCGAGTCGAACCGGTTCGTCACGGGCGTGACGTGGGTGGATGGCGAGCTTTGGCACGGCACGGCGGAGGGTGATGAGAGCGACGAACGGCGCGTCGATCCTGACAGCGGCGAGGTGCTCGAGCGTGTCGAGCTGCCGCGCGGGGTTGGCGTCTCGGGGCTGGAGTCGGATGGCGGCGATCGGTTCTATTGCGGGGGAGGGAAGAGTGGAAAGGTTCGCGTAGTTCGTCGACCAGCTCGAGCACGAGCTAGAACGTGAGCCACCAGCGGGAGCGCGAGCGTGAGAATGAGCCTCCAGCCACCAGCAATTCAGAGCTCGGGCTCATGCTGCGAGCTCGAGCTGGAGCTCTGATTTGCTCAATGCTGGAGGCTTCACGCTCACGCTCCTTCTCAGGCTCATAGCTCATAAAGTGCTCCGATCCGCAGTGGAATGGTGACGGACCGACGGCGTGACGCTGACAGCTTCCGTTCCATGTCAAACTTCCGAAACCTTCAAGTGTGGCAGAAGGCCCACGTGCTTTCCCTCGAATCCGCCTCGTTCGCCCGGCTTTTTACACGAAAGCGGCGCGGACTGGCGGATCAGATCACTCGCGCCGCGGACGCCATACCGACGCACGTCGCCGAAGGACGCGGCAGTTCCACCGACGTGGATTTCGCGCGCTACGTGACGATGGCGATCAAGGAAGCGAATGAGCTCGAGTCCCATCTTCAGCGAGCCGTTGACAGCGGACTTTGCCCCGAAAGCGAGCATGCTGCGCTCACTGCCGCCACGGTCGAAGTTCGGAAGATGCTGATCGGGCTCCGAAAGCGACTAGTGTGAAAGTGAGCATTGAGCTCGAGCGCGAGGGGGGAGCCATCAGCGGGAGCCCGAGCGCGAGCATGAGCCTTCAGCTATGAGCAAGTCAGAGCACGAGCTCGAGCTGAGAGCTGAAGCTCGAGCTCTGATGGGCTCAAAGCTGGAAGCTTCACGCTCACGCTCATGCTCTAGGTGCCAGGCCGCACGCAACGTGTAGCTTTGCGGGCATGACGATCGCCATCCGCTGCCCGTGCGGCAAAGCAATCGACGTATCCGAGAAGCACGCCGGCATGAAGATCAAGTGCCGCCAGTGTGGCCTCATCATGATCGTGCCGACGCCGGCGATGACCGTGACGCGTCGCATCGTGCGATGGATCCACATGCGACGCGCGGCGCGGCGCCTCAGCGTGAAGCCGCGCAGCATCTTCGCACCGGGCCGGCGGGAGGTCATGCTGGGCTACCTCGCATGGGCGACCCTTGCAGCGACGTCCATCCTCGCCCTGCTCATGTGGCAGTACGGCGACGTCTGGTGGACGATGACCCTGCTGCTTTTCATGGGCCGCTGGGTACTTCTGCTTCCGCTCGCGGCTCTTGCAGTCGCAGCGGTGATGCTGCGCCGCCGCGCACTCGTGCCGATCGCTCTATCGGCCATCGTGGTCGGCGGCCCGATCATGGGATTTCGCGTAGGGTGGCAGCGGCTCTTGCCGCACGATGCGGGCGTGCACCTCCGCGTGGTCAGCGTCAACGCCGACGAGCACGAGCTCGGGCCGGGTGGTCTCTCGGAACTCATCGAACGCGAACAACCCGACCTGCTCGCAGTCCAGGAGTGTCGCGAGCCACTGATATCCGAGATCGATGGCACGCGTACCAGATACCACCACCACGCCGGCAACCTTTGCTTCCTCAGCCGCTATCCCATCACGGACTCCACCGCCATGGACCGCAGCGTGCTCGCGCGAATCCATGGTCAGTACGACACGGGCATCGGCGGCGCGGGATATGTCGTCCGCTACACCGTCCAAACACCGAGCGGCGCGGTGAATGTCACCAACCTGCATCTCGAGACACCGCGCAAGGGACTCGAGGACCTGTTGAGCGGCAGCTTCGACCTGAACAAGCTGCGTGAGAACACCATGCTACGCGGCATCGAGTCGGAGCTTGCGAGGCAGTTCGTGAACCAGAGCGCCTTGCCAGCGATCGTGCTCGGCGACTTCAACACGCCGGTTGAGAGCCAGATCTTCCAGCGCAGCTGGGGTGACCTGACCGATGCATTCTCCCACGCCGGCTTCGGATTGGGCATGACGAAGTTCAATGGATGGATCCGCGCTCGCATCGACCATGTGCTGGCCGGGCCCGGCGTCTACGTCGACCGCGTGCGCGTCGGTGGCGACGTCGACTCCGATCACCGCCCGTTGATCGTGGACTTGACGATCGCGCCCAAGCCTGCAACCACAGCGTCGCGCATGGCGCTCACCAAATTCCTCAAGTTCGCTTCACAATGATCAGGACGAGACAGACCACCGCGCTGATGCGGTAACACGACTCGGCACTATCCCGACGAGCCTCGAACAACCCAGACACGCGCCACGAAATGACGAGACTCTCTGTAGCTGCCCTCGCCCTTCTCACATTCTGTGGGCTCGCACCAACTGTCCATCCCGCTGCCGCGCAACGCGCGCCGCTGCGCGGAATAGCCTTCACTGTCGACAGCGCATACGACGGTGAAATCATCGGTGGCATGCTCAGTTCACTCCGGCTCAAGATCGCTTTCGCCCGAGGCCGCGGTCGGATCGACGTTCTCGCACGCGCGACGCGGCCGGCAGTGCAGTTCAAGTGGGTGACATTCGCACGCACCTCAGCTGTACCGGGCGACTACTACCTGTTCGACAGCATCAGCTATGTCCACGTGCGGCCCGCATCCAGGACCTACACGAGATATTCTCTCGCGGCAGTGTCGCACAACTATCAGGGGCGTCGCGATCAATGGCCTTTCTTTCGATACGACGCCGAGAAGCCCGACACACTGCGTGGCGCAGCTCGTCCGACCCAAGGATCGCGCAGCGACTACACGGTGTTCTGGCACACGGAGCTCACGCGCGATACGAGTTGCACAGGGATGTCGTTCGGACACTGCCTGGTCAGGGAGCTGGCGCGGGGCAGAGATGACGTTCGCGACGCGCCCTCTAACGAGTTGGGGATCGCGCGATGGTTCGGTCCGACGCGGGCGCTCGCACAGATAGCGGGACTCGACAGCCTCGTGGGTGCTCCGATTCGAGTTACAGCAATTGGATATTGGAAGGAGAGCGATGAGCGCGTGCTGCACGCGGCGTCGATCAAATTCCTGTTGGGACTCGAGAAGGTCACGATCGCCCCAGCACGACTCACGCTCCCACTCGGGTACAAGGCTGCGGCCGCACCGCACAGCGGTCGCATACGCCGCATCAACAGGGACGGTGGCACGGACGATCACGGCCAGAGCATCGCTACGTGGATTCGCGATCTGTGTGGCTGAGCTCCAGAAACTACGCGAGCACTCGGGTTCGGTTGAGCAGCAGAAGCGGCACGATGCTCGCGCCGTCATTTCTGTTCAATCCGTCGACTCCGCTTAAGGCCCTACCTCATCCCACTCTGAAATGCGCAAACTCGTCATTGCCCTCGTTCTCGCCGCGGCAGCCGCATGCGGCGGTGACTCGACGTCGCCGGTAGACGCCAGCATCGCCGGCACGTACAAACTTCAGACGATGAACGGCGCTCCGCTTCCGTACACCTTTTTCGTCGAGGGCAATCAAAAGCTGGAACTGCTCGATGACCAGCTTGTGCTCACCGATGGTGGCACGTACGCCGAGAGCGGGCACTCGCGCACGACCATCAACGGACAGGCGACGACGGACGCCAATACCGACGCCGGGACTTACACGCGCTCTGGCACCGCGATCACCTTTCGAAGCAGCGCCGACAACTCGATCGTCTCCGGTACGATCAGTGGAAGCTCGGTGACGGTCGTCATTCAAGGACTTTCGGGGGTCTACACTCGACAATAGTCTTGCGATTCTTTCGTCGAGCCGAGCAGACTATGGGTACGCCATAGCTCCACTCTTCGGACGGAAATCGGTGTCGCCTCGCCGAACGCTCGTTCTCGCTCTCGTCTGCCTCGTCTTCAGCGCGACTCCCGCGCTGGCGCAGCGCGTGAGCGGCACCGTCCGCGACAGCATCGCCGACACACCCATCGGCGGCGCCGTCGTCTGGCTCAGCGACTCCGCAGGCGCGCCAATCGCGCGCAGCATCGGTGACGCAACTGGCGCCTTCAGCGTACTCCGCGCACGCGCCGCCACTCGGCTCCATGTCGTCCGCATCGGCTACCGGCCGCTCGACGTACCCGTTCCCGCCGGCGACACAGCCGTAATCCTCCGGCTCGAAGCCATCCCCACGTTCCTCTCCGCCGTCTCGGCGTCCGACAACCGGCTCTGTCCCGGTGACAAGAACAGCGTCAAGGGATTCGAGCTGTGGGAGCAAGCGCGGGCAGCGCTGCTGGCGAGCGTGGTCGCACGCGAAACGCACCCGCCACGCGTGCGCCTCATCTCGTTCACGCGCACGCGCGACCCGATCTTCGCCAGAGTGAAAACCGAAGAGTCGAGCATGAAGGAGATGCTCGTCCAGCAGTCGTATGTCGCCGCGCGACCGGCGTGGGCGTTCGCGTATCAGGGCTACATGCGCGAGGAGGGCGCGGGCGACCGCGTCTACTACGCGCCTGACAACGAGACGCTTCTCGACCCCAGCTTCGCCGGCACACACTGCCTGCAGATGGCGCGAAACGATCGCCGTCATCCCGATCAGGTCGGGATCGCGTTCGAACCAGTGGACGATCCCGCGCGCGACACGCTGGTGGACGTGAGCGGCGTACTGTGGCTCGACCGCAAGACGCCCGCGCTGCGCTCATTGGAATTCCGCTACACGAATCTCGAGCCCGACGCGCGCGAGAGCGGTGGCGAGATCTTCTTTCGCGTCATGCCGAACGGTGCGTCGATGATCGAGCGCTGGATGATCCACACCACGCTCCTCGCCGTCGACTTCAACTCCCGCGACAACGGACCGAGCCGCGCACCGCTCCCTCGATACTTGCGGCGAAACACGCGCAACATCGGCACGCGCGAAGTGGGCGGTGAAGTCGCATCGGTGCAGTGGAGAGACGGCGTGCAATGGCACGGCGCGCTGCCGCGCATCACGGGCGTGCTCACCGACAGTGCTGGCATGCCCGTCGCCGGCGCGCGCGTCTGGATGGTGAAGACGCGAGACACGGTCACCACCGACACGAGCGGCCGCTTCGAGCTGCCCTATGTGCTACCGGGCGTGTACGCTGTGCTTGCCGCAGACAGCACGTTGGCCGCGTCGGGTTTGAGCCGGACGTCGCACTATTGGGTCTACCTCGACCGCGATCGCGGCGCGGACATCAAGCTGTTCTTCCATCCGCGAGCGGTGATCCTGCAACAGCTCTGTGCCGGGCAGTTCTATTCCCCGGGCACCGGCGTCGTCATCGGTCAGGTGCTCGGCATCGGCGGCACTCCGCTCGCCAATGCGAGGATCGACGTGTGGCGCCGCATCCAGTCGGGCAACGTCGAGCTGTTCCGACAGGAGGAGGGCGGCGCCGCAGGTGCGGACGGACGATTCGTCATCTGCGGCACGCCACTGGATCAACAGCTTCGCATCCGCGCGACGGACACACGCGAGAGCAGCGAAATTCTCGTCGATAAATGGAAGGACGAAGTGTTCGTCGCCACCCTCGTCGTACGGCCAGGCGATTAGACGTTACTGCGGCTGCGCGACGACGCGGAGATACGGTGTCAACGTCTTCCTCCATTCGGATACTTTACCGCGGCCATCCGGCACATCGCGGCAAAAGCAACGACAACCTGCCTGACACGGATGGGCACGGACAACTGCTGGATTTACGCGGATACTGCTACGCTGCGATTCGCCACGAAGTGCAGCATCAAAAAAAGATTCATTCGGGAACCCGGGGAAGCTGCGCTACTCTTGAGGAAGCAGTGGGCGTGATTGCGAGCGTTACCTGGCATTCCCGGAGCCCTGGGAAAAACAGCAACGACCTGGCTTGAATCATGTGAATTGAAAGACGAATTGCATCGCTGCGCCGAGAATGTGTCATGGCGCAGGGAATCGAACGTCCGCTTGGCGTGAGACCTGACAGGCGCGAGACCTTTCAGACATCCGATGGAGCAAATTCCACACAATTCGCATGATTCAAGTCATGCGGTTGCTGTTGGTGTTCTTGGTTCATTGATGCTGCGCGTGGGTAGACTCGGCGCGCGAAGTTGGCCCGATGCAGTATCAGTGTAAATCCAGCAGCAGTTGTCCGTGCCCATCCGTGTCAAGCAGTTGATCTTCCGTCGTTGACCTTAGCTGAGCTCCCGACCACGAGTTTCGGGAATCCACGTCCAGATGATCGCTCCGAACAGATAGGCGATTCCCGCAATCGTGAACGCCGCACTGAACCCCTGCGTCGTCGCCACGCGACCTACCGTGAACGGCGCCGCTGCACTTGCGATACGACCGAGATTGTACGTGAACCCCTGCGCCGTCGCGCGAATCGACGTCGGATAGATCTCCGCGGTTACAGCGCCGAAGCCGCTGAAGAAGCCCGTGCCGAAGAACGCCACGAAGGGGCCGAGCAACAGCAAGACCAACGGCACGCGCATGAAGCCGTACAGCGGCAACAGCACGCTCGCCATCACCAGATAGAAGACGTACACAGGCTTCCGGCCGATCGCGTCCGTGATGTAGCCGAACGTGATGTAGCCGAGCCACATGCCCACCTGCATCGCGACGACGAACCACGACATCGTCTCCGTGCTCAGACCGATACCACCCTGCGTCGTCGGCAACGAGAGATACGCCGGCACCCAGCCATTCAGTCCCCACCAGCCGAACAGCGTGCACGCATTCATCAGCGTGACGGCGACGGTGAGCCTCAGCATCGGCCCGCGAAACATGTCGCTGAAACGGCTCGCCACTGCACTGACTACGGCCGCACCGCCGGCGAGACGCGCACGCTGCTGCGCCTTCCACACCTCTGGCTCTTCCACGTTACGCCGCACCCACAACACGAAAAACGCCGGCAGGATTCCGACGAAGAACACCGCGCGCCATCCCCACCTGGGCAACACGAAACCAACGACCATCGCCGCCGCCGCGAAGCCGATCGCCCACGAGCTCTGCATGAACCCCAACGCTCGGCCGCGATGCTTCGCCGGCCATGTCTCCGACACCAGCGCGGCGCCGCTCGCCCACTCGCCACCCATACCGAGTCCGAGCAGCGCGCGAAACAGCGCGAACTGCCACAGCGTCTGCGACAGTCCACATGCAGCGGTGAAGATGGAGTAGAGCAGCACGCTCGCCATCAGCGCACGCGTGCGTCCGAAGCGATCGGCGATGTGCCCGAACACCAATCCGCCCACCGCACCACCGAGCAGCGTCACGGACCCGAGCGCGCCAGCCTGCGTCTTGGTGAGCCCGAGCTCCTTGATGACCGATGCCAGCGTGAGCGAGAACAGCATGACGTCGAACGCATCGAGCGCCCAACCCAACGCTGCGGCGACCAGCGCGCGCCTCGCCGGACGATCGGCAACGCGCCACCAGCCAAAGAGGCCCGAGTCGTCGGGGACCGCGGCCTGAACGCTAGGCGCCATGCGCCAGGAAGAGCGTCAGGATCGTACCGTCGGAACAGATGGCTTCATCGAGACGCTCGAGCTTCTTCACGGATCGATGTCTACCGCGATGTTGCGCCACTTCCCCTGGTTGAATCGCAATACGCTGAGCGCACACCGCGTCATGTGGCCCACGAGAATGGCGATCCAGATGTCGATCGCGTCGAGGTGGCCGAACTGCCGAATGAAGAAGCAGATGCCAAGAGGGACCATGACCTGCGAGACGATCGAGATATACAACGGGCTCCTGGTGTCGCCCGTGCCCTGCAGACCGCCCGTGTAGCTGAGCGCTACGGTGATGAACAGGCCAGACACGCTGAGCACGCGAAGCAGCTGCGTCCCGATCTCGACCACTTCCGGCTCGTTCAACCCGAAGATCGCCAGCAGCTGTCGCGGGAAGAAGAAGTAGAAGATGCCGAGGAACGCTGCACCCGCGAGACCGATCCGCGCGGCGATGTGCACGGCCTGATTCGCGCGATCAGGCTTGCCCGCGCCGAGGTTCTGGCCGGCCACAGCCGCCGCGGCGCCGAGCAGGCCCACGGACGTCCACGTCACGAATGAGAACAGCTGCGAGTACGACACCGTGAACGCCGCCTGTGCTGCCGCGCTCTGCGCGAGCGATCCGATGAACGACAGCATGAACACGCCGCCGATGTTCATCGCGATGCCCTGAATGCCGGTGGGCAGGCCGTACTTGAACAGCGACTTGATGATCGTCCAGTCGGGTGCGAATCCGTGATGGCGCGGGAACGACACCACCCAGCCGCCGTGCCACAGCTTCCACAGCGAGAAGAGCGCGACCAGGGCAGACGCGATACACGTCCCCATCGCTGCGCCCTTCGTGCCGAACGCGGGAATGGGTCCGAGCCCGCGAATCAGCACCACGTTCAGCGCGATGTTCAGCACCGTCATCGCGATGCCCAGCATCATCGGCGTGCGCGCATCTCCGGCCGAGCGGAGAGCGCCGCCGAGCATGAAGAACACCATCATGCCGCTGCTGAACATGAACATGATGCGAAGGAAGGGCAGGGCCTCCTCCTTTACCGCCGGCGCGGCGTTCACGAGGTCGAGCAGGTGTGGTGCGAGGAAATATCCCACCGGCGCCATGATCAGGATCGAGATGCCGATGGCCGTGAGGAACGCCTGGTACACCGTGCGGTCGACCTTCTCTACCTCGCCCGCGCCAGCGAAGCGCGCCACGAGCACGCTCATGCCCGTGAACAGCGACATGATGAAGACGATGACCACGATGAAGATCTGGAACGCGACGCCGATGGCCGCGTTGCCCTTGAAGCCGACGAAGTGGCCGACCATGATGTGGTCGACCAACCCCTGCAGCCCGCCGATGATGTTCGTCAGCATCGTCGGCCACGCGAGCTTCCATACGGCGCGCGGCAACGGGCCATCGATGATGGAGCGGTCGTAGCGTCCGGCCGGCGTGGGGGCCGGTGCGGACTTCGCCGGCGTCAATGGCGGCGCGGCTGCAGGCGCGGTTACGTCGGTCAAGAGGTCGGCGGCTGGTGCGGAAGCGAACGGCGCAGGCGATGCCATCCGCCGCAGGTGCTCAAATTGAATACGCCGCCCGGCTGCCCGCTACTGTGTCAAGAGAACCACTCGTGCTGCCGCCGCGCTGACGCCGGCGCGCGTTCTCGAGGCGCGTTTTCGTCACAAACATCTGATGCGTTGCTTCAACAGTATCTGAGGTGAGATAGAGGCAGAGCTAACGGCGACGCTGTTTTCAGGGCGTAAAACTGGCGATATGCGCGGTTAAGGTCATTGGTTGATTGGCACTTCGTTTGCCTGAGTGGATTCCGCTTGCGCTGCCTCTGCCTGCAGCCATCGAGCATGAGTCGCGAATCCCCCCTACCGCGCTACGAGGACAATTCATGCGTTTATCGTCCCTGGTGAAATCGGGAATCCTGGCCGTCGGCCTGGCTGCAATGGCCGGCACGGCGCAGGCGCAAGGCAGTGCCGTGGTTTCGCATGATGAGTGGATGACAGGCAACGGGACGTTCAACACGAACGAGCAGCAATTCATTTCGAACGTGCTCGGGTTCTTCGGCGTCAGCTCGGGCAATGCGCTGATCTACAGCACGAACGGCTTTCTCACCGGCTCGCAGTTCCTGTCGTTCCTGTCGTCGGCGGGCCTGAGCGTCACGATCGACGCATCGGCGCCATCGTTTGCCGGCTACAACGTCATCATCGGTGGCGGCAACCCGTCGCAGAACGGCCTCGGGCTCGCGGCTTACGTCCTCGGCGGCGGCCATGTGCTCTACGAAGGTGGTACCGGCAACGGCGGCCCTGCTGCCGAAGCGGCTTACGCCAATACGTTCCTGAACGCGCTTGGTCTTGCCTTCGCTCCCGCGTACAACGGCCTCAACACCGTGAACACCAGCACGTTCGCCGGTCAGGCGCCGTACGGTGCGGCGCTGTTCGCCGGAGTGCCGACCGTCTTTGCGAACAACGGCAATGACGTGCTCGCGGGTGCGGCAGTCGCCGGTGTCACGAACCAGATCTTCGATGACGGCGGCGGCAATGGCGTCTTCGGTGTCGCACAGGTCACGGCAACCCCGGAGCCTGCGTCGCTCGCGCTGCTCGCCACCGGACTGTTCGCCCTCGTGCCGGCCGTGCGTCGTCGTAAGAAAGGCTGACAGGCTCTTGCTCCTCGCGCAGTAACGTGACCCCCGGATGCCGATCCGGGGGTCATTGCGTATGAGACATGCATCGTCGCGTGCCGCACGCTCTCAACGAGGTCCGACACACCATGACGATTCCTCTGTTCGGTTGGACGAAGTCGGTCGCCGCGAGCTCCTGGCTGCTCGCCGCCGTTGCCATCCCGTCACTCCCGGCACCAGCCGCCGAGCCACTGTACATGCCGCGCGCGGTGCAGGCTGCGTTCAAGAATGGCACGCGCTCGCCCGATGGACGTCCGGGCAACAAGTACTGGCAGAATCGGGCGCGCTATTCGATCACCGTCAGCACGATGCCGCCAGCCAAGCGCGTGACGGGCACCGAACAGATCGTCTACTCGAACAACAGCCCGGACACGCTCAAGAGTCTCGTCTTCAAGCTGCTGCTCAACATCCACAAGCCGGGTGCGTCGAGAAATGGGAGCGCGAGCGACGACTACCTGACGTCGGGCGTCCACGTCGACGGCTTCACCGTGAACGGCGCGGCAACACCCTGGGGTGACGACTCGCGCACGTTCACGAACAAGCGCGTGCAGTTGCGGTCGTCGCTGCTGCCGCGCGACTCGGTGCGTCTCGCCATCGACTGGCACTACGACGTGTCCAAGGAGAGCGGCCGCGAAGGCGCCATCGACTCGACCACCTTCTTTCTCGCGTACTTCTATCCTCGCGTCGCCGTCTACGACGACTACAACGGATGGGACACGATGGAATTCACTGACCAGCAGGAGTTCTACAGCGACTTCAACGACTACGATGTCACGCTGAACGTCCCGGCGAACTACATCGTGTGGGGAACGGGCACGCTGCTCAATCCGTCCGACGTGTTGCAGCCCGAATTCGCGCAGCGGTTCCAGGCGTCGCTCACGTCCGACCAGACCATCCGCGTGGCGACGAAGGAAGACCTCGCGTCAAAGCGAGTCACGGCGCAACAGCCCGTGAACTCGTGGCGCTTCTCGGCACGCAACATCCCCGACATGGCTTTCAACGTCAGCGACCACTACGACTGGGACGCTGCGTCCGTCGTCGTCGACGACGCCACGAAGCGCCGCGCCAGTGTGCAGGCCGCGTACAACGACAGCTCTGCCGACTATCACCGCATGGTGCAGTTCGGCCGCCACGCACTCGACTGGCTGTCGCACAACTGGCCCGGCGTTTCATACCCGTACGAGAAGACGACCGTCGTGCAGGGATTCGCCGGCATGGAGTATCCCATGATGGCCAACGACGAGAGCTATAAGGACACAGTCTTCTCTCGCTTCGTCGCCGAACACGAAATCGCACACTCGTACTTCCCGTTCTACATGGGCATCAACGAGACGCGCTACGCCTTCATGGACGAAGGATGGGCCACGGCATTCGAATTCCTCCTCGGCGAGAATGACCTCGGCCACGAGAAGGCGGTGTCGTTCTTCCAGCAGTTTCGCGTTTCGTCATGGATCTCGGATCCGTCGCCGCTGGAGGATCTGCCGATCATCACGCCGGCGGACGCCCTCAAGGACGCTGCGTATGGCAACAACGCCTACGGCAAGCCGGCGCTCGGCTATCTCGCGCTGAAGGACTTGCTCGGCGACACGCTATTCCGAAAAGGGCTGCACGAGTTCATGAACCGATGGCATGGCAAGCATCCCATCCCGTGGGACATGTACAACACCTTCAACGATGCCACGGGCCGAAAACTCGATTGGTTCTGGCAGAACTGGTACTTCACGAATGGCTACATCGATCTGGCGCTGGCGGGTGCAAGGAAGACGAGCACGGGCTATTCGCTGACGATCGACAACGTCGGCGGACTGGTTGCACCGGTCGATGTCCTCGTGAAGTACACCGACGGTGGTTCGGAAACCTTTCATCAGACGTCCGCGATGTGGCAGGCGAATCAGAAGCGTGCGATGGTGGCGATCAAGACGAGGAAGGCGGTGCAGTCTCTCGAGCTGAGTGGCGGCATCTGGATGGATGCGGACTCGAGCAACAACAGGTGGTCGGCGCGCTGACGACGAATAGCGGAAGATCAACAGAAAAGCTCACACGGATAGGCACGGATTTCTGGCGGATTTACACTGATACCACAGAAAAAAAATGATTCTGCAGTATCCGTGAAAATCGCTTTTCACTCCGTGTAGATCCGTGTGAGCTGTTTCTGTTTCAACGGCAACGCAGGATCTAGTTCGGCACCAGCGCGACGTTCAAGTGGCCCGTCTCGACAGTCGCGCAATGGCACTCCTCGCTGTCCGTTCCTCCGACAGTGATCGCCCGCGTCGCGCTCTGGAATCCGGCAGCGCTGATCGTCACGGTGTACGTGCCGCGATAGCCCTGCACCGTGCACACACTGGGACTGCCGCTACACGGTATCGTGCTGGTCGCCTGGCCGCCGAGTGAAAGGACAGCAGTGGGCACGGCGCTGCCAGATGCGGCGTTGGTGACCGTCACCGTGAGCGCCAGCGGCAGCGGGCACGGCAAGGTCACACAGTCGACGCCGTAACACGAGCCCAGGGCCAAGGCACCGACGACACGCAGCGGCTTCAGGGCGAACGTCATCGGCTTCATAGGCTCCGCCAGGTGAGGACGACGAGGTCCACGCCGTCGCGAAAGAAATTCGCGACACGCCCGTCCTCCTCGAAGCCCAACTCCTGCAGGATCTGGCCCGTCACACCGAACACCGCATCGCCGGCGAACTCGCAGACCACGAGCCGAATATCAGTTCCCCGCACCGCACGCGCGAGCGAGCGCAATTCGCTGCGGTCGTCACCGGCGAGCGCGTGAATCTTCGCCACGCCGGTTGCGCCCGCGACGAAGCCGAACAGCGCCACTGCGCTTGGTTCGTCGCCCGCAACGAGCGCCCGACACTCGGGATCGTCGCCCTTGGTCGCCAGCTCGAGCTGTTCCAGGAATCGCGCTTCGTATGGCGTGCCGCCAAACTGGGCCGAAACGAGAGCGCGCGCCGCGGTCAGATCAGCCGACCGCAGCGCGCGCACGTTCGCCTCCGTCATCGCGACCGGTCTAGATGTGCAGCGCGCGTCCGAGCACGGCGAGCGCGGCTTCCTTCGTCGTCTCGGACAGCGTTGGATGCGCATGCACCGTAACGCCGATGTCTTCACTCGACCCACGATACTCGAACGCCAGCACCACCTCGGCAATCAGCTCCGACACGTTCGGACCGATGAGATGTGCGCCGAGCAACTCGTCCGTCGTCGCGTCGGCGATGAACTTCACGAATCCAGTCGTGTCACCCGACGTCCGCGCGCGACCGTTCGCCGAGAAGGGAAACTTGCCGACCTTGTACTCACGGCCCGAGGCCTTCACTTCGTGCTCGGCGAGTCCGACCGACGCGATTTCCGGCCACGTGTAGACCACCGACGGCATCGAGCGGTAGTGCATGTGCACGCGTTTGCCCGCGATCACCTCGGCAGCGACGACTCCCTCTTCCTCCGCCTTGTGCGCGAGCAGCTTGCCGCCGATGCAGTCGCCGATGGCGTAGACGTTCGGCAGGTTGGTGCGCATCTGGTCGTCGACGATCACTTCGCCGCGCTGGCCGACCTTCAGTCCAAGCGCCGCCGCGTCGATACCGGTGAGCGACGACTTCCGTCCCACCGAGACCAACACGTAGTCCGCCTCGAGCGTCTCGGTGGCGCCGTCCTTTTCGACGTCGACGAACATCGCGTCTCCTTCGCGTCGCGCGCCTGTCACCTTGGCGCCGGTGCGCAGCTCGAGTCCCTGCTTCTTGAAGGTTTTCTCGGCGTCCTTGATGACGTCCTCGTCCATGCCGGGGAGGATGGTCGGGAAGAGTTCGACGACGGTGACCTTTGCGCCGAGGCGGCGCCAGACGCTGCCGAGCTCGAGGCCGATGACGCCGCCGCCGATGACGACGAGGTGCTTGGGGACGACGGGGATCTTGAGGGCGCCGATGTTCGAAAGAACGCGCTCCTCATCGAATTTGAGGAAGGGGAGCTCGATTGGTACGGAGCCGGTGGCAATGATGACGTGTTTGGCCTGATATGTCGTCACATTGTTTTCGGGGGGGGCCCCCCGCACTTCGACCACATTGCCGGCCTTCAGCGTCCCGAATCCCTTCGCCCACGTGATCTTGTTCTTCCGAAAGAGGAACTCGATCCCCTTCGTATTCTGCCCCACAACGTCGTCCTTCCGCTTCAGCATCTTCGCCAGGTCGAGACGAATGCCATCCACGCCGATGCCGTGATCAGCGGCATGCTGGTTCATGAACTCGAAGTGCTCGCTCGAGTTCAGCAATGCCTTGGACGGAATGCAGCCGACGTTCACGCACGTGCCGCCGAGCGTCTTGTCCATCTCGACGCACACGGTGTTGAAGCCAAGCTGGGCGGCGCGAATCGCGGCCACATACCCGCCAGGCCCGCCGCCAATGATGACGACGTCGGCGGCGATCGAAGAATCAGCCATGAGAAATTGGTGCGCTCAGTGAAATGATGGGCGAAAGCTAACAATGCGCGACGCGACGCGGCCGCCTACGGAAATCGTACCTCTTCCCAGTCCGGCCATCCCACAATGAGGCCTGTGAGCCCGCTCACGAGTCCGATTGCGCTCCCCTCCGCGCATTCGTACTTGGCGTCGCGGCACGCAACAACTGCGATGGGAAGCCCCACGAGCCATCCGGCCAGCAGTCCACGCCAAGGCGAACGACCTCGATACAGCTCGAGCGTCTCCACGTCCGTGCGCAGTATCCGCCGACTGCTTCCATCGTCGAGGCGCAAGGTCACCGACGAGGAGTCGATGTCGACGAGCCGTCCGTCCAGCTGCCGATCGCGCTCCGGGATGATCGCATCTCCCGGGAGAACCCTCCTGGTGACGCGCATCCGCTGACCCGGTACGAGGCCAGCGGCCACCGTGCCGGCAGTCGGCTCCTGGGCGACGACCGCATGCGGACCGAGAAGGAGGAGGACGAACGCGGCGCGACGCAGACCAGTCAACCAGTCGGCCACGCCGAACCGCGGACGGGCACTGCCGACGCCGGAGCGCGTCACTTGCGGAACACGAAGATGCCATCGTCGTTGATCGTCAGCATGTCCGACCCGTTCCACGCCGCAGTGAACGACGTCGAGCCAGGCTGCGAGAACGTGACCTGCTGGCCGTTGAGAGCGTACGTCCCCGTCCCGGTGTCCGTCTGCACCTCGTTGATCGACCCGAAAACGAACCGGACGGTCGTGATGATCCGGACCGAATTGGTGCCGCTCAGCGTGATGGTCGTGGGCGACATGAAAGTGACTTGCACGGGGAGGCCGTCCAATGAATCCGTGAACGTCACGGGAAGTGCCGCGCCGTTGACCGACTGCAGCGAGTACGTGCCGTTGACGGACGGTGCCGCCGTGATCGAGTCGCCGCCGCAGGCCAGAGAGACGAGGACGGCTGCTCCAATGACCAGCCGGCGTGACGAACGTGGTGGGTGCATGGCGGTTCTCCGTGAGAGGTGGGGTGCGTCCTGCACGCACACCTTCGCTGGCACGGGTCAGTGCCCGGTCACCCCGGGGTCACCATGCCGAAAACGACGAAGGCGCCTCCAAGGGAAGCGCCTCCGAACCATGAAATGCACGCTGCCGATCAGTCGACGAGCATCGACGCCGGATCTTCCATCAGTTCCTTCACGCGCACGAGGAAGAGCACTGCCTGCTGGCCGTCGATCACGCGATGGTCGTACGACAGCGCGACGTACATCATCGGCCGAATCACCACCTGCCCATTGAGCGCGATCGGCCGATCCTGCGTCTTGTGCAGACCGAGGATGCCCACCTGCGGATAGTTGATGATGGGCGTCGAGAGCAATGAGCCGAACACGCCGCCGTTGGTGATCGTGAAGCTGCCACCGGTGAGGTCGTCCATCGCCAACTTGCCCTCCCGCGCCTTCTTGGCCAGCGCAGCGATGTCGCGCGAGATGTCGAGCATCCCCTTCCTGTCGGCGTCCTTCACGTTCGGGACGACGAGCCCCGCATCCGACGCGACGGCGATGCCCATGTTCACGTAGTGCTTGTAGACGATCGAATCGCCGTCGATCTGCGCGTTGGCTATTGGGTATGCCTTGAGCGCGAGGCAGGCCGCCTTCACGAAGAAGGGCATGAAGCTGAGCTTCACGCCGTGCTCCTTCTCGACTTTCTCCTTCAGCCGTTCGCGCACCGCCATCACGGCCGACATATCGATCTCGTTGAACGTCGTCAGGTGCGCCGTCGCATGCTGCGCCTGCAACAGGTTCTCGGCGATGCGTTTACGGCGCGTCGTCATCTTCTCGCGCGTTTCGCGTTCGCCGTTGGCTGCTGCCGGTCGTCCCGACGGAGCGGCAGCGACTGACGGAGTTGCTTGTGCCGTCGGCGCCTTTGCGGCAGCGACCTCGGGAGCCGCCTTTCCAGCCTGCTCGATCACATCCGGCTTGCTGACCACACCGCCGCGCCCGGTACCGGTGACGGTACCGAGATCGACGCCAGTCTCCGCCGCGACACGCTGCGCAGCGGGCGAGGC
>JAQBPV010000117.1 GCA_028287345.1 Gemmatimonadota bacterium
GAACCCGGGTCGTCCGACGGGTTCTGCTCGAGCACATGGTTGTATCGCTTGAGCCACGCCTCCACGCGCGCGAACCGCAGCGGCGAGATCCAGCTCTCGAGGCCGAGCACATAGTGCTGCGCCCGCGACACCGCGTTGAACTCGTCGCTCGCAACCCAGAAGTCGAAGATGCGAACGGGGATGTCCTCGCGATTGAGCGAGTGCAGCCACTGCGCATAGTTCCCCGCCGCCACACTTACCGCGAGATCGGGCGTGACGAAATACTTGAGCGCGACGCGTGGCGACAGACCCGTCCACTGATTCGTCGTGAAGTGTTCCATGCGAAGCCCCGCCTCGGCGATCAGTCGCTTCGTCGGCTTCCACTGTTCCTGATAGTAGACCGCACTCGCCGTCGGATGCTGCGCGAGCTCGAAGAGGTCGTCCGCCGAGACGGTCGACCGAACGTCGTAGCGGATCGCGTAACCTGACGCCTCGTAGCCCATCCTCCGCTCGTGCGTGCCGCGATTCCAATGAAGATTGCCCGCGACCCGCAACTCGTGCACACTGTTCGTCAGCGTGAGTGCACCGTCGGCGAGGTCGAGTCCCGTGCCGAAGCGCGTGAACGATACATGCTGCTCCGCGCCGACGCTGTCGGCCGCACCGAACAGCGGAAGTCGCGCGTGGTCGCGCCACGAATCGCGCAATGTGAGGCCGACGAGCTGGTTCGCCCAGCCGAACGTGAACGTCCCGCCGCCGCCTCCTGCGGTCGCCGAGTCGTTGAACGTCTGGAAGTCTCCGTCGAGCACGTCGGCGCCGGCATAGGCCGTCATCTCGAGGCGAAGATTGCCACTACCCAGCGCGCGCACACCGCGGAACTGCGCGTCGGAGAAGTGATAGGGAAAGGTGCGATCACTGACTGCCGCGACGAGCTTGTCGGCATACGTGCGTCGTCCCGACAGCGTCCATCCTGAGCGCATGTCCGAGCTCGCACTGCCGATCGAGAGGCTCGACGAGATCACCGACACGCCGAGCGATCCGTGTAGCCCGGTGCGGTCGGCGTCGGCGCTCTTGACGTCGAGAATGCTCGACAACCGTCCGCCATACGCGGCGCCGAATCCGCCCGTCAGCAGGTCGATCGACCCCACCGTCTCGTCGAGGAACGTGCTGAACAACCCGCCGAGGTGAAATGGATTGTAGATCGGATAGCCGTCGAGCAGGATGAGGTTCTGGTCCGACTCGCCGCCGCGCACGTTGTAGCCCGACGAGAAGTCATTCCGCGCATTCACGCCGGGCAGCATCTGCACGGCGCGCAGCACGTCCGGCTCGCCGAGCGCCGGGAGGTTCTTCACCGAGCTCGGAGTGAGCGAAATCGAGCCGACGCTTGGACTCATCTCGAAGCGATCGCGCTCGGGAGAACGCGCTCTCGCACGTAGGGCGCCGAGTGTCACGGGCGCGCTCGCGACGTGCAGGAGCAGGCGGGTGGTCTCGCCAGCGCGTACTTCCACGACGCGCTCGATCGACCGCGTGCTCAACAGCCGCGTGCGCAGCGTGTACGTGCCCGGTGCGAGATCGGCTAGCGCGAATCGTCCGGCGTCGTCGGTGAGCACGCCGCGTCCCGTGCCATCGAGCGTCACCGTTACCGCGGGCCGCGGCTCCCCGGATGCACTGTCGAGCACCACGCCTTCGAGCGCGCCGCGCTTCGAGACCTGTGCTCGCGCGGCACTCGCCGCAGTGAGCAGCGAGAAGGCGAAGAGGGCGAGCGTGCGGGCGAAGATCGAAGCGCGACGATACATTTCGCTCAGGCGGGCGTGGCGACTCTGCCACGGTGGCTCAAGATACAGGCAGGACCAAGGCGTTGTTCCATGCCGTCACCTTACCTTCGTGACTGAACCAGCTTCGCTTGGTCTCGCCCTCGCGTTCAGCGCGGGCCTCTTGAGCTTCCTGTCCCCGTGCGTGCTGCCGCTCATCCCGAGCTATTTGACGTTCGTCACGGGTGTGGGCTTCGAGGATCTGACGCGGGCGCGCCGCTCGGCGCTCGTCCACGCCATCCTCTTCGTCTGCGGCTTCACACTCATCTTCATCGCCCTCGGCGCCTCGGCCACGGTGCTCGGACGGGTGCTGCTGAATTACCGCGTGTGGATCACGCGCCTCGGCGGCGCACTCGTGGTGGTGTTCGGCCTGTACCTGCTCGGGGTCATCCGCATTGCGGCATTCGATCGCGAACGGCGGGTGCATCTCGCGAGCAAGCCGGTAGGCTACCTGGGCACGGTGCTGGTGGGTATCGCCTTCGGGGCAGGGTGGACGCCGTGTCTCGGTCCCATCCTCGGCGCCATCCTGACGTATACCGCGGCGACGGCCGACCTCTCGCGCGGGTTGCCGCTGCTCCTCGCGTACTCACTCGGCCTGGCGTTGCCATTTCTATTGGCTGCTGTAGCTGTGGAGCGCTTTCTGGAGACGGTGAAGCGCATCCGCCCGCATCTCGCGCGAGTGTCGCAGTTGAGTGGCGCGCTGCTGATCATCGTCGGCGTGCTGATGATGTTCGACTACTTCACCATCCTCGCGTCGTACCTGCAGACGCTGACGCCCGAGGTTCTGAAGAGTCGGATCTAGCTCGCAATTGTGCGGCGCATACTGGTTGCAAATACAACTACAACAGCAACAGCTCACGCGGATTGACACGGAATTGAAGTGCCGCTGATTTACACGGATACGACGGCACAGCACGGGAGCAGCCTAAAAAGATTTTGCTTTTCTGTAGTATCCGCGTAAATCGGTATCCGCGTAAATCCGCGCCAGCAAAATCCGCGTGCATCCGTGTGAGCTGTTGCAGTCTGGGCCCACATGCGTACCGCAATGATAAAATGCAAAAGCTCACGCGGATCGACACGGAATTGAAGTGCCGCTGATTTGCACTGATACGACGGCACAGCGGAGCAGCCCAAAAAGGATTTTGCTTTTCCGTGGTATCCGCGTAAATCCGCGCCAGCAAAATCAGCGTGCATCCGTGTGAGCTGTTGCGGTCTGGGTCCCCAGGAATAGAACGCCCAGCGCGCAGTCTGGGCTCTCAGTACTAGCGAGCGAGCAACTCAGCGGTGATCTGGAGTAGTTCTCGTGTCGGCACAGGCTTCAACAAGACAGCCTCGCATCCAGCCTCCTTGCACCGCGCGACGATCTCCGGCTCATCCCGCCCCGTGAGCGCCACGATGACTCGCGGTACGACACCGCGATCACGCAGAGATGCCAGCACCTCGAACCCATCCCCATCCGCGAGGCCGAGGTCGAGCAGCAGCAAGTCGACGGGATCCGATTCCGCGATATCCACGATCTCCGCCACATGCCCCGCGATGCTCACGCGATGACCCGTCTCGGTGAACAGCACCCGCATCGCATCGCACACGAGCTGATTATCCTCGGCGACGAGGACATGCGGCTTCTCGGTCACGCGCCGTCAGCTGGGGTAGGGAATCGTGAAATAGAAGCGGCTGCCCTGTCCGAGCTCGCTCTCGAGCCAGATCCGCCCGCCGTGCAGTTCGACTAGCTTTCGCGCGATTGTGAGGCCAAGCCCCTTGCCGTGATGCTGGCGCGAGGCGCTTCTGTCCACCTGCGCGAACTCGCGGAACACGAGCTCGTGGTGTGAGCCGTCGATGCCAATGCCCGTGTCGCCCACTTCGACGACACACTCCATGCCGCTCGGACCGTCCGACTTCGCGACGCGCAGCCACACGCGACCGCCGTTCGGCGTGAAGTCGATCGCATTCCCGAGCAGGTTGCCGACGATGTGCGCGATCTTCTCGCGATCGGCCGTTACCGGCTCGAGATCGTCCGGCAGCTCTGCCTCGAGACGCACTCCCTTCTTGTTGGCGAGCGATTCATTCAGCGCCGTGAGCTGCGCGAGCACGTCCGTCAACTGGAACTGCGACCACGTGATGGTCAGCTGGTTGGCCGCGCCGCGAGCATACGTGAGGATCTCGCCTACCTGCTCGAGCAGCTGGCGTCCGCCGTTGATGATTCCGCCGATGCTCTCGATCTGCCGCTCCGAGAGCGGACCGAGAATCCCGTCGCGAAGGATCTCCGCGTGAGTGATGACCGCGGTGAGCGGCGTGCGCAGGTCGTGCGAGATGTTGGCGAGAAACTGCGTCTTCAGCGTGTCCTGCGCCTCCAGCTCGGCGATGCGCTCGAGCGCGAGCCTCAACTGTGCTTCGATCGAACCGACGCGGACGTCAGCCGGGATATTCTGCGTGAGCGGAGGGGAGACAGACTGGTCGAGACGGGGCATGGTCAGAAGTTTACAGTGGGGCAGCGACGTCGCCAGTGGGATCGCCAGTCCCAAAGTACTACGTTGTTCAGCTTTCCAACGTTCGACTCTACGCGACGCCAACCTCAGTCTCGATCGCTTCCTCGAGCTGCTGCCGGCTGAGCAACGCTGAGTATCGGCCACCTGCCGCAATGAGCACATCGTGCGTGCCCTGTTCCACCATTCGGCCACGATCGAGCACGATGATCCACGACGCATCGCGCACGGCGCTCACCCGGTGCGACGCGATCACCGCCGTTCGTCCAGCAAGAGTGCTGCGCAGACCTCGCAGGATTTCCGCTTCGGTGTGCGTGTCCACCGCCGACAGTGCGTCGTCGAGCAGCACGATGCGCGGACGTCGCGCGAGGGCACGCGCCAGCGCGAGACGCTGCTTCTGTCCGCCGCTGAGATTGATTCCACGTTCGCCGAGCATCGTGCCGTAGCCGTGCGGAAAATCATTCACGGTGTCGCCCAGCTGCGCGACGTCCGCCGCCCACACATGCTCGGCCGCATCCTGCTCGCCGGACGCACGCGACTCGGCGGCGAGCGTCTCGTCGTCGGCCACGCGCTCAATGAGCGAGTGCGCTTCGTCGCCATATGCGAGGTTCGACGCGATGGTATCGCTGAAGAGAAAGCTCTCCTGCGGCACATAGCCGATCTCGCCACGCAGCTCGCTCAGCGATAGCTCGCGCACCGGAATTCCGTCGATGAGAATCTCGCCTTCCTGCGGATCGCTGAGCCGAGGAATGAGGTCGATGAGCGCGCTCTTGCCGCTGGCCGTCGCGCCGACGACAGCGAGCGTTCCGCCCGCGGGCACCGTGAACGACACGTTGCGCAGCACCCACCGCGGCTCGGCGCCCTGCTCCGTTGGAAAGTGGAAGCCGACGTCGCGAAAGGTGATCGAGCGTCCTCCGTGCGCGGGCGGGAGTGCCTTTGGTGACGCGGGCGACGTGATCGCCGGCTCGGCGTCGAGCACCTCGAGCAGACGCCCCATCGATGCCGCGCCGCGCTGGAACAGGTTGATCACCCATCCGAGCGCGATCATCGGCCAGGTGAGGCTCGTGAGGTAGAAGCCGAACGCGACGAACGCGCCCACGGTGATCGTCCCTCGCACGGCGAGCGCACCACCAAGGCCGAGCACGACGGCGACGCTCAGTCCAGCGAGCAGGCCGAACATCGGATTCATCATGCCGTATAGCTTCGCCAAGGCGATGTTCTTGACGACGTACGTCTCGTTCAACTGGAGGAAGCGGCCGATCTCGGCCTCCTCCTGCCGATAGGCGCGCACGACGCGCACTCCCGCGAAGTTCTCCTGCGCTTGCGTCGTGAGGCGGCTGAAATGCTCCTGTACCGCCTCGAAGCGACGATGGATCGCGCCACCCATCTTGATCATGATGATCGGCAGCATGATCATCGGCACGAGTGCGAGTGCCGTGAGCTTCACGTCTATCCGCAGCATAAAGATCAGTGCGAACGTCGCTCCGAAGATCGTGTTCGTCAGGTACATGATCGCGGGGCCCGCGGCCATGCGCACTGCGCTCAGGTCGTTGGTGAGCCGAGCCATCAGGTCGCCGGTGCGCGTGCGACCGTAGTAGCCCGGGTCGAGTGTGGTGAGGTGCGTGAACAGCGCCTGCCGCAGATCGTATTCGATGTATCGGCTCAGTCCGTTCAGGATCTCGCGCATCCAATACCGGAGCGCGCCGCCGACCAACGCAATGCCTACGATCCCAGCACCGATCAGCGCGACGCGTTGCATCGGCGCGCCGGCTCTCAGCGAGTCGATCCCGGCGCGGAGCAGCCATGGAACGACCGCTGCAATCGCCGACGAAATGATGACCAGCACCAGTCCGCTGGCCAACATCCGCCGGTAGGGGGTGTAGTAAGGGACGAGGCGCCGCAAGGCGGACGCGGCTGGCAGGTTTCTTGCCACGTACTACTTGTTCGCGATCAGGTTAAGTTGTTGATACATCGCCATTTCGCCGCTAAAGACCTCGCTCTCCGCACCGCATATTGGAGGTTCACACATGACGAAGTATATCCGCGGAATTTCTACTCCGCTCGCTCTCTCGCTCGCGCTCATGCTGTCCGCATGCACGGTGTCGGAGAAGAAGGCCGACACGACGCTCGCGTCTGACCCTTCGCTCACTAAGGACCTTCAGCTGGCTGGCCGCGACACTGCCGCGCAGCCCGCCCTCAAGGATGTCCCGACCACGCCAGTGGCCGCGGTGCCGGCGCCGGCGCCGACCACAACGCGCACTCCGCCGATGACGACGTCCAGGCCGAAGCCCGTGGCCACGAAGCCCAAGCCGGCTGCGCCCACGCCGCCGACCACCACGACCACCGCTTCGGGCAACACCGAGACGCGCAATCCGACCGGCTCTGCAAGCTCCTCTGCCGGTGGTGCCGTCGGCACCATCGCGTCGGGCACGTCGCTTTCGCTTCGCTCCAACGAGCGCGTCTGCACCAACACGCATCACGTCGGATCGACCTTCACGGCCACACTCGCCAACTCGGTGACTGGGTCCAACGGCGCGACGATTCCTGCCGGCGCCACCGTCTCGCTCGAGGTGACGCAGCTCAAGCGCAGCGAGAACGCCACGGACAAGATCGTGATGGAGTTCGCCGTGAAGGGACTGAGCTATGGTGGCCGCAGCTATCCGGTGAGCGCCACGGTTGCTGACGCACAGGTCGATCGCGTGCGCAACCAGCCCCAGAGCAAGGATGTCCAGAAGGTCGTCGGTGGTGCAGTCATCGGCGCCATCGCTGGCCAGATCCTCGGCAAGAGCACGAAGTCGACGATCATCGGCGCTGCGGCGGGTGCCGCAGGTGGTGCCGGTGTGGCCGCTGGAACGGCCAACTATGAAGGGTGCGTGCCGGATGGCGGCAACATCGTCGTCACGCTCAACGGCCCACTGCAGGTCAAGGTGGCGAACTAAAGCGCGTCCCTTCCGGGCGCCGGTAAAGCGAAGGGCCGGCGGAAATTGCCGGCCCTTCGTTCGTTGCTCCCAACGCTTTCGCACCAATTGGTGCATAGTCTATGGCGCCATGAATTACCCCACCGTGCCGCTTCACACCCAACATCGTAGAGGCACGCTCGCATGCAGTTGCGAATCAAGATCGCCCTCACTTTTTCCGTGATGGCGCTGGTAGGTATCTCGTCCGTGTCGCATGCCCAGAGGGGCGGTGGCGGCCGCGGCGGTCGGGGTGGGCAACGGAACGACGCCAACAACGGCAACAACGACAACGTCTCGCAGGACATCGGCGTCACCGGAGCACCTCCGATGGCAACGCCCGTCGCCGCGCTGGCGATCGAGCATGCGGCTGACCTCAAGCTTACGGACAGCCAGAACCTCGCGATCTCGGCGATTCGTTTCTCGCAGGATTCGGCAAATCGGCCGCGTCTCAGGACGCTCGACTCCTTGCGCCCCACGTCGCGTCCGGCCAACGGCCCAAACGATCTCAGCGCCGAGCAGCGTCAGGTCATCGAGGAGCGCCGGGCGGCCATAGCGCCCGTGCTCGAGGCGGTGCGGGAAACCAACGCCGAGGCGCGCATCAAGGTCATGGCGCTGCTCGATTCGGATCAGCAGAAGCGTGCCGCCGAGTTCGAGGACGAGGCACGAAAGAAGACGGAGGAGGATTTCAAGCGGAAGGCGCGCAGTGAGGGTGGTGGAGGAGGTGGGATGGGCAGGCGTGGCGGCGGACGTCCACCTGAGGATTGACGTACGGCTGCCGCGGCGTATCTCTCCTTGGTGACCGCTCCCAATTCGCCCGGCGCGTCGTCGTCCGCGGCTGAAGAGCGGGCGGCTGCGCGCGATCGGGACGCAGCGCTCGTGGAGCGGGTGCGTGCCGGCGACAGCACGGCATTCGACGCGCTGGTGCAGGCATACATGCGGCAGGCGTTCCAGCTCGCGTATCGTGTCGTCGGGCATCGGGAAGACGCGGAAGATCTGGTGCAGGAGGCGTTTCTCGCGGCGTATCAGTATCTCGATTCGTACGACGCGGCGCGCCCGTTCGGGCCATGGCTCATGCGCATCGTGCTCAATCGGGGCTCGAACCTGCGTCGCTCACGCGCTCGCAGGGAAACGGAGCCCGAGACGGACGCGGTGAGTCCCGCACCGTCGGCGCTCGACGAAAGTGAGCGGGCCGAAGCACGCGAGCAGTTGTCGCGCGCGATGGACATGCTGTCGGAACGGCAGCGAATGATCGTCACGCTGTTCGACGTCGATGGGCTGACGAGCACCGAGATCGGTGAGATGATCGACCTCTCGCCAGGCACGGTGCGATGGCATCTACACGAGGCGCGTCGCACGTTGCGCGGTGCGCTCTCACGATTCTTCAAGGGCGATGTATGAGTGACAGATCAGTCATCGGCACGGGCGCCTTCGGCCCCGAGCCAGCGCACGACGAAAGGCTCGGCACGATGATGCGCGACATCGTCGGCGACACACCGCACAACGCAGTGCGCTGGTCTGCCCTCGCCGAGCGCATCGGTGAGCGGGTGCGCGAGCAGATGGTAGCGCCGTGGTGGAGCTATGCCACGCGGTGGGAGCGGCGCGCCATTCCGCTCGCGCTCGTCGCGGGCATCGTGGCGACGATTGCGCTCTGGATGACGGCGGCGACGTCGACGGGACTGCACATGACCACGGCGTCCGGTGTCACGACCGCAGTGTTGAGTGGCATTCCCGCTGAGGACGCGGCATCGCAGTTCGCGCGGTCGATCACGAATTCAGTGGAGCTCACCGCGGGAGTGCCCGAATGACGTCCAGCCGGCTCCGCGCTGGCATCATCATCGGAGTGATTGCGCTATGCAGTGCACTCGCGGGTGCAGCAGTGGAGCGGTCGGTGATTCAGAAGGTGATCGTGCCGCGTCGGCCCCTCCCGGCGCTTGGCGCTGGCCGTTTCACGCGCGAGGCAGACACACGCCGTCGGTCGGACATGCTCGACCGCATGGAGAAGGATCTCGAGCTCACACCGGCGCAGCGCGCCGGCATCGACTCGGTGATGCAGCACTCCGATTCGCTGTTGCACGACATCCGCATGGAGATCCAGCCGCGGGTGGAGCAGGTGCTCGCGAATTCGCGCTCGGCAATCGATTTGCGGCTCGAGCCGGAACAGCGTGTGAAGTACGAGAAGATGGTGGCTGAGCGTCGTTCGCGGCGGGTGCAGACGCCTTAACCCGGATCAACTGCGAAAGGTCAACTGATGGAACGCGGATGACACGGAAACAGCCGGATTTTCACGGATACTGCGCATAGCCACGGTTCACCAAGACCCGCAGCATCAAAGAGATTTTTCATAGTGCGCGTTGATAGAGGCGGTGCGCGAAACCTGCCCGAGGTTGTATCCGTGAAAATCCGGCAGTTTTCCGTGTTCATCCGTGTCAAGCAGTGGCAGTTGCAGTTGACCGCAGCGCAGTAGCCCCAGTTAGTAGCCTAGTGGCCGCCCGGATGACCGCGGATCGCTCACTCCTTCGTAGCCCCCGCGCACGCGCATGATCGCATTCACCAAGCCGATCCCGCGCCCGGACGACACGCCGTAGCCCATCGCACGCAGCGAGTCGGCCACCTCGGGACGCACCGCATCACGCTCGAAGTACAGTGAATCAGGCAGCGCCTGGTGATGCAGTCGCGGCGCGCTCATCGCGTCGGCCAACGTCATCTTGTAGTCGAGCACATTCATCACCACTTCAGACGTGCTCGTGATGATGCGCGGTCCACCGCGGCTGCCCAGCACCAGCAGCAGCGACCCGTCACGGTCCGTCACGATCGTCGGCGACATCGCGCTCAGCATGCGCTTGCCCGGCTGAATCGCGTTCGCCTCGCCCTGCACGAGCCCGAACATGTTCGCCTTGCCCGGCTGCGCGGCGAAGTCGTCCATCTCGTCGTTGAGGAAGAACCCCGCCGACGTCATGTACACCCCCGAGCCGTAGAGATTGTTGAGCGTTGTCGTCGTCGCGACCGCGTTGCCTTTCTCGTCCACCACCGAGTAGTGCGTCGTCTCCATCCCTTCGCGCATCGCGGTGCTCACCGTGTTCGTCGGTGTCGCGCGCATGTTGCCGATCGTCGCGCGGAGCTTGGCCGCGTACTTCTTGTCAGTAAGCTGCGTGATCGGCACGGGCACGAACGCCGGGTCGGCGAGCTTCTCGTTGCGATCGACGAACGCGCGCTGATACGCGGAGCCGAGCACGTGGGCCCAACCAGCGCTGCCGTAGGCGGGAAGTGAGTCGTAGCCTTCGAGGATGTTCATCGTCTCCGTGATCGTAACGCCACCTGACGACGACGGCGGCATCGTGTACAGCGAGTAGCCGCGATACGTCGAGCGCACTGCCTCACGCCACACGGGCTTGTAGCCCTTGAGGTCATTCATCGTGATGATGCCGCCCGCGCTGCGCAGCTCGTTCGTCCACGCCTCGGCGATCGGCCCTTCATAGAATGCGCTGCGGCCCTTGGCCGCGATCGCGCGCAGCGTCTGCGCGAGCGCCGGCTGCTTGAGCATCGAACCCACGGGCAGCGGCTGTCCATTCGGAAGGAACAGCGTCTTGCCCTCGAACTCGGCGAAAAGCTTCGCGTTGGAGCGGAACGAGTTCGCCAGCGCGCTGTCGACGACGATCCCCTCGTCCGCATAGCGAATCGCCGGCGCCATCACATCGGCGAGCGACATCGTGCCGTATTTCGCCAGCGCCTCCGTCAAGCCGGCCACGGCGCCAGGCACTCCAGATGCGAGCGGGCCGATGATGCTCTTGTCGGTGAGGTTTCCCGTGGCGTCGAGGTACATGTCGCGCGTCGCCGCGAGGGGCGCGATCTCGCGATAGTCGAGCGCCGCGGTGCGGCCATCGGCCATGCGGATGACCATGTAGCCGCCACCCCCGATGTTGCCTGCCTCGGGATATGCGACGGCGATGGCGAAGCCCACCGCGACCGCTGCGTCGACGGCGTTGCCCCCGCGCTTGAGGATCTCCACTCCCGCCGCGCTGCCCAGTGGCGCGTCGCTCGCGACCATCGCATGTGCGCCCATTACCGGTGCGCGACCTGCCTTGTGTCGCCACGCGGCGGGAAAGGCACCAGGTCGCCGATCGGCCGCCGGGATGTAGCGTCCGTCGGCGGACAGCGTCTGCGGCGTTCCGACGTCGGTGGCGCCGTGCGTCGGCGTGGTGGACGGCTGCGGATGACACGCGACAAGCGCGATGGCAGCGATGGCAGTAGTGCGGAGTTTCATAGAATCTCTACGTGGGTGCGGATTTCCGTTGGCACGAGGACCACCAAGCAACTGCAACTGCCACTGCCTGACACGGATGCACACGGAAAACTGCCGGATCTACACGGATACTACCTCGGGCACGCTCTTGCGGCCCGCTACTATCAACGCGCAGCCTCAAGAAAATGAGCTTCTCTCTTTGATGAGCAGGTCTCGGCGAACGGTGGCCAGTGCAGTATCCGTGAAAATCCGGCTGTGTCCGTGTCATCCGCGTTCCATCAGTTGAGCTTCCGCGGTTGACCTTCCGCTCTAATCCTTCAGCGCCCCCCAAGCCCGAAGCGCCCCACCAGTCGAGTGCTGTGCAGCCGCGTGCTCGACTCCTGCCCAGCGCTCAACCCGGTCCTCTGGTGCAGCGACGTTGCGACGTCCTGCACCACGTCCACCGAGAAGTTCTGCGAAAACGCATACCCGAAACCGTAGCCGAACGCGAACGTGAAGTCGAGGTCATTCGACACCGTATTCAGTCGCCGTCCATCCGAGCGCGCGATGAACTTCGAGTACATCGTGGCGCCGGCGCTCAGGTCGAGCACGCTGTGAAAGCCGCGCCCATTCGCAACATGCAACGTGCCGAACAGCTGCGAGACGTTCGCATCGGCATCCTCCTGCACAATCGCGTCGCCGCCCAGCAGCGACCGATACTGCATCGGAACCTTCGCATACGTGCCGCGAAGGCCGAGGCTCGCACCCCCCGACAGCGCCTTTTCGATCGCCGCCACGTATTGCGTGGCGTCGCTGAATTGCCAGAGGCTGTTGGACGCACCGTCATTCACCGACCAGCCCTGCTGCAGCCCCACGCCCAGCGAGAGGAACGCCGTCGGCTGGCCCACCTGAAAGCGCGGCCGAATGATCTGCGCTTCAGCGCCGTGAGACGCGAGACACACGAAGAAACCGATTGTCGCGAAAGGCAGTAGGCGCACAGAAGCTCCGGCGGCTTGCGAGTGGCGAACGGCGTCCGGTAACTTAGCGGCGGCGTTCAGGGGATGACAGAAGTGTACCCGGCGACGCGTATCTCGTTCTCTCGTTCCCGGTATTGAACCCTGCGCGTCATAGACCCCCGCATCACCGAGCGCCGCAATCCGCGCACACAACAGATCGATCTTGCCGACTCGCTTGGCATCGTCGACCTCATGATCGCGGAAGACAGCACGGTCGTCGACGCGGTCGCGACACAGCGCGAACACATCGCCAAAGCGATCAGCGCCGCCGAGCAGACCTTTCGTGCGGGAGGCCGGCTGTTCTACGTCGGCGCGGGAACCTCGGGCCGACTCGGCGTCCTCGACGCCTCGGAGTGCCCTCCCACTTTCGGCACGCCACCGGAAATGGTGCAGGGTATCATCGCCGGCGGACCCGCCGCGCTCACGAGCGCGCAGGAAGGCGCCGAGGACAATCTCGATCAGGCACGCATCGATCTGGCGGCGCGCGGTGTTCGCGCTGGCGACATGGTTGTCGGCATCGCCGCATCCGGGACGACACCATATGTGCGCGTCGCGCTCGAACATGCGCGCAGCGTCGGTGCTCGAACGGCGATCGTCGCATGTTCTCCACCCCCACCCGAAACTCTACACCAGGCTGATATCGCGATCGTCGCCATCACGGGGCCTGAAGTCGTCACGGGAAGCACGCGTCTGAAGGCCGGCACGGCGACGAAGCTCATCCTCAACATGATCACAACGGGCGCGATGATCCGCCTCGGCAAGACCTTCGGCAACCTGATGATCGACCTGCGCGCCACCAACGTGAAGTTGGTAGATCGCAGCGAGCGCATGGTCGCCGAGGTGTCTAGTGTCACGCGTGAGCAGGCGCGCGAACTGATCGAGCGGGCCGGCGGATCGGTGAAGCTCGCCATCGTCATGCACGCGCTCGGCGTCGACAAGGACGAGGCACAGCGCAAGCTCGATGAAGGCGGCGGAGTCGTGCGCCGCGTCATCGGTGGTGATCCACCGCCTGTCGAATGACGCGCGCTGGCGGAACGTACGTCGGCTTGATGTCGGGCACGTCGCTCGACGGTATCTCTGCCGCGGTCGCGCGGTTCACTCCCGCGAAAGGCGACACCTTCGACGTCGAGCTGCTCGGCTTTCACGTGCACGAGTATGAGCACGAGCAGCGCGACCGCCTGCTTGCCGCCATGCGCGACGGCACGGCGCAGGACTATTGCCGGCTCGCCGTGGACTTCGGCGGATGGCTCGCTGACGCAGCCGTCGCAGTGCTCGCCGAAGCGGGCGTCGCGCGCAGCGACGTACGCGCGATAGGCACGCATGGACAGACACTGTGGCACGAGCCTGGGCATTCGACCTGGCAGCTCGACGCACCGGCAGTGATTGCGGAGCGGACAGGTTTATCCGTTGTGAGTGACTTTCGCGTGCGCGATGTTGCCGCGGGAGGCCAGGGCGCGCCGCTCGTTCCCATTGCCGACGTTCTGCTCTTCGGAGGTGGACGCTGGCGCGCGCTGCAGAACATTGGCGGCATCGGCAACGTCACCGTCGTGCCTCCCGATGGGACATTCGCCAGCGTTCGCGCCTTTGACACAGGGCCAGGCGTCGGCGTGCTCGACGCAGTCGTCCGGAAGCTCGATCCGAGCAAGCGCTACGATCACAACGGCGAGTGGGCGCAGCGGGGACATGTGATCCAGCACGCGCTCACCGAGTTGCTCGCGCATCCGTACTTCGCAGCGGAACCGCCGAAGAGCACGGGCCGCGAGCTGTTCGACGCTGCATACGTCGATCGCTTCATCGAGCTGTGTTGTCGCGAGGGTGAGGTGCGTCACGCCGACATCATCGCTACGGCGACCGCGCTCACCGCGCGGAGCATCGCCGATGCGTATCGCCGATTCATTCCGGAGCCGATCGAGGAGGTACTCGTCTCCGGCGGCGGAGCAAAGAATCCGGTGCTGCTGCGAATGCTGACCGAGGCCGTTGCGCCGCTGCCTGTGCTGACCTTCGATCAACGCTACTTCGACGGCGAAGCAAAGGAGGCTGTCGCATTCGCGCTGCTCGCCCATCTGCATCTCGAGAGAATCCCCGGCAACGTCCCGACAGCCACCGGCGCGCGCGGGCCGCGCGTGCTCGGCATGCTCACGCCCGCGTAGCGTGACGCTCGAGGAGCGTTGGCATCCGTTGCGTCGCGAATGGGTCGTCATCTCGTCCAACCGCAGCAACCGTCCGTGGCTCGGCGAAACCGTGGACGACACGCGCATCGAGCTGCCGCGCCATGTCGCTGATTGCTATCTGTGCGCCGGCAACACGCGCGTCTCAGGGCAGACGAACCCGAACTACGACTCGGTATACGTCTTCGACAACGATCATCCCTGTGTGAGTCCCTCGGCGCCGGAAGTCGAACGCTCTGCGTTCGACATCTATAAGAACCGCCGCGCCGACGGCGTCGCACGCGTCGTCTGCTACACGCCACGTCACGATCTCACGCTCGCCGAGCTGCCGCATGCCGAGATCGTGCGTCTGCTCGAGACATTGCAGCAGCAGTATCGCGAGCTCGGTGCTCGCCCCGAAGTGCGCCACGTCTTGATGTTCGAGAACAAGGGCGAGGTGGTCGGCGTGAGCAATCCGCATCCACATTGCCAGATCTACGCGACGAACTTCGTCTTCCGCACCATCGAGATCGAAGCGCAAGCAGCCGCGGAGCACTTCGCCGAGCATGGCCGCGTGTTGTTCCGCGACATCATCGACGCCGAGGAGGCCGACGGTCGCCGCATCCTGGTGCAGGGCGAGAGCGCGTTGTCCTTCGTGCCCTGGTTCGCGCGATATCCGTACGAGACCTACGTCGCTCCGCGGACGACGCATGCGAGCCTCGCTGACCTGTCGCCGCGCGAGCTCGCCGACTTCGCCGCCGTGCTCCAGGAGACGCTTGTGCGCATGGACAACCTCTGGCGCATGTCGTTCCCCTATGTGATGGTGCTCCATCAGGCGCCCACCGACGGCGAGCTGCACTCCGGCTTCCACTTTCACATCCAGATTCACCCACCGCTCCGGAAGCCTGGTCTGCTCAAGTACCTCGCGGGCCCAGAGATCGGCGGTGGTAACTTCCTCAATGACACTGTGCCGGAAGAGAAGGCCGCCGAACTGCGCGCGGTGAGCAACGTGCACTATCGGAGCGCGTCTCATGGCGACTGATGTGCGCGCGCTGCTCCCGGTGATCGTCGAGTTGCACGATCGCATCCGGAAATCGGTCGTCGCTGCATGCGAAGCGCAGAGCGCCGACGCGATGTCGGCCGTCGCGCACGACGACGCCGGCGACACCATCTACGCGGTCGACAAGGTGAGCGAAGAGACGCTCATCGAAGGTCTCGCCGAGTTCGCGCGCTCGGAGCCACTGGTGTTGATCGCCGAGGGATTGCCGCCGGAAGGGCTCGTGCTTCCCGACGGCGCCAAGGAGCGCGACTGCAAGTGGCGGCTGCTCGTCGATCCCATCGACGGGACACGAGGTTTGATGTATCAGAAGCGGTCGGCGTGGATCCTCACGGGCGTCGCACCGAATCGCGGCGCCGAGACGCGACTGCGAGACATCGTGCTCGCAGTGCAGACCGAGATTCCGCTCGTGAAGCAGCACCTCTCCGACCAACTCTGGGCGATCCGCGGCGAAGGCATCGGCGCTCGGCGCATCAATCGGGTGACCGGAATGTCCGAGGAATTCATCCCTCGGCCATCGCAAGCGGATACGGTGGCGCATGGTTTCGCGACCGTCGCCCGATTCTTTCCCGGTGCACGCGACATCCTCGCCGCCATCGACGACGAGATCATGATCGCAGCGGGTGGCCCTATCGCCGCGGGGAAGGCGATCTGCTTCGAGGACCAGTACATCTCCACGGGTGGACAGCTATACGAGATGATGGTGGGACACGACCGCTTCGTCGCCGATCTGCGGCCGTTGCTACGCGACGTCCTGCGCGAGCGTGGCCTGCCGCATCCGCTCTGCTGTCATCCGTACGATCTCTGTACGGTGTTGATCGCCGAGGAACTGGGACTGTCGGTCACCGATGCGTTAGGCAACCCGTTGGATACTCCGCTCGACCTCGAGACGGACGTCGCGTGGGTTGCGTATGCGAACGACCGTCTGCGCGCACGCCTCGAGCCGGCACTCCGCGCTGCCCTCGAGCGCCATCATCTGTGATCCAGGGCCGGGGGTTCCTCACGCCTGGCGCGCCTGTGTTCGTCGCGCGCGCGCCTGGTCGGCTCGACGTGATGGGTGGCATCGCCGACTACAGTGGCTCGCTGGTGTTGCAGCTTCCGCTCGACCGCCACACGGTGGCGATGCTGCAGCCAACGGAGGAGCCGAACATCGAAGTCGTGTCGGTGCGCGACGGACACGAGTATCACGTGAGCGTGCGCCTCGACGAGTTTCTGCACGGAGCCGCGAGCACGCCGGAGAGCATCGCCGACTATTTCTCCGTCGACCGCGTGGGCCACTGGGCGGCGTACGTGTTCGGCGTCGCGCATGCGTGTCTCGTGCGCAACGCCGACCGTGTGCGCGACACGTCGATCGGCTTCCGGATGCTCATCGAGTCCAACGTGCCGGAAGGGAAGGGCGTGAGCTCGTCGGCTGCGCTGGAGGTGTCGTCACTCGCGTCGATCGCTGCTGCGTACGGCGCGGACCTCTCGGCGCCGGAGATCGCGCTGGCTGCCCAGTGGGCGGAGAATCACATCGCGCGAGCGCCGTGTGGCGTGATGGATCAGATGACGAGTGCGTGCGGTCGGAAGGATCACCTGCTGCGACTGCGTTGTCAGCCGGCGACGATCGAGGGTCACGTCGCGATTCCGTCGGGCTTCCGTTTCTACGGCATCGATTCAGGTATTCGCCACGCGGTCACGGGCGCCGACTATGGCACGGTGCGCACGGCGGCGTTCATGGGCTATCGCATGATCGCTGCGATGTCCGGCTTCCGTGCCGAGCAGGCTGGCGATCGTATACGCGTGCGCGACGATCGATGGAATGGCTATCTCGCGAACATCTCCCCGGATACTTTCGCATCGCAGTTCGAGATGCAGCTGCCCGAACACATGCTGGGTGAGGATTTCCTGGCGAAGTTCGGGGGGATCACCGATACAGCGACGCGTGTGAACCCGGATCGTTCGTATCCAATCCGTGTGGCGACGTCGCATCCGGTACGCGAGAATGCACGTGTCGAACGCTTTGCGACACTACTTGGCTCACTCGGCAGCTCGCCTGCCGCGGCCTCCGAGATGGGTCAGCTGATGTATGCGTCGCACGCGAGCTATGGCGCGTGTGGACTCGGGAGCGATGGGACTGATCGCCTGGTGCAGATGGTGCGCGACTCGGCGCCGCGCAGTGGTCTCTTCGGTGCGAAGATCACCGGCGGGGGCAGCGGTGGTACGATTGCCATCCTCGGGACGGATGACGCCGAATCGACGGTTCGTGCCATCGCCGCGCGCTACGAGGAGGAGACGGGGCGAGCGGCGGAGGTCTTCGCCGGCTCCGGTGCAGGGATGGCCGAGACTGGGGTGCTGGTGTCGCTCGCGTAGAAGTCGAAAGATTTTCGCCGAATCGCGATGAGCTGACAGAATGTTCGGACTGATGACTCATGTTCGCCATTCTGGTTTCGGAGATTTCGAACAGCGACAAGAACTGACCTGACGGACACTGACGGAAACTGCGACAGCTGCCTTTCGTTGTTTCCGTTCAAGTCCGTCCAATCAGTTTGTGTCGCTTTCCAATATCTCCGATGCCAGCCCGAAGCAGTTCCTTCGCACGCGGCAAAGGGATGCATGCTGGCGTGCTTTGGTGACGCGCACACTGCACAAGGCGATAGAATGCGCCATGAGCTCAGGACGCGGACTCAACCCAATCGAAGCCGAACTCACCTACTCGGTAATCGGCTCATTCTATGATGTTCACCGCGAGCTCGGATTCGGTTTTAGGGAGTACGTCTATTCGCTTGCCCTCGAACGCGCCCTGACCGCCAAGGGTCACCTCGTGGAGCGCGAAGTGGCCGTGAACCTCTACTTTCGTGGCTTGTGGCTCACGCGAGAGCGCGCCGACATGCTCGTCGACAGGAAGCTCATTGTCGAGAACAAGGCAGGCGAGAAGATGCCTCCCGATTCCACAGAGCAACTCTTCGGGTATCTGTGCGCGACAATCTTTGAAATCGGGCTCGTGCTTCACTACGGGCGCGAAGCACGGCCCTACCGCGTGATCTGCGAGAACCGATTCAAGGCGCACTTCGTCAGGAGTGCGGCGGCAGAACTCGAGATGGCGCAGAACGAGACTACCGAACGATCCCCGCCCCCTCAGGCGCAATGAACGCCGAGAGTCGCTGCGCCGGCACCGCATACACGATCCGCCCGTTGCTCTCCTTCGCACCACCCCAGATCACCCCCACCACATTCCCCGCCGAGTCGAACAGCGGACTCCCGCTCGAGCCGTGGCCAGCGTACGAGTCGATCTGGATCACATCGTCGAGACGCTTGCTCACCGTGCCCGGCGAGATCGTCGTCCGCGCCGTGATGTTCATGCCCGAGCCTTCCATCGGCGTATCCGTCGCGCCCGGATAGCCGATCGATGACACCGGCGCCCCCACCTTCGCTGCTGCACCCGCGCGGCTCACTCCCGCCACCACCGGATACGTGCCCGGATCCTCGACCTGGATCAACGCCAGATCATCCGTCTCGCTCACCCGCACGATCTTCGCCCGCAACCACTTCTTCGTGTTCGCATAGATCACCATCATCCGCTGCGCCGGAACACCCGCCTCCGTGCGCACCGTGTGCTTGTTCGTGACCAACATTCCGCTCGGTGTGATCCCGAATGCCGTTCCGGCGATGAACTTCCCGTCGAAGTCGCTCGCCAGCATCGCGACCGCGCCGTCGTTCAGCTCACTGACCCTCGACACCGCCGAGATCGACTGCTGCATCACTGCCGTGCGATCGAGCTTCAGCGACAACTCCCGTACGCTCTCCGGCGTCGCATTGCCAGACGCGATCATCTTCCGAGCTTGTGTCAGGTCGCGGTTGCGCGCCTCGATCGTGTCCTTCAACGCCGCCGCGTACAACGAATCACCCGGCTGGCGCGTGGCGACCCGCTGCTGCAGCGCCGCCATTGTGCTCTCCAACTTCCTGAACGTCGCGACCAACTCCGCTTCGCGCGCCGACGTTTGACGCTGCCAGAACAGGAAACCGATCACACCAGCCGCGATGAGCGCGCTACCCGCGATCATGAAGTTCCGGCGCAGCGAGCGTGTCTGTTCCTCCACGGCCACCGCGACGCGCATCGACGTATCCATGCGCGGCTTCCCCGGATCGCCCGACGACATCGGCATACTCGGCCGCAGCGCAGTCGCTGGCGCCGCACCTGCTGACGCAGCGCCGTCGATACCGCGCACTTCCACACGTGGTCCGTTGGCGCCGAAGCTCACCACGTCGCCATCACTCAGGCGATGCGAATCGCCAACGCGCTCGCCATTGACGAACGTGCCGTTCGTGCTCCCCTGATCGTGAATCGTCCACACGCCGGACGCGTTGCGCAGCTCTGCATGTCGTGTGGAGACGTCGAGCTCCGTCTGCGGATCGAAGCGAAGGTCGCTCATCGTATCGCGACCCACCGTCACCACTGATTTCTCGAAGCGCTCACCCGTACCGGCGCGAGTTCCGCTCAAGACGCGCAGCTCGAGCGTCACTGCTTCGGCGCGGCGGGCGCCGGCTTCAGCTTCACGACGGACGACGCCGTGCTATACACCCACCACGTCGCGCCGGCGAGGAGGATCACCAGCAGCAGAAGTGCGATCAGCGAGCCACGCGTCTTCCGTCGCAGCGACACCTGCGGAATCGGCAGCGTCGGCGTCAACCGCTCCGGCGCGTCGAGAGGCACCGCGTCCTTCTGCGGCACCTTCAATGTCGGACGACGATCGGCATTGCCCGGTAGCGTCGGCGACGTCGTCCGACGCTGCGCCACGACCTGACCTGAATCCGTGGACAGCGGATACACGCGATGGCCCACGTCGTCCCCATTCGATGGCGCGGAAAGCCCATCGCCATCGAACCGCGCCGCGATCACCGTGATGTTGTCCGGTCCACCCGCCTCGTTCGCGCGATCGATCAGCGTCTTGCACACCGCCATCAGGTCCGGCTCTTCCGACAC
>JAQBPV010000137.1 GCA_028287345.1 Gemmatimonadota bacterium
ACGCGTGAGATGGTGGCCGAGATGGCGGCGCGACCGATCATCTTCGCGCTCGCCAATCCGGTTCCCGAGATCACGCCGGAAGAAGTGCGCGCCGTGCGCACCGACGCGATCATCGCCACCGGCCGCAGTGACTACCCGAACCAGGTCAACAACGTCCTCGGCTTCCCGTTCATCTTCCGCGGTGCGCTCGATGTGCGCGCAACGGAGATCAACGAGGAGATGAAGATGGCAGCGACGCGCGCACTGGCGCTGCTTGCGAAGCAGGACGTTCCCGATTCCGTCGCTGCGCTCTACGGCCTTCGCAACGTGCACTTCGGTCCCGACTATCTCATTCCGTTCCCATTCGATCCGCGCGTGCTGCTATGGGTGGCGCCGGCGGTGGCGTGGGCGGCGGTAGCGAGTGGCGTCGCGCGCGAGTTCATCGACCTCGAAGGCTATCGCGAACGTCTCGAGGAGCGGCTCGGTCGTGCGCGCGGCATCATGCGCGGCCTGATCAACCGCGCCAGTCGCGATCCCAAGCGCATCGTCTTTCCGGAGGGTGAGGAACCGAAGATCATTCGCGCCGCCGCCACACTCGTCGAAGACGGCATCGCGTATCCGATCCTCCTCGGCAATCCGGAAACGATCAATCGCATTGCCTGCGAGAATCGCATCTCGCTCGAGGGCATCACCATCGACGATCCGGCCACGTCGCCACGCCGTGATGCCTACGCGCATTACATGTGGCAGCTTCGCCAGCGGAAGGGCCTGTCGCTCGACGAAGCGCGCCGCCAACTGTTCAACGGGAACTACTTCGGCTCGTGCATGGTGGCGCGCGGCGATGCGGACGCGCTGCTCTCCGGCGTCACGATGCACTATCCGGAGACCATTCGTCCTGCGCTCCAGGTCATCGGTGCGCATCCCAGCGCGAAGCTCGTCAGCGGCATGTACATGCTCGTCACCGAGCGACATGTCGTGTTCTGCGGCGACACGACAGTGAACATCGATCCCACCGCCGAGCAGGTCGCGCAGATCGCATTCGCGGCGAGCCGCATTACGCGGACGCTGGGCATCGTCCCACGCATCGCCATGCTGTCGTTCTCCAACTTCGGCTCGGTGAAGCATCCCGACGCCGAGAAGATGGCGCGCGCGGCACAGATACTGAAAGAGCGTGATCCGTCGCTCGTCGTGGACGGCGAGATGCAGGCCGATACGGCGTTCGACCCGCAGATCCTCAAGCGCGACTACCCATTCAGTGCGCTGAAGGAACAGGCGAACGTGCTCATCTTCCCGAACCTGAGCGCGGGAAACATCGCGTACAAGTTGTTGCACCATCTCGGTGGGGCCACGGCCATTGGTCCCATCCTCGTCGGCATGCGGCGGCCTGTGCATGTGCTCGAGCGTGGTGCCGACGTGCAGGACATCGTCAACATGGCCGCAGTGGCCGTCGTCGACGCGCAGGAACGGACCCAATCGGCGGAGCCCGCCTTCGCCGCCGCGAGTCCCTCACCGACAATCTTCTCGAAACTCTGAGCGTGGCTGGCGTCTGTCGCCGCCGCGCTCGCACCCGAGGGTAGACATCGATGGCCACACAGACCATGCCGCAGGAAGAGACGGGCTCCGAGGCCAGCCTTGCTGGCCAGGGGCTCGCTCCGACCGGGACGGTGCACTGGAATTACGTCGCACCCGTGCTGATCGAGCACGCCATCCGTCGCGGCGAAGGAAAGCTCGCCGACATGGGCCCGTTCGTCGCCGTCACGGCGCCGCACACCGGCCGCTCGCCGAACGACAAGTTCCTCGTGAAGGATCCCGAGTCCGAGACAGACGTCGACTGGGGGAAAGTGAACCAGCCCATCACGACGGAGCACTTCGAGACGCTTTTGTCGGATGTGCGGACATATCTCGACAGCCGGGATGAGCTGTTCGTGCAGGATCTCTACTGCGGTGCCGATCCGAAATATCGTCTCGCCGTGCGCTACGTCTCGCCGAATGCGTGGCACATGGCATTCGTGCGGAACATGTTCGTTCGCCCTGAGTTGGCGGCACTGAAGGAGTTCGCGCCGAACTTCACTGTACTGCACGCGCCCGAATTCCAGGCGGAGCCGGCGAAACACGGTACGCGCACCGGCACGTTCATCGTGCTCAACCTCGCCAAGCGGATGATCCTCATCGGCGGCACGCGCTACGCCGGCGAATTGAAGAAGTCGATGTTCACGGTGATGAACTACTACATGCCGAAGCAGGACGTCATGTCTATGCACTGCTCGGCCAATATCGGCCCCGCTGGCGATACGGCTTTGTTCTTCGGACTGTCGGGCACGGGCAAGACGACGCTCTCCGCTGATCCCAGCCGCGCCCTCATCGTCGACGACGAGCAGGGCTGGGCGCCGGAAGGCACCTTCAACTCCGAGGGTGGCTGCTACGCCAAGGTCATCAACCTCTCGCCCGAGGCTGAGCCCGACATCTATCGCACGACGCAGATGTTCGGCACGATCCTCGAGAACGTCGTGCTCGACCCCGCGACGCGAAAGGTGAAGTTCGAGGACCAGAGCATCACCGAGAATACGCGCGCATCGTATCCCCTGCCCTACATCCCGAACTTCGTTCCGAACGGCCGTGGCGGTCATCCGAAGAACATCATCTTCCTCACCGCTGACGCGTTTGGTGTGCTGCCACCGGTGGCGAAGCTCTCGCGCGATCAGGCGATGTACTACTTCCTCTCCGGCTACACGGCGAAGGTCGCGGGTACTGAGCGCGGTGTCACCGAACCACAGGCAACGTTCTCATCGTGTTTCGGCGCGGTGTTCCTCGTCTGGCATCCCACGAAGTACGCCGAGTTGCTCGGCAGGCTGATCGCCGAACATGGGTCGAACGTGTGGCTGGTGAACACGGGGTGGAGCGGCGGCCCGTTCGGCGTCGGCAAGCGCATGAAGCTCGGGCTTACGCGCGCGATGGTCCACGCCGCGCTCGATGGAAAGCTCGACAACATCGCCACTCGCACCGATCCGGTGTTTGGCCTTGCGATTCCGCAGACTGTCCCCGGTGTGCCGAACGACGTGCTCGATCCGCGCGGTACATGGTCGGACACTTCGGCGTACGACACGCAGGCGAAGAAACTCGCTGACATGTTCCGCAAGAACTTCGAGAAGTTCGGCAGCGTGGCGGACAGCATCAAGGCGGCCGGACCGCAGGGCTGATGCGGCCGGTCAGCGATTGGCGATTTCCACGAGCACTGGAAAGTGATCCGAAGCGGTGCGCGCCACTTCCGGCGTCCGCCGAACTTCGCACGACGTGAAGCGCGACGCGTACTCTGCGGGTGCGAAGACGTAGTCGAGGCGCACGTGCGGGTTCCAAACTGGGAACGTGTGTCCTGGTTCGTCCCGCAGGTTCGCATGCACGGCACGCCAGGCGTCGACATAGCCGTCAGTACGCATCATCTCGATCGTGCTGCGTGCGATGTCGCGGCCGTTGAGCCACACCATGCCGCGAATCCACGCCGGCATCGGTGAGGAATCGAACTGCTCTCCCGGCGCCAGCGCGTTGAAGTCGCCAGCGAGGACGTGAAATGCGAAGGCCTCCCGCTCCTGCTTCAGTTGCTTCTGGATGCCGTCGAGCAGACCGCGAAGCTCACGCGCGCGTTGTCGCTCGGTCCAGTTGGAGAACCACGCGCGCAGGTGCAGCACGAACATCCGCGGGAAGCCGTCGGCGAGTGACACTTCGAGAAATGCGTGGCGCGTCCGCGGTGGATGGCGCCACACATGCTCGCGGACCGGTACGTGGCTGAGGAAGCCGGTAGAGTGCGATCGTCGCGATCCCCAGAATTTGAAGCCGGCGATCTGCGCCATGCGTTCGACGACTTCCGGCTCTGTTGCTTCCTGTAGCGCGACGACATCCGGACGCGCCGCCATGATGACTTCGGCAATCGCTTCCGCTCGGCCGACGCCGCCCTCCTTGATGTTGTAGGTGAGCAGCCGCACGGCTAGCTCGCGTCGCCGGAGTCGGGTTTTTTCAGCAGCACGAGATACGGCTGGTCCATGACCGTGTCCCTGACGTTCTGCACGAGCGATGTCGTCGCCTGCAGATTCACCGGCCGCCCCACCATCGCGCACAGCTCCTTCCGCAGGGGGCCGAGCGCCGGTGAGGCGAACGGATGCTGCTCGCTCAGCGGAACCGAGTGAATGCCGGCGATGTGAAATTCGCGAAAGAGACTGACCATGTCACCGCCCACGAACGTGACATCGAGATCGCTCGTGCCCGGACCGTCAGCGTCGAAGGGCTCATCGGATCCATGTTTGTGTCCCGTGACCGCACTGCCGCGCAGGATCACCTCGACACCGGCGGGCGTCGCGTCGCCTAGCACGCGCAGGAATTCGTCGTAGCGCCGTGGATCGCCGGCAAAGGCGAGCCGCGTCACTCGGTCGCGCATGGTGTGCTGGCTGTCTGAGTCTTCAGTGGACATGCGCGTCGACATGGGAAGACCCATGCCAGTCGCCCGCACAGGCAGGCACGCGCGTCGCGATTTGACAGGTCGGTCAGACGGGAACACTCTACGGTGCCA
>JAQBPV010000141.1 GCA_028287345.1 Gemmatimonadota bacterium
GACGGGAACGACGGCGCGCGTCCTCACTCCCAATGGTGCAGATACGGAGATGCGCGCAGTCAGGACAGCAGGCCGAACGGACAGCCTCGTGCTTCGTCTGCGGCGCATCGGGTACGAGGGTTTTCTCGCACTCGACGCCATTGGCGACGCTCGTGGCGGATTGATGCGCTCGAATCCGGCGACGTCGAATCTCGAGTCCGTGGTCGTCACCGGCACAGCGCAGCGCGCCTTGGCACGTGCGGACACTCGCATCCCGCAACCGGCTGCTTCCCCGCCCGCCGCGGCGAAGAGGGACGAGGCGCCAGCGCGCGAGCGCGACGCCGCGGCGGCCACGAAGATCATCGCACATGTCGTGAGCTGCACTACAAGGCGCTGACTGCGACGCGATAACACAACGCCGTAGTGATTCATGGGCGCATTGCTGGACCGGCGATTCAGCATCGGGGCCTAGATGTTGCGCCCACCGCGCGCTGCGCCGAGCGACGAACCATACGACGCGCAGTAAGCGCAAATGTGCGAACGCCAGCGCCACCATCGAGCCATCGTCGGACTGACATAGCCGCACTAACGCCCATAACAGATACATGACCGCCGCAGAGCACCACGCCGACTGGCACCTCGACGCCATCATCTATCAAGTCCACGTCAAAGCGTTTCGTGATTCCAACGGCGACGGATTCGGCGACTTCCGAGGACTCATCGAGAAACTCGACTACATCCAACAGCTCGGAGTCACCGCCATCTGGCTGCTCCCCTTCTACCCCTCGCCGCTGCGCGACGATGGCTACGACATCGCCGATTACTGCGCCATCAATCCCAACTACGGCACGCTCGACGATTTCAAGGAGTTGCTCGGCGCCGCTCACACGCGTGGCCTCCGTGTCATCACCGAGCTCGTGATCAACCACACCTCGGATCAACACGCGTGGTTTCAGCGCGCGCGGCTCGCGCCCAAGAATTCGGCCGAGCGCGACTACTACGTCTGGAGCGACGATCCGAACAAGTACGCCGACGCCCGCATCATCTTCACCGACACGGAAACGTCAAACTGGGCGTGGGATCCCATCGCCCAGCAATTCTTCTGGCACCGCTTCTTCAGCCACCAGCCCGACCTCAACTTCGACAATCCAGCCGTGCTGGAGTCGGTCATCGATGTCATGCGCTTCTGGCTCGCCATGGGCGTCGACGGCCTGCGATTGGACGCCATTCCATACCTCATCGAGCGTGAGGGAACGAACTGCGAAAACCTCCCCCAGACGCACGTCGTGCTCAAGAAGCTGCGCGCGGCACTCGACGCGGAGTATCCGGACCGGATCTTTCTCGCCGAGGCGAACCAATGGCCCGATGACGTCAGACCGTACTTCGGCGACGGCGACGAATGCCACATGGCGTTTCACTTCCCCGTCATGCCTCGCATGTACATGGCGGTCGCGCAGGAAGACCGCACGCCGATCGTCGACATCATGGCGAAGACGCCCGCGATACCGGCCGGCTGCCAGTGGGCGATCTTCCTCCGCAACCACGATGAGCTCACGCTCGAGATGGTGACCCTCGAGGAGCGCGCCTTCATGTACGAGTTCTACGCGAGGGATCCGCGCATGCGCATCAACGTCGGCATCCGCCGCCGACTCGCGCCCCTCATGGACAATGGCCGCGACGAAATCGAGTTGATGCACGCGCTGTTGATGTCGCTGCCGGGCTCTCCGGTCATGTACTACGGCGACGAGTTGGGCATGGGCGACAACGTCTACCTCGGAGACCGCAACGGCGTGCGAACTCCGATGCAGTGGAGCGCGGACCGCAACTCCGGCTTCTCCGAGGCACCGAGCGCCGCGCTGTATTTCCCGGTGATCTCGGATCCGCCATACGGCTACCAGACGATCAACGTGGCCGCGGAGGAGTCCACGTCCACCTCGCTCCTGCAGTGGACGCGGGCGATCGTGCGGCTGCGCAACCGATACCGCGCATTCGGCCGAGGGACCTTCGAGCCGCTGTCGCCGGAAAACCGGCGGGTGCTCGCCTTTCTGCGTCGCCATGAGGACGAGGTGATTCTCTGCGTCAACAATCTCGCACGGCATGCGCAGTACGCTGAGCTGGACTTGAGCGAGTTCACGGGTTGGTCGCCGATGGAGCTGTGGAGCGGCCACGCCTTCCCGACCATCGGTGAGCTTCCGTACCTGCTCACGATGAGTGGTCGCGACTTCCTGTGGTTCCAGCTCATGCCGCCCGGCGGACCACGGAGACTTGGCGCGATCGCCGAGGTAGGCGCATGACGTATCCGGCACGATTGGAGGTCGGCCAGGAGAGCGACGCCGCGGGATCCAATTGGCAGCTCTACCGCGGCGCGAGGGTCACGCCGTTCGGCACGACCTTCAGCGTGTGGGCACCTGCTGCGACGTCGCTCAGCGTGCACATCGCCACCGGCGATGCGGCAGGCGACTACGCACTCGGCCTCGCCGAAGGGCAGCGTGGTGTGTGGGAGGTGGCGGTGCCCGGCGTGAAGGCTGGTGACCGCTACGGCTTTGTCGTCGACGGCGCAGATCCGCTTCCCGATCCGGTGAGCCGCGCACAGCCGGATGGCGTGCATGGTCTCTCGGAGGTCGTCGATCCCGACGCGTTCGTGTGGACGGACGATCAATGGCATGGCGTCGCGATGCAGGACGTCGTCATCTATGAGATTCATGTCGGGACGTTCACGCCGGAGGGCACGTTCGAGGCGGCCGCCGCGCGGCTGCCTGAGCTGCTCTCGCTCGGCGTCACCGCCATCGAGATCATGCCCGTGTCGTCGTTTCCGGGACGACGGAACTGGGGTTACGACGGCGTTCATCTCTATGCGCCGCAGCACAGTTACGGCGGGCCGCAGGGGCTCAAGCGCCTGGTGAACGCGGCACATGCGCACGGCATTGGCGTCGTGCTCGATGTCGTCTACAATCACGTCGGACCGGAAGGGAACTACCTCGACCGCTTTGGCCCGTACTTCACGGACGTCTATCGCACGCCATGGGGCAGGGCGGTGAACTACGACGGTCCAGGCAGCGACGCCGTGCGACGCTGGGCACACGACAACGCGCTGTATTGGGTATCGGAGTTTCACGTCGACGCGCTGCGGCTCGACGCCGTGCACGGAATCTTCGACTTCGGCTCGCTGTCCTTCCTCGAGGAGATCTCCGACGAAATTCATGAGATCGGGCGCTACCTTGGGCGGAAGGTCCAGCTCATGGCGGAGAGCGACCTGAACGACCCGAAGCTCGTGCGTCCGCCGGAGAAAGGCGGCTTCGGATTGGACGCGCAGTGGGCGGACGACGTGCATCACACCATTCACGCAGCGCTCACCGGCGAGAGTCACGGCTACTATCGGGACTACCACGGCATCGCGACGGTGGCCGATGTTTACCGCGAGCCGTTCTTCTACGCCCGGCGCTACAACGCGCATCGCGACCGAACGCACGGACGCTCGTCAGCTGGCATACCTCGCCAGCGATTCATCGTTGCGGCGCAGAACCATGACCAGGTGGGCAATCGGCCGAATGGTGAACGCCTCGCGACACTCGTTGGGCCAGACCGGCAACGGCTCGCCGCCGCGCTGGTGCTGCTGTCGCCGTACGTTCCGCTGCTGTTCATGGGCGAGGAGTACGGCGAGACCGCGCCCTTTCTGTATTTCATCGAGCACAGCGACCCGGATTTGATCGAAGCGGTTCGCACAGGACGAAAGCGCGAGTTCGAGGCACTGGGAAAGAGCGAAGCTCAAATCGATCCGCAGGCGGAGGAGACGTTCCTCCGAAGCAGGCTCGATTGGAGCAAGCGAGACACTGATGCAGGTGCTCGCCTGATGACGCTCTACTGCGACCTCCTCGCGCTTCGTCGCGACGAACCTGCCCTCAAGCCCGGCGACAGCGAGACGCACGTGCAGGGCGCTGCGGAGTGGTTCACGGCGCTGCGCGTGCTGCCGTTGCGCAACGACATGTACGACGCGGTGCGGTCGCGCCGAGCACTGTTCTGTGTCTTCAACCTCAGTGGTGAAACGTTGAACATCCCCGTTCGCCCCGAGGCGATTGGTTCGTGGAAGCTGCGACTCTCGACGGACGCCGTCGGATATGGTGGCGGCGGCGCCATGATCGAGGACATCCCGGCCGAGCGCACGGCGGCGGCCTCGGACGCACCGAAGCGGTTGCTCGAGCGGCGAGATCCGCTCGTCGATCAGCTCCGTGGTGTTCGCATGCCCGCATGGACCGCCGCGGTGTTCGAGCGCGACTTCCTGAGCGACGGTGCACGAGGATGACGATGCGCGTCTGGCCGGGCCGGCCCTATCCGCTCGGCGCCACATGGGACGGCATCGGCGTCAACTTCGCGCTCTTTTCGGCCAACGCGCAGGCGGTGGAGCTGTGCCTGTTCCGCGACGAGGGCGACATCGAGGAAGCGGCGAAGATCCAACTCATCGAGCGTACCGATCAGGTGTGGCACTGCTACCTGCCGGATGCGCGGCCCGGACAGTACTACGGCTATCGCGTCCATGGGCCGTATGAGCCGCACGCCGGCCTCCGATTCAATCCGTCAAAGCTGCTGATCGACCCGTACGCGAAGGCGATCACCGGCGCCATTCAGTGGAGCAACGATCTCTTCGCATACAAGGTCGGCGACACCCTCGACGACCGGGAGCTCGACACTGACAACTCGGCGGGAGGCGTTCCGAAATCGGTGGTGATCGACTCGGCGTTCACGTGGGGCGACGATGCGCCGCTCAACGTGCCGTACAATCGTACAGTGATCTACGAGTGCCATGTGAAGGGGATGACGATGCGTCATCCCGACGTGCCGGCGGAGCTGCGTGGGACGTACCTCGGCCTGTGCAGCGATCCCATGGTCGAGTACTTCCAGAGCCTCGGCGTGACGGCGCTGGAGCTGCTGCCCGTGCATCAATTCGTCGTCGATCGTCATCTCGCCGAGCGAGGACTGACGAACTACTGGGGCTACAACACCATCGGGTTCTTCGCGCCCGACGTGCGCTACGCCACGCGCGGGTTGGGCAACCAGGTCTACGAGTTCAAGACCATGGTGAAGACGCTTCACCAGGCCGGGCTCGAGGTGATTCTCGACGTCGTGTACAATCACACTGGTGAAGGGAATCATCTCGGGCCGACCCTGTCACTGAAGGGAATCGACAACGCCGCGTACTACCGTCTCGAACACGAGAACCCGCGCTTCTACACTGACTTCACTGGCACGGGCAACTCACTCAACATGCAGCATCCGCGTACCATCCAGCTCGTGATGGACTCGCTGCGCTATTGGGTGGACGAGATGCACGTCGATGGCTTCCGCTTCGATCTCGCTCCCGTGCTTGCACGCGAGCTGTACGACGTCGACAAGTTTTCCGCGTTCTTCGACATCATGCAGCAGGACCCGACGCTGGCCCGCATCAAGCTGATCGCGGAGCCGTGGGATGTCGGGCCGGGCGGCTATCAGGTGGGCAACTTCCCCGTGCGGTGGACGGAGTGGAACGGCAAGTATCGCGACGCCGTGCGCAAATTCTGGCGTGGTGATGCCGGTGAAGTCTCCGAGATGGCCAGTCGTCTCGCCGGTTCGAGCGACATCTTTTCGGGCAGCGACCGCGGCGTGTACGCGAGCATCAACTTCATCACCGCGCACGACGGCTACACCATGCGCGACCTCGTGAGCTATGAGCAGAAGCACAACGAGGCGAATGGCGAGAACAACCAGGACGGGCACAACGACAACCTGAGTCGCAACTGGGGAGTCGAAGGCGAGACGGACGATCCGAAGATCATCGGGCTGCGCTATCGCCTGATGCGGTCATTCCTGGCGACGCTGACGTTCTCGCAGGGAGTGCCCATGCTCGCGCATGGCGACGAGCTTGCGCGCACACAGGGGGGAAACAACAATGCCTACGCCCAAGACAACGAGATCACTTGGGTTGACTGGAACCTCACGGAGGAGCAGCAGAAGCTGAACGCGTTCGTGCGGAAGCTGCTCGCGGTGCGACAGGCGCATCCGGTGCTCCGGCGGCGGCATTTCTTCCGCGGCGCGCCCGTGTCCGGCTCGGACCAGAAGGATGTCAGCTGGATCCGGCCCGACGGAAAGGAGTTTACCGACGTAGATTGGCGCAATCCGGAGGCGCGGGCGCTCGGCATGCTGATCGACGGCGCGGCGACGGACGAGGTGGACGAGCGGGGCCATGCTGTCTCGGGCGACACGTTGCTCCTCGTGTTGAATGCAGGCGACACGCCGGTCTCTTTCACGCTTCCCGCAGTTCCGGGCGAAGCGAAGATATGGGTGACAATGGTCGACACTGCTCGCGACGAAGTGGCGGTGGTGAAGGGAAAGGCGGTGAAGGTCGAGGCGCACGCCTTGGTGCTCATGCGCTATGGCTCCGATCGTCGCGGGCTCCCACTCGAGGAACCGCGTCGCGAGCCGCTGTCCGTCGTCGAGAAGCACACGCTATGAGCAGCATCGAGGCGGCAGAGCGCAACGCGCTGTCCGAGGGGCGGCATTCGGCGCCGCACAACGTGCTCGGACCACACGAGCACGAGGAGAAGGGCAAGCGGGGAACGATCGTCCGCGTCTACCAGCCCGACGCCGCTGACGTCAGCATCATTCGCGAAGGCGTGGCCACCGCGATGCGCGACGAGGGCGCGGGATTCTTTTCGCTCTTCCTGCCGTCGACGACACTGCCATTTCGCTATTCGCTGCGGTTCATCGGGCCCGATGGACATGCGTGGGAGCGCGGTGATCCGTATCGCCACGAGCCGACGCTCGGCGAGATGGACCTCTATCTGTTCAACGAGGGAACGCACCGCCGCCTCTGGACGATGCTCGGTGCGCATCTCAAGACCATGGAGGGCGACGAAGGCACCGCCTTCGTCGTCTGGGCGCCCAACGCGGAGCGCGTGAGCGTCGTCGGCGAGTGGAACAACTGGGATGGTCGGCAGTTCCCCATGCGTCGCATGGGTGGCAGCGGACTCTGGGAGCTCTTCGTTCCCGGAGTCGGCGCGAATGCGCTGTACAAGTTCGAGCTCCGCACGCGCGAGGGAGGCCTGCGTCTCAAGTCCGACCCCATGGGACTCAAGATGCAGCAGGCGCCGGAGACGGCGTCGATCGTCGTGAACGAGGCGAGCTATCACTGGCGCGACGGCACGTGGATGACGACGCGCGCGCATCACGATGCCGTTCGCGAACCGATGCACATCTACGAGGTGCATCCGGGTTCGTGGGCGCGTGTAGTCGAGGAGGGTGGGCGCTCGCTGAGCTATCGCGAGATCGCACCGCGATTGGCCGAACACGTGAAGAACATGGGCTTCACACACGTGGAGCTGCTGCCGGTGATGGAGCATCCCTTCTACGGCTCCTGGGGATATCAGATCACCGGCTACTTCGCACCATCATCGCGATACGGCGCGCCCGACGACCTGCGCTACCTCATCGACACGCTGCACCAGGCGGGCATCGGCGTATTGCTCGATTGGGTGCCGGCGCACTTCCCGCGCGACGACTATGCGCTCCGCCGCTTCGACGGAACGGCGCTGTACGAACACGAAGATCCGCGGCTCGGCGAGCATCCCGACTGGGGCACGCTGATCTTCAACTACGGGCGAAAGGAGGTGCGCAACTTCCTCGTCGCCAACGCGCTGTACTGGCTGAACGAATTCCACATCGACGGACTGCG
>JAQBPV010000144.1 GCA_028287345.1 Gemmatimonadota bacterium
TTCGTCACGATCTCGAGACGCCCGTCGCCCATGAAATCCGCAACGGCGGCGCTCCGTGAGCTTCGCGCTGCCTGCTGGCCGCCGATCTTCTGTTCCTGATAGATGCCGCCGGTTGGCGGTTCGACTCCGAGCGCCGCGGCGCGATCGGTGAACGTGCCATTGCCGTTGTTCATCATCAGCTGGTTGGGCCAGTAGTAGAACGGATACCCCATCCCGGAGGTGATGAACGCATCCTCATGGCCATCGTTGTCGAAGTCACCAGTCGCGATGCCCCACGGCCAAAAGCTCTCGAGCCCAGCCGCCGCAGAGGTCTCGGTGAATTTCCCGTGGCCAAGATTTCGATAGAGCGCGTTGCCGAAGAGCAGCTCGTCGTAGCTCTCGCCCTGCATCTCGAACATCGACTTCTGCATGTCGGTGAAGTGTGGAACGCGCTCATCCACCGTTGCGCCAGCCGGGGAGAGAAACCGTCTGCGCTGCGTCTTCGTCGCCGCGTCGAGCGAGCGGTGGCTCGAGTCGAGTCCCATCCACATGTCCGAATGCATGTCGACGACGAAGAGGTCGAGTCGTCCGTCGCCGTCATAGTCGAACACTTTGGCACCGATCGCGCCGTGTGGAGTGCGGCCGAGTGTCTCGAGGGTGACGTCCTTGAACGTGCCGTCTCCGTTGTTCCGGTACAACTGACCGCGACCGAACATGCTCGGCACAAAGACGTCGAGGTATCCATCCTCGTCGTAGTCGAAGACGGCAACGTCGCCAGCCCAGCCGCGGCCCTTGAGCGCCGCCTTGTCGGTGACGTCGGTGAACGTACCGTCCCGATTGTTGTGGTAGAGAATGTTGGATTCCACGGGGCTCATCATCAGCACCGCGAGATCGGGCTGGCCCACGAAGTTCTTGCCGACGGAGTCGTAGACGTCGGTGGTCCAGTGCGCGGTGTTGGTGAGGAACAGGTCGAGGTAGCCGTCGTTGTCGTAGTCGAAGAACACGGCGGTCTGCGAGTGGCCGATGTGCGCCACTCCGGCCTTCGCGGTGACGTCCTCGAAGGTGCCGTTGCCGCGATTGTGGAACAACGTGTTGCCTCCACGTGTGGTCGTCACGAAGAGGTCCTGCTTGCCGTCGTTGTCGTAGTCGGCGAACGTCGCCGCCACGGACACTCGGCCGTCGAGCGCCACTCCCGCCTTGACCGTCACGTCCTCGAACGTGCCGTTCCCCTTGTTGCGATAGAGCGCGTTCGGACCGTGCTGGTTGAGAAAGTAGATGTCCTCGCGGCCGTCGTTGTCGAAGTCGCTGACGGCGAGTCCCGCGCCGTGATCGTACAGGTTGATGTGGAAGTCCTCGCCCTGTTCCTTCACCAGGAAGTTCATGCGAAACGTGATCCCGGCTTCCTTGGCGCGCTCCTGAAATCCCGGCCCTGCGGTGAGCGCCCCTGTCGCGTCACGCGGATTCCATACGAGAAGAGCGTACGCGGCGATCAACCCCGCCACGACAACCGTGATCGCGAGCGCCGGCGCCATCGCGCGCGGCCTGGCTTCGTCTGACATATTCGAAATGCTCCTCAACTCAAATGTCCTCACCGCACACGCAGCACCTGCACGGTGCTGTTGTTTCGCGCGACCAGCACCAGTGTCTCGCCATTCGGGCGGCGCAACAGCTTCATGTGCCGCACCTCTCCCTCGATTGCGAGGCCGCTCGACTGCATATCCACCGACGCCAGCGCGCCCGTGCCATCGCCGCGAAGCATCAGGCCGTAGCTCGCATCGTACCGCCCCTGTACCGGAGTGACGCCATTGAAATTTCCGCCGACGACCAGGTCCATATGTCCATCTCCATCGAAGTCGCTCGCGAGTGCGGCGTAAACCGGCGCGAACTGCGCCTCGATGGAAAGTGGCCGTAGCTCGAAAGTACCGTCGCCCTTGTTCAGCGCGAGAGCGCTGGCGAATGTCTTCGCGTCGAGCACCTTCGCCTTCGCGAGGTCGGCCGAGGACAAAATGTCCTGGACCGAGCGTGCACCGAAGGATTTGTACGAAGGGTATTTGCTGCCCAGCGAGGGAATGAGCTTCACCAATTCGTCGCGCCCCGCCAATGGATAGCTCACGCCATTCCTGTACGAAGTCACGATCTGATGCAGCGCGCCGGTGTGAGCGAAGTCGCCGACATACATGCGAACCGGCTCGCTCTTCGACGCATGCAGGAACGAATTGAGCCCGAGGGTCCCGAGGACGAGGTCCTTGCGACCATTGCCGCGCAAGTCGACCGCCGCGACGGTGTTCCACCAGCCGCTCGTTTCCGCGAGTCCCGCTTCCGCCGTTCGATCGACGAAGTGTCCGTTCTCCTGCCGGAATACCTTTACCGGCATCCAGTCACCGGCGACGACGAGATCTCGCCGTCCCTTCGTGGGCGAGTCGATCCATGCGGCGGACGTCACCATCCCCACCTCCGACAGCCCCGACGCCTTCTCGAGCGTGACATCGGTGAAGCGCCCTGTGCCGTCGTTCTGCAGCAGATGACTATGCGGCGTAGCGCCATAGTTGCGCGACACGACGCGCCCGGCGACGAAGAGGTCGACGTGCCCATCGCCGTTGAAGTCGCCAGCTATCACACACGACGCATTCTCGAGGAAGTTCGGTATCGCCGCGACATCGCGACGAAAGTGTCCCTGTCCATCATTGATGTAGAGACGGCTGCGCAGCGCGTCGGCGTTGTCCCAGAATTCGTTGCCGCCGCTCACGACGAAAAGATCGGCATGTCCGTCGCCATTCGCATCGAAGAACACCGCATCGACATCCTCGGCGAGACTATCCGCCTCGATGGCCGGTTGCGCGCTGGCGCGGAAACGCCCGTCGCGCTGCTGGAGGTAGAGCCGGCTCGGCTGCCACTTCGCGCCGCCGATGTAGACGTCATCGAGGCCGTCGCCATTCACGTCGCCTACGGCGAGCGCGGGTCCCTCCGTCGACACCATCCGCGGCATCAACGGCTCGCGATCGAAGTCGACGAACGGGTTCTCCTCGTGCTTGAAGTCGAGCCCCGTTGCCGACGACACGTCCGTGAACAGCGGGGCCACCGGAGGGCCATTCCGATAGCGATAGCGTCCGGTTGCGTTGCGCTGGTCGAGGATGAGCGCACTGTCCGCGGGAACGCTCGTCAGGCTTTGATACCGATGATCGGGCCAGATCACGAGCAGCGAATCGATGCGCGTCGAGTGGCCAAGCCCGAAGTGCAGCCGCGGCTCGACGGAGGATTGATAGCCGCGTGTCGGCATCTGCTCCAGCATTTGCATCGCGCCGACGTGGTTGATCACCACCGTCGCGCCAAGACCGGCCGTTTTCGCGCCCGTGCCACGCAGCGCGATGGCGAGCCAGTGGTTGCCGTTCTGCTCCCGCGCACGATTGCGGTAGA
>JAQBPV010000160.1 GCA_028287345.1 Gemmatimonadota bacterium
CGTGACGTCGAGCAGCATGATGCCGCTCGGACTGCTGAAAACGTACTTGTCGCCGTCGGGCGAATACGCGTTGTCGTGGAAGTAGAGGGTCTGGCTGCCGGGCTCGGACGAAAGTCGGACGACGCGATGTCCGGTGTCCGGATCGATCCAGTCACTCGGCGGATCGTCGGCCAACGGCGGGGACGCTGAGGTCACAACGCAGAGCAGGACGGCAAGGGCAGGAAGGCGACGACTCATGGAGATATGCTACTTCGCTTGATGAACAGTCGCCACGGCTTCGACTACGGAAGAGCAGTTACCTCGTCGCGCTTCGCGCTCTGTCGGCACGCGAACTTCCGATACGCGCTCGGCGTGAGTGCGGTATCGCCCTTGAATGCCGTCGTAAAGTGGCTCTGGTCGACGAAGCCGCTGCTCAAGGCAATATCGGTCAGCGCGCGAGTCGTCTCTCGCAAGAGGACTCGCGCGCGGTCGAGTCGTCTCCGTCGCATGTAGTCGCCGGGCGTGCATCCGAGATGGCGACGGAACACGCGTGCGAGATGCACGGGATGAACTCCTGCCGCCTGCGCGACTTCGCCGATGCGGACGTCTTCGCTGCAGCGGTCGTCGAGCAGCTCGCGGGCGATCGCGAGCCACGCTGGGGCGCATGACGCGTTCGACTGTCTGACCTGACTGACGGCCGATAGCAGGGAAAGTGCAAGCGATTCACGAACGAGCGTGGCCTCGCGCGAATGCACATGACACTCGCGCACGAGCCGCTCGGCGATGGCGATGACGCGCGCATCGTGCAGCGCAGTCGCGACGTCCACTGTGGCGGCAGCGTCCATCAGATCGGTCGCGAGCGAGAGCGTGAGAAAGCGTCCCTCGACGATGCGAGACCGTGGCTCGAACCTGTCGCGATGCGTCGTGCCCGCCGGATTGAAGACGAGCGCCCGGCCGCTGCTCACCGCCGCAGCGCCGACTGCGCTGGAGACGTAGAGTCCATCGAGCACGAGCACGAAGTGCGCGTCGTCATGCGTGTGCCGTTCGACGACGCGATGCGGATCGGCATTCAGCACGGAGATGTCGATCCCCGACGCAGCGTGACGCACCTCCGGTCGTCCATAGAAGGTGCCAAAGGGCAGGGAGCGGTGGCCGAGCGATGCGACTCTCATGCGATGCGAATGTTGCGTGCGTACAAGACTGGGACGGTGTATTGCTGCAGCTTCAGGAGGTGCGCGGTGTAGCGCGTCATCGCAGTCCCAACGAAAGGAGCCGGAATGAGGTTTCGCCAGACGCACGTCGTTCTTTTGATCTCCAGCCTGGTGGTTTCCGTTCGATTGCCCGCACAGGGCAAGCCGGCCGGCGACGATCTGCTTGGCCTCTGGGGTGGGGAGGCGTTCTTTGGACCGCAGATCCGCGGCGAGCTCGTGCTCGATCGACGCGGTTCGCGTTGGACAGCGCGCGTCGGCGGCTTCGAGGCAACGGCGGATCAGGCGGGCGACAGCGTCGTGATGCGTCTCGCAGGCGGGCAGGGCACGGTCAGGCTCTGGGTGGGTGGCGCGACGCCAGAAGGCTTCTGGATCCAGCCCGAAGGGTTCGGCGCTCCGTACGCGACACCGCTGCACTTTCGCGCGGCAGGAATGGCTATGTGGCGTGCGGAGGTCGTGCCTCTCGACGAGAAATTCCCGCTTTACCTGAACGTGACACGCGCGCCGGATGGTGTGTTGCGTGGCGTCTTTCGCAACCCGGCGGTCAACTGGCCAGGACGTGCCGGATGGTATCGCGTCGAGCACGACGGAGACAATGTTTCGTTCATCGTGCCGAGGACCGGGAAGGTGCAGTATCGGCAGACGTACGATTCTGGTCAGCGAGCCATCGGGTTCGACTTCGGCGGCCCGGTCGTGCTCCATCCCAGAACTCTCGAACAGGCAGTCGGCCTCGTATCTCGCTCGCCGTCCCTTCCACCGTACGAGTATCGCCGGCCAGCCGACCTCTCCGACGGATGGCGTGTTGCCGATCCGCGCACCGCTGGAGTGGACGAGGGAGCGCTGCAGACGATTGTGCGCAATATCATCGCCGCTGACCCACTCAACGACAGTCTGCCGCGGTTGCACTCGCTGCTCGTCGCGCGACGCGGACGTCTAGTGCTCGACGAGTACTTCATGGGCTACGGTGCGGATCAGCCGCACGACCTCAGATCTGCCTCGAAGACGATGACGTCGGTCATGGCTGGTGTGGCCATGTATCGTGGCGCGACGTTCGACATGTCCACGCCTGTCGGCGGAACGGCGATCACCGTGGGCCAACTGTTGACGCACACGTCCGGAAAGGCGTGCGATGACGACGATGACGCGTCGCCGGGCAACGAAGACACGATGCAGTCGCAGAGCGCGCAGAACGACTGGTACAAGTTCTTCCTCGCGCTTCCGGAAGTGCACAAACCCGGAACCACGTACGCGTATTGCTCGGCGGGGATCAACATGGTGGGAAGCGTCATCGGCAAGGCGACGCACAGTTGGCTGCCGCTGTTCTTCGAC
>JAQBPV010000168.1 GCA_028287345.1 Gemmatimonadota bacterium
CCCGCACACGACCAGTGGCGTGGCCGGGCGAATGTCCTCGCGCGTGACGTCCTGCGGGCGCGCGAGGAGTCGTTCGTCGCCTTCGACGACTTCACCATCCGCGCCGAGTACGACTCGAGTGCCGATGAGGATGTCGTCGGTGGTGCGCACCATCGTCAGCACCGTAACGGTATCGCGCCGCGTGGCGAGTCGCTCGTAGAACGCGATGGCATCGTCGAGCGTCGAACCGGCCAATGGCTCGAGCAACACATCGATGATGCCCTGGCAGCCGAGTCCGAGACCGAGCACGACGTCGTCTGAGACGCGCGTGTCGTAGCGGGCCAGTTCGGCGCGTCCGTTCGCGATGACGTCCGGCGCCCGCGCGACGAGATCAGCCTCGAGACATCCACCGCTCACGGCGCCTGTGGTGTCCGTGCCGGCGATGACCATGCGCGCGCCTGCACCGCGATACACGGAGCCTTCGACTCCCATCACGGTGCAGAGGACGGCAGCCTCGGAATGAGAAGCTGCCGCCGTCAGCGCACGTCGCACTTGATCCAGCTCTCGCATATGCCGAGAAGATTACAGAGGGGCGGGCTGCTACGCAGCCCTTATGGGGCGGCGGCGCTCCGCGCGCGCCCTATGGGGCGCTCGCTCCGGTCGCTTATGGCAAGAGCCAGCGGTATTTCCCTGCGGTTCGAAGTTGCAGTTGCCATGAGGGCCGCGGAGCGGCCCGCCCCGTAAGCAAAGAGCCGACGCGTCAGCGTCGGCTCGTACGCCCCATGAGCAAGGAACCGCGAAGCCCTACAGACCAGTTACTGCCCTGCAGCGATCGTGAATGTGACGGTTCGCGAGCCGGGGGCAACCGGCGCTACGGAAGTCGCGCTCAACGTGTACGTGATCGGCAGCGCGCTCGCGCTCACCGTGGAGATTCCCGTCACCACGTCAGCCGACGAAGTGCCGAGCGTCAACGAGCCAGCGCTCGCTGCACCGGTCGGCGCACCGAGGGCGACCGCGAGCGTCATGCCGGTCGGCATCGGCGAATCGAGCGCCGCAGTGATCTTCTGGTTCGTCTCGTTGGTCGTGATGCCGTAGCTCGTACCAGCCATCGAGGCGCTCGTCGGCGCGGAGCCCGGCGCTGCCGAGGCGACCACGAGCGGACCAGCGATTCCCGACACGGCGATGCGCGACATCGGAACGACCTGGAACCGCACGATTTGCGTCGCGGTCTGGGCACCAGCGCTGAACGCAGCACCGATAGCCAGGACACCTGCCAAGCCAACAACTCGATTGATTCGCATCGTCTGCTCGCCTGAAAGGGCCATGGCGGAGGCAACATTGCCCGGTCGTGCTCCGCTTCCCGTATCAGTATCGAACAGATCGTGCCAACAGGTCAGCCGATTGGGACGTTCTGCGACAACATCCGCCGGATCTCCCTCCGCGGAGCGGCGCGACCGACCTCATAGTGCCACTGTATCATCACTGACGGCAACGACTTCCGGAATTCGCGCGAGGCCCGAGCCAGCCGCGGGAGGAAGTCTTCGTACCTTCGATATCTCCCGTTTCCGCCGCTGGACGAAATTTGACCCAGCTCGCTGCTTGTCGAACGGACGCAGCACATCGTCGCAGCTTTGCTCCGCCACCACGATACCAGACCGCAGGACCGCTATTTGGGTAGCTCGATCACCACACGCGTGCCCGTTCCAGGCTCGCTGTCCACCGTGAGCGTGCATTCCATTGCATGTGCGAGCGCCCGTGCGATGGGCAGGCCGAGCCCTGCTCCCTCGTAATCCCGGCTCTTCGTCTCGTTCACCTGCGCGAACGGTTCGAAGATGGACGCCAGCCTATCCTTTGGGATTCCAATTCCACTGTCTTCGATGACGATGCTCGCCGGCGCATTGCGATCCTCACGCCGCGCGATGGTCACCTTCACGCCGCCGCGCGGCGTGAACTTCACCGCATTGCCGATCAGCTTGTCCAGCAGGCGCGCAAGGTTCATCGGGTCGACGCGAATCGGCTCATCCGTCTCCACCTCGAGCGCGACGATCACGCCCTTGCACGCACCCACGTCGGCCCACTTCTCCACCACGTCTTCGGCGATGTTCGCGAGGTTGACGAGTGGCGGAACAGGCTGGTCGCACACCGGCGGCGACACCGACAGCGCGACGAGATCCTCGATGAGCGCGAGCAGCCGCTCGCCGTTGGCGCGAATGGCCTCGAGCATCGCGAGATCAGCCGGCCGCTGATTGCCGGTGCGATTGCCTTGCAGCACACGAGAGAATCCGATCACCGAATTGAGCGGTGTGCGGAGCTCGTGGCTCAGGCGTTCGACGATCGCGTGACGCGCTGGTTCCGCGGGCGATGCCGTATTCAGGCTTTCTGGACGTATGACGGCGCTCATTTCTTCTGCAGCTTGGGTGGGACGACAATCACGTCGCCGCCGATCATCTGCACCGCGCGACGGCGCGGCACTTGGCGAAACTCAATCGTGCGCGTGGCGCCTGGCTCGACGCTCACCTCGATCTCTGCGGGCTCCCAACGGAGGCCAAGACCGGCTTCCGTTGCGACCTTCAGCACCCAGGAACCGCCCGACACTTCATCGAAGCGGAAGGCGCCGTTGACATCCGTGCTCGCATACACCGTGTCGCGCACGCCGATGAGGGCGAGCGTGATGGCACTCAGCGGGCCGGCGTCGGCAAGTGAATCAGGGGCACTCTGCAGGCCGGTACGCGCAACGGTCATCTGGCGCACCGAGCCTTCGACGACGCCGGCGCGCTGCACGGCAAGGGCGAAGGTCGTCGGCACGCGACGCGTGCTGTCGATGACCACTGTCGCGTCGCCGGTGAAAACCGACGGCGTCTGTGTGCGCTGCTGGGCAATCGAAACGCGATACTGTCCCGCGGGCAGGCCAGCGAAAGCAACGCGCCCCTCGTCATCGGTGATCGCGGCCTGCGGTCCAAGACGGACGAGCGTACCCGACACGCCGCGGCCAGTTTCCTGGTCCACGACGCGACCGCGAACGCGGCCGACCGAGCGTGCGCGGCCCGTCGGCATCTGCAGCGGCGTGGAAAACTCTGCGAACGCTACCTGACGACCCTGTCCTTCATTGAGCGTCGATACGCGCAGCCGAAGGCTGACCGTCGCGCCGGTGGGGAGATACTGCGAGAGCGTCGCATCGGCCTGTGCGTAGCGATCGCCGCCATCGAGCACCGAAGCGCTGTAGCCGCTCACCGTCAGGAACGTCGCAGGCAACAGGCGAAGACGCGTGTCGCCGCCGATGGTGACCATGTGCGAGGCGCCGCGGGTGATCGACATCCCCTTGCTCGTCTCACCGTAGAGCGAGAACGCGTTGCCATCGCGCGACGCGCTCACGCCAAGCTGCAACTCGTGGTAGATGTGTTGCTCACCGATGGCGTTCGAGGCAAGGCCGCTGCCCGCTCCGCCCCAGATGCGCGCGCTGCCGAACGTCTGCTCGGACTTCGCGAGGAAGCCGCGCTGATATTCGTTCACGCTCAGTGCCAGGATGCTGCTCTGGCGCGTGACGTCAGAATACTGCAGCGAGTACCGCGTCTTGTACTCGGCCAGCAATGTAGACGACACGTACCGCTGCGGCGCGAGGAAGCCGAGCGTCACGCCACTCGAGCGATGTGCGCCGGTGGTGGCCGTGAGCTGAAAGTCCGTGAGCGGACGATAGGCGAGGCTGAAGTAGTCGTGCTGCTGTCCACGTGCGACGCCGGAAAACTCGTTGTCGCCATCGACGTGCCCGAAGTCATAGCGCAGCTTGTCGCCGCCGCTGATGCGCGCCGTGCGCGCCAGACCGCGGCCGAGGATGCCGTTGCTGCCTGCGAGCTCGAGCTCGAGGATGGCACCGTCCATCGGCTGCATCGAGAGCCCGCTGCTGACGATGGAGCCCGCGTAGATGCCGCCCGTGCGCGACAGGCCGCTCACCGTCAGCTGCGGCGTTCCATACACGTCGTCGGCGCGCGCCTTGACGTACGCACCACGCTCAGACGGTCCATCGAACTGGAAGCGGAACTTCTGTGCGAATGCGCCGGCGCTGAACGGACCCTGACGAATGTCGAGTCCACCACCGAAGCCGGACTGACCACTGTTCGTAAGGTCGGACGCCTTGTACAGCCCGTCGCCAACGCGAGCTGTGTAGTGAGCGCCCTGCACTTCGATCCTGTATTCGTCCTGGTCGCCGAACTGTGAGTTGGGGCCTGCCGAACCGCGCATGACGAAGGAGAGCTGCTCGGTGCCACCGTCGCGCAGCAGTCCGTTGCCAATCAGCTCGAACGGCGACACGCCAGTCGATTTATCAGCAGCGCGGAGACGCAGCTGCGAAGCGACGCGATGCAGCGGCTCGTGCGAGTTGGCTTCCTGTACGATCGTGACGCGCGACGACGCGAACGCCGTCACCGACGTGTCGCCGTTGTCCACGGCGAACAGCTCGAGTACTTCATCGCGCGCTTCGGCATCCTTCAGTCGCGTTGCGACGCTGACGGGAATGGTCTTCGCTTCGCCGGCGGCCAGTGCGACGTCGCCCGAGTCGAGCGTGACGATTCCACCGAGGCCGCTCGTGCCGCGAAGGCTCACAGTGGTGGGGACGTTGCCGCGGTTTTGCAGGAGAAAGGTCGAGCGGAATGCGTCGCCCGACACCGAATACGTCGGCCGGTTCGTGAGCGACAGCTCCAACCCTCGGTGCGCACCGACCTCGACGACGAGTGAATCGCGAAGGCGCTCGGTGCCGCTCGAATCGACGGCGGTGAGCGCGATGACGTAGCGACCGGCCGGTGCGCGCGCGGGAACGCGGATGCTCACGATCCAGCTGTCGGTCTCTCCCGCGGCAAGTGCAAACGGCATCGCGCCAACCGGCGCCGACCACTCGGCCGGCAGGGCGAGGCTTGGCATCAGAGCGACACGCTCTACGCCGCCGTTCGTGACGCGCAGCGCCAGTGAGACAGTGGCGCTAGGCAGCGCGACGATCGGCGCCGTATCACGTGCGGCAACGCTGACGCGCTGCGCGGCGGAGGGAATGGCCCCGGCCATGACGAGCGCGATGAGCGCGAAGAGAGCCGGGCGGCGCATTCGAGTGCTCAGTAGACCAGCTTGTACTGCGTGGCAAACACGGCGTCGTCACCCGAGTCGGCGAAGACGACGGCCTTGTAGGTGCCGGCAGGAAGAGCGTCGAACACGAAGCGCTGTTTCAGCGACGTGCCGGGGTACAGGAGGCCGCGCTGCTGCTCGCGGCGGCTGCGCAGGACGCCGGTGGCGTCGTACACCTCGATCCAGAGGTTCGGGCGGTAGGCGCGCTCGCCCGTGTTCTGCACATCCATTTCGACAACGCGGTTGCCGGTGGAATCCGTTGAGAGCACCTGGTTGCTGAAGGCGACCTTGCGCGAGCCCGTCTTGGGCAGGTGCGTGGCCAGCTGCACCGCGTAGCGCACCACGGCGCCGATGCCGACTTGCTTGGCGCCGGCGGGTGGCGGAGCGGTGGGTGCGCCTTCGACCATCAGGGCGCTCCAGTACGTGCCGCGCAGAGTGTCGTTGGCCGGAACGGAGATCGAGTAGCCGATCGTCAGCTCGCCCGAGGGCGGCAGGACGATCGACGAGGCGGACGGCTTGATCCAGTTCGCGTTCGAGCGGGGCGTGGTGCCGGCGTCGTCGAAGTGCGAGGTGCCATCCGCAAAGAAGAGGTAGTCGGACTTGTAGATCCGCACCGACTGTGGCGTCGTCGTGAGGTTGCGGACGAGGATGGTGCCTTCGTAGGTCTGGCCAGGCGCCGCGGTATGCTCTTCCACCGTGCTGCCGACGACTGCGATCTGAGCGTCGGCCCGAACGGGCTGCACGAGTGCGCCGACCAACAGGGCGGCCGGTGCGAAGCGAAAGAATGTGCTCAACGGCTTGGTAAAGATCATCTGGCGTCTCTGCGACTACGGGTAATTGAGGATCGTGAGAGTCACCGTGCGGGTTTGCGATGGTACCACACCCGCCGCGACTGTTGCCGAAAGTACGTATGTGATGGCGCTTGTGCTAAACAGTGCACCACCGATGTTGATCACCATGTCGCGCGCCGTTGCATCGAGAGCGACCGGGCCGTTGCTGCTTCCGCCACCCGCCGTGGCGAACGTCGCGGTGAGAGTCATTGCAGTCGGCATTGGTGCATTGAGCTGCGCCGTGATCTTCTTCTGTGGTGCGAACAGCGACGTGAGACGATAGGACGTCGATGCGTCTGTTACGGCGCTGGGCTGCGATCCTGCCGCAGGTGCCGAGGTAATGTTCATGGCGCCTGGTGAAGCTGTGACACTTAGCGTGACGACCTGCGCCACCGCCGGCCTGCTATCCATTAGCAGCAGGCCGAGGGTGAGTAGCAGAGCGATCGCGCGGATCATGAGTCAGACCAGTCGTGCGAATGAAGCTCAGGTGCCGCCGGTGAGCGTGTATGTCTCGACGCGCGTACCTGAAGCGATGATGCCTGCCGCGGCGGTCGCATCGAGCTGGTAGGTCACGGCCAGCGCACCTGCCGCGAGCTTGGTCAGGCCGGTGACGACGTCCACCGCCGTGCTGCTCAGCGCCTTGAAGCCGGCGGACGTGCCCGCGCCGGTGAGGTTCGACGACAGCGTCAGGCCCGTGCCATATCCAGCGGGATGCTGGCGGTGATCTTGGCGCCGGTCTGGTTGGTCGTGACGGCCCAAGTGCCGGCCGCGGTGACGCTCGTCGGAGCGGCGCCGGCGACGGCGGTCGTGATCGTCAGCGACGGCGAGCCGACGAAGGCGATCTGGTTGATCGCGTTGACCTGGAAGGTGACGGTCTGGGTGGCGGTCTGGGCGGACGCCGAAACGGCTCCGAAGGCGACGAGGGCGAGCAGAACTGCGCTGCGGCGTACATTCGTGATGGTCATTGACCGAGTCTCCGTGTGAGTGTCGTGAACTGCTACACGAGGAGAATAGTCCGGTCATTGTTACAGGAGACTGT
>JAQBPV010000488.1 GCA_028287345.1 Gemmatimonadota bacterium
CATGTTGGCCTCAGATGCTCAGCGTCTGGGCACCGCGCGAGCGGTTCAGCCACAGGAGGAAGAAAGTGCGCACGACGAAGATCGACGTCACCATGGAGGCGACGATGCCGGCGATGAGTGTGACGGCAAAGCCCTTCACCGGGCCCGTGCCGAACTGATAGAGCACCATGGCGGTGAGCGCTGTGGACACGTTCGAATCGATAATGGCGCTCATGGCGTGACGGAAGCCTTCGTCGATGGACGTGCGCACCGTCTTGCCGCGATCGAGCTCCTCGCGAATGCGTTCGAAGATCAGCACGTTCGCATCAACGGCGATACCGATGGAGAGCACGAAGCCGGCGAGGCCAGGCAGCGTGAGCACCGCGTCGAAGCCGGCGAGCGTCGCGAGCGTGTAGAGCACGTAGAGCGCGAGCCCTCCCACGGCGAGCATGCCGGAGAACTTGTAGTAGCCGAGCATGACGCCGACGATGAGCACGACGGCGACGAGGCCAGCGATGGTCGCCTTGCGAATCGAATCCTGGCCGAGGCTCGGACCAATGGTGCGCACTTCGGCGACCTTGAGTGGCACCGGCAGCGCACCGGCCTTCAGGACGAGCGAGAGATCCTGCGCCGCCTGCAGGTCACGTCCCTGACCCATCGTGATCTGGCCACGCGTCTGGATGGCGCCGTTGATGATCGGCGGAAAACCCATGACGATGTCGTCGAGCACGATCGCCATGTAGTCCTTGAGGTGCTTCGCGGTCTCACGACCGAAGATGCGACCGCCCTCGTTGCTCAGCGTGAACTCGACGACCGTTCCTTCCAGCGCCGACGAATTCGGCTTCGCATCCGTGAGGTACAACCCGGTGATGATCGGATTGCGATCCAGCAGATAGAGGAAGCGATAGATCTTGTTCTGCACGACGGTGGAGTCGTTGCCGAAGCGGATCACCTTGCCGGGCGGCAACGCAGCCACAACCTCGGGCGCCTCGAGAAACTTCTTCAGCGCATCGTAGTTGGCCTTCTCGAAGAGGAACTGGCCCGGCATCTGGCCCTGAAGGATCATCTTGGAGATGACGCCGCCAGTGACGCCGGGGATCGAGGCGCTGTCCGTCTTCGTGCTGTCCTTCTTGGTGCCGGCCGCGACCTTCGACGTATCAGCACCGCTCGTGAGCAGTCCGCCGAGTCCACCGTCGGCCTTCTCTGCCGGCTTGCCGTCGGCGGCCTTGGTGGCGCCGAATCCGGTCTGCCTGGCAATCGCGTCCAGACGCGGGAGCACCTTCTCCAGCGCCTGCGTCTTATCGGTGATCTGGAACTGCAGGAAGGCCTGCCCCTGCACCATCGTGATGGCGCGCTCGCGATCATCGATACCGGGGATGTCGATGATGATGCGATCGTTGCCAGCCTTCTGGATGACCGTCTCGGAGACGCCCATGCCCTCGATGCGCGTGCGCACGACCTTGAGCGCACGATCAATGGCCTCGCTCTTGTTCGCGATCGTGCCCTTCGACTCATCCACCTCGAGGGCCAAGTGCATGCCGCCAGACAGGTCCAGACCGCGACGAAGCGGAATTCGCCGGCTGGTCGTGTCATAGAACGTTCCGTCGGGGCGGCGCTGACGAGTCTTCACGTCGCGCGGGAACAGTGCCCACAGGGAAAGTAGGGAAAGGACGCCAATCGTGATCAGGCGCCACTTCAAATTGGACATGCGACTACGGGGTGGAAGGAGGAAAGTGCATGGAGCCTTTCAACTTACCGGATTCGGCAAGGAGCGTCAACGCGCGACGCGCTCCCTGTTCATCAGCGGCAAGCTGGGCCATGAGATCAGCCACGGAATCGAATCGTTTCGTATCGCGCAGGCGAGCGACGAATCCCACCTGCACCACGCAACCATAGAAGTCGCCGGACGCGCCGAAGAGGTGCGCTTCGATCGTGCGCCGCTCGTCGCCGAACGTCGGGCGACCGCCAAGGTTGAGCATGCCGCCAAAGCTACCGCGAGGCGTTTCGACATAGACGGCGTATACACCGTCGGGGGGCAGAAGCTTCCTCTCCGATTCGGGCAGCACGTTGATGGTCGGAAAGCCAAGTGCCCTGCCCCTCGCCTCGCCCGCTACCACCGTACCGGACACCGAATACATGCGACCCAACGCCGACTCGGCCGTCTCCAGATCGCCGGCGATGACGGCCCGGCGGATCCGCGTGCTGCTCACCGGCTGTCCGTCACTCGTTTCGACCGGGGCCACGACGTCCACGGCAAAGCCGCGGTCGGCGCCCAGCAGCCGAAGGGTCTCGACATCACCCGCTCGGCCGCGACCGAAGCCGTGGTCGTGGCCGATGAGCAGCTCGGCCATGCGAAAGCGATCGCGCAATAACAGGTCGACGAACTGTTCGGCGGAGTGATCCGCGAGCTCACGCGTAAACGGCAGCACGACCACGTAGTCGATGCCGGTCGTCGCAATGACGGCGAGCTTCTCGTCGCGAGTCGTGAGCAGCAGTGGAGCGGCTGTCGGCTTGAGCAGCTCGAGCGGATGCGGGTCGAAGGTGAGGAGCACGCTCGCGTGTCCGGTCTCCTTCGCGCGCGCGGCGAGCCGTGCAAGCACGTCGAGATGACCGAGGTGCACGCCGTCGAACGTGCCGACGGTGACGACGGTGCTGTCGACATGGTTGGGGAGCATCGCCGAGCTCCACTCCGCCGTGCGCCAGTTCATCCGACCTTCCGCATGACGACGCGTGGCTGCCAGCGCGCGCCGTCGGCTTCGGCAAAGGCGACGAGCGCGCCGCTTCGTTCGTCCACCAACGCGGCCGCGGTGCCGTCGTCACTCCGATCTACCGTCATACCGCGCAGCACACGCTCGGCGTCGTCGGCAACGAGGACGACGTGTGGAATCGTGGGCAGCGCGTCGAGCGCGGGACGCAACGTGGCGCCGCCAGCGCGGACGGTCTCGAGCGACGCGGCGTCGGCCACGCGAAAGGGCCCGCTGCGCACGCGGCGAAGCTCAGCCAGGTGGGCGGCGCTTCCGGTGAGGCGCCCTAGGTCGCGGGCAAGCGCGCGGATGTAGGTGCCGCCGCCGCATGCGATCGTCGCGCGAAGGCGATTGTCCTCGCGCACGACGTCGCGCCACGCGTAGACATGCACATGTGCCGGCGCGAGGACGAGTTCCTCGCCGGCGCGGGCCGCCTCGTACGCGCGACGACCGCCGACGCGCTTGGCCGAGTACGCGGGCGGGATCTGCTCGATGTCGCCAGTGAGTTGAACGATTGCCTCGGCGATCGCGTCGTCCGTGGGCGGCTCGGCGGCGCGGACGACGGCGCCCTCGAGATCATCGGTCTCGGTCTCGGTGCCGAGCGCGATGACGGCTTCGTACTCCTTCGGCACGCCGTCGAGATGTGGCAGCAGTCGTGTCGCGCGACCAAGGAGGAGCACGAGCAAGCCCGTGGCGAATGGATCGAGCGTGCCTGCATGCCCGATGCGCGACTCGCCGAACGCACGGCGCGCCGCGAGCACAACGTCGTGCGAAGTCACCCCCGCCGGCTTGTCGACGAGGAGCATGCCGTCAGTCGCCGCTTCCCTCATCGTGGGACTTGGGAGAGTCGGCGGGCGGCGTCGTGGCGGGAGACTCGGGTGGCAGGTCCTTGCGCACCTGTGCCAGCAGCTGCTCGATGTGCGCCGCGTGGGCGATGCTCTCGTCGTTCTTGAACTCGAACTCCGGTGCGACGCGCAGGCGGAGCGCGCGTCCCACGCGGCCGCGCAGGTGTCCCGCGACAGCTTCGAGACCTTCGAACGTGGCGGAGCGCTGGGAGTCGGAGCCCAGCACGCTGACGAACACCTTGGCGTGACGGAGGTCGCGCGAGACTTCGACGGCCGTGACCGTCACGAGTCCGAGAATGCGCGGATCCTTGACGTCGTTGGCGAGGAAGGTGGCAATCTCCTCCCGCATCGCGGCAGCGACACGATCGGAGCGATGATGATCAGGCGACACGATAGTGACCGATGCGGAAAGGTCGGCGCGGAGGGCGCCGGTCCCGAACGGACCGGCCACCCTGGCGCCACGGGCCGTCGTCAGCTCTGCGGAGCTGACTCGAGCGTGCGCGCGATCTCTTCGGTGCGGTAGTTCTCGATGCGATCACCGACCTTGAGGTCGTTGAAGTTGTCGATTCCGATACCGCACTCGAATCCTTCGCGAACTTCCTTCACGTCGTCCTTGAAGCGGCGCAAGGAATGGATCGTCCCCTCGTAGATCTCCACGCTGTCGCGAATGACGCGCACGCGTCCGTCGCGACGAATGACACCACTCCGAACCGCGCAGCCGGCGATGAGACCGATCTTCGGGACCTTGAAGGTCTCGAGCACTTCGGCCTCGCCGAGGATGACTTCGCGCTGTTCGGGACGCAGCATGCCTTCGAGCGCGGCGCGCACGTCGGCCACAGCCTCGTAGATGATGCGATACAGCTTGATGTCGACGTTCTCACGCTCGGCTGCTGCGCGCGCGTTGTTGTCCGGACGCACATGGAAGCCGATGATGATGGCGCCGGAGGCGCGGGCGAGCAGGATGTCGCTCTCCGTGATGGCACCGACGCCGCGGTGCACCACTTCGACCTTCACCTCGCTCGTGCCGAGCTGGCTGAGCGCGTCGGCGAGTGCTTCCGCCGGACCGCCCTGATCCGCCTTGATGAGGATGCGAAGCGCACGCGCCTCCCCTCCACCGGCCTGCGACATGAAGTCCTCGAGTGTGACCCCACCGCGCGTGGTACGACGGCTCTTGGCCTCACGATCGAGACGCTCACGACGCTGCGCGACTTCACGCGCGGCACTCGCATCCTCGACGACGAGCATCTGATCGCCCGCCATGGGAACGCCCTGCATGCCGAGAACCTGCACCGGAATCGCGGGGCCAGCGGTCTTGACCGTCTTGCCACGCTCGTCGAGCAGCGCGCGAACACGGCCCGAGTACATGCCGACGATGAAGTCGTCGCCGACCTTGAGCGTACCACTCTGCACGAGGACAGTGGCGACGGGACCCTTGCCAGCGTCGAGCTGTGCTTCAACGACGGTACCCGTAGCGCGCTTGTCCGGATTCGCCTTGAGGTCGAGCAGCTCGGCCTGAAGCAGGATCTGGTCGAGCAACGTGTCGATGTTCGTGCCCTTCTTGGCGGAGATCTCCGTGCTGAGCGTGGTGCCGCCGAACTCTTCGAGCACGACGCCATGCTGCAGGAGATCCTGCTTGACCTTCATCGGATTCGCCTGTGGCAAATCCACCTTGTTGATGGCGACGATCATCGGCACGCCGGCATTCTTGGCGTGCGAGATCGCTTCGATCGTCTGCGGCATGACCGCGTCGTCGGCTGCGACGACGAGAATCACGATGTCCGTGACCTGTGCGCCGCGAGCACGCATGGCGGTGAACGCTTCGTGACCAGGCGTGTCGAGGAAGGTGATCATCTTCCTGCCCGCCAGCTCCACGTGATACGCACCGATGTGCTGCGTGATACCGCCGGCCTCACCTGCGACGACGTTCGCCTTGCGGATGTAATCGAGCAGCGACGTCTTACCATGATCGACGTGACCCATGATCGTGACGATCGGGGGCCGCGGCTTGAGATCTTCCGGCTCGTCGGCGGCGACGGTGCCGACTTCCTCGGCCTGGTACTCGTCCTCACGAACGGCCTGGAAGCCGAATTCGCCAGCGACGATTTCGATCTGGTCGAAGTCGAGGCGCTGGTTGACCGTGATCATGAGTCCGAGATTCTTGAATGCGAAGCCGACGATCTCCGTGGGCGACACCTTCAGGATCTGCGCGAGCTCGGTGACCGTGATGAATTCATTGACGCGGACCAGCTTCTTCTCGCGCTCCACTTCGGCGACGCGCATCGCCTCGGCTTCTTCGCGAATGCCGCGGCGATCGACGCGGCCACCACGCGTGGGCGCGCCACGCATCGAGGCCATCGTCTTCGCGATGTTCGCGTCCACGACTTCCTGATCGACCGACCCACGCTTGCCCTTCTTGCCACGGGCACGCGCTGCGCTGCCGGCGCCGGCGCCAGCACCAGCGGTGGGCGGATTGCCGGACTGTGGTCCGCCGCCGGCAGTGGGACGACGATCATCGCGACGCGTCGGGCCGCCGAAGCCGCCCGGCGATGCAGAGGCGACGGGACGCGGCGGGAAGGGCGAGCCTCCCGACGAGACCGCACGCGGACGCGGCGCTCCCGGCGTGATGGGACGCGGGCGCGGACGATCGCTGCCAGCACTTGCGGGCGGCAGCGGATTCGGCGCACTGGGACGAGGTATCTCGGTGCGCGGGGTGTCTGTCGATGCGGGTGCGGCAGCGCCAGCACTCGTGAGCGACGGCTGGTTCGTGTGCGTCTCCGTGCGCTCGGCCGTCTCGCTGGCCTCGGCCTGTGCGCGCTCTTCGGCGGCGGCCGCGGCGCGAGCCGCGGCGATCTCGCGTGAGCGCTCGGCAGCGGCGGCGGCTTCTGCCGCTTCACGCTGTTCGCGTTCCGCGCGCTCCGCCGCGTGAACGACTTCGATTGCATCGTGCGCGGCCTGTTCGACGGCCGCGACTTCCGCCGCAGCGTCGGCAGCGGCTTGTACGTCGGCAGCCTTGCGGCGGCGACGAACGGGCTCGCCGACAGCGGCGGCTTCCGGGGCGACGACGGGCGTCGGCTCGGGAGCGGGGGCCGTGGCAGCACCACGACGCCGACGTGCGGGCGCCGGTGGGGCCGCCTGCCTTTGCGCACGCTCCCGCTTTTCGCGTTCCCATCGGGCGCGAACGCGAGAGACTTGATCGTCGGTCAACGGGCTCAAATGGCTGCGCACCGGAACGTCCATCTGACGAAGCAGTCCCTGCACTTCGTCAACGGGAATCCCGAACTCGACGGCCATGTCAGTAACGCGAAGCTTGCTCAAACTGCCTCCTGTGGGGCTCCCTCG
>JAQBPV010000194.1 GCA_028287345.1 Gemmatimonadota bacterium
GATCCGATGAGCACTTGTGACGTCGCACGCGGCTGCACGTTGAACGCGACCGACTCCGATGTCATCAGATGCGCGCTCGTGAGATAGCCGAGCTCCACGAGCTGATGGCGGCAGAATCCGGGATAGCGATCGGTGATGGCGAGATGTCCTTTCCGCGGAACGATCGGCAGCTCCGGTGTGAGTCGCGCCGCCTCGGCACCCGCGGCATTCACGATCACGTTCGCGTCGATCACCTCGCCGCCGCAGCGCACCGCGCCGTCGAGAATCTCGTCGACACGACACCGCTCGCGGAGCACCGCGCCGTTCGTCATCGCATCCTGAAGTAAGGACAACGTTGCGCGCGGCGGATAGACGACGGCATCGCCGGCAACGAGCAGTCCACCCGCGAGCCCGGCCCGGAGATTCGGCTCGAGCACCGCCAACTCACGCGCACTGACTATCTCCGCATCGATGCCATGATCGCGATAGACGCGCTGCTTGCCGACTACGGCGTCCATCTGCGCGTCGTCCTCGGCGATCCAGATCGTGCCGCACGCATCGAGCTCCACCGCAGTGCCAAGCGTCGGCGCCACCTCGCGCCACAGCTCGCACGAAAGCGCGGTGAGCGCGAGCTGCTCCGGTGAATCATCCATCACGACGAGATGTCCCATCCCCGCCGCCGTCGTGCCGCCTCCGGCGAAACCACCGTCGAGCACGAGCACCGAAAGTCCGTCGCGCGCGAGCGCGCGTGCACACGCCGCGCCCACGATCCCCGCGCCGATGACGATCGCGTCGAAGCGACTTGCCGGCTTCACGCGTTGGCGTGCATGGCGTCGGGGATGCCGAAGCGAAACGGATCCTTCGGATCGAAGCGCAGTGTCGCGTCGGCCGTCACGAACGCCGAGCCGCGCACGTGCGGCATGATCTCGCCGTTCTCGCCCAATGTGAGCCAGCCCGTGAACAATCCGCCGGCGATGCCCTCCTGCCTCCACTCATCGTCGATGCGGAGCTCACCGCGCGCATGCAGCGACGCCATCTTCGCCGACGTCCCGGTGCCGCACGGCGAGCGATCGTACGCGCCGCCCGAGCAGAGCACAAAGTTGCGGCAGTCCGCGTCGGCACGCTCCGGCGCCGCTGATATCTCGATGTGATCGATGTCGCCACCGTCCGCACCCGTGATGCCCTGCGCGCGAATCGCGTCCTGAATCGCCTGCGTGAAGCGGGTCAGCTCTCCCACATGCGCCATGTCCACCGGCACCTGGTCGGCGTGCGTGATGAAGAACCAGTTTCCTCCCCACGACACGTCGCCGACGATGCGCCCATATCCTTCGACGTCGACGGCGACGTCGCGCGCATGCAGCTTCGCCGGCACGCTGTCGATCGACACCGAGCCGTCGTCGAACAGTTCCGCGCTCACCGTTCCCACCGGCGTATCGAAGTACGCCTTGCCTGGCTTCAAGCGGCCGAGAAACTCGAGCGTGCGAACGACCCCAATGAGTCCGTGGCCGCACATACCGAGGTAGGTGCCGTTGTTGAAGAAGACGATGCCGGCGGTCGAGCCCTCGTTCACCGGCGGCGTGAGCAGCGCACCGACGATGGCATCGAAGCCGCGCGGCTCCCGGACGACGGCGCGTCGCAGGTGGTCGAAGCGAGCACTCAGGTCATCGCGACGCTCCGCCATCGTCTCGCCGCTCGGCTGCGGCCATCCGCTCACGACCACGCGCGTCGGTTCCCCCTCGGTATGCGAGTCGACGATGCGAATCGCAATCGGTTCGGCGGTCGTCATCGCGCCACCTTGCCACGAGTTCGGCGCGGGGGCTCGCCGCGATGCTCCTCGAGGAATGTCACCAATGTCTTTCCCGCATCGAGAATGTGATCGCGCATCAGCTGTGATGCCTTTCGGACGTCGCGCTTGCGTGTCGCCAACGCGATGGCGCGATGCTCGGTGCGCGCGCGCGACTCGCCGTGCGTCAGCGCCAATTGCATGCGGAGATATCGGTCGGCGTGCTGGTGCAGCTTGCTGAGGATGTTCAGCGTGTACTGCCGCTTCGACGGCGCATAGAGCGACGAATGAAATTGCCAGTTGAGCTCTCCCCACAGGGAGACCTCTCCCGACTCCAGCGCGCTCTCGTACGCTTCCAGAATGTCCCTGGACGATGCGTCATCAGCCGTCGTCATCCGCGGAATTGCCCGTCGCAGCAGGTCGCTTTCGATCTCGGCGCGCAGCTCGAACAGCTCGGTGATCTCCTCGAGCGAGAGCGTCGACACCACTGCGCCGCGGTGCGGATGAAAGGTGACGAGTCCCTCCGACTCGAGCTGGCGGAGCGCCTCGCGCACCGGAATGCGGCTCACCCCCAGCTCCTCGGCGATGGCGTCCTGGCGCAGTGGCTCTCCTTCGGGAAAGCGTCCGCGGAGGATGCGGTCGCGCAGGGAGTCGAGCGTCATGCCCGCGAGCGTCTGACGACGCAGTGGAAGCACGCGCAGATCTTCCGTCGCGGCGACGATCGACTTCACGGGGCGCTTTGGCGACACCTCAGCGACCTCCCGCCGGCAGATTGGTCAGCAGGTAGCGAGCGAGCAGCGAATACACATGCAGTGTGGTGCCCGCGCCTTCACAGATGCAGTGCGTGCGATTCGGATAGACCATCATGTCGAACGGCTTTCCCAGTTCGACGAGCCGGTTCACGAGCCGCTCCGTTCCCTGATAGTGAACGTTGTCGTCGCCCTCGCCATGCAGGATGAGGAGCTTGCCCTTCAACCCACCGGCGAAGGTGATCGGCGATCCGATCTCATAGCCCTTTGGGTTGTCCTGCGGAAGGCCGACGTAGCGCTCTTCATAGATGGTGTCGTAGAGCCGCTGGTCGGCGACCGGTGCGACGGCCATTCCGACAGAGAAGACGTCGGGGTAGCGGAACATCGCGTTGAGCGTGCTCGATCCGCCGCCGCTCCATCCCCAGATCGCTAGGCGTGTCGAGTCGAGATACGCTCGCGAACGCGTCAGTCCGCGAACCGCATCCGCGATCTCTCGGCTCGAGATCGGGCCGATCGCGCCGTAGATCACCTTGCGCCAGTCGCGCCCCTTCGGCGCTGGCGTACCTCGCGGATCGACACTGATCACGACATAGCCGCGATCAGCCAGCATCTGATGCCATTGCTGCTGTGGGCCGCCCCATGCATCGAGCACCGTCTGCGCCGCGGGCTCGCCATACACGTGCATGAGTACCGGATACTTCTTCGTCGCATCGAAGTCGCGGGGCTTGAGCATCCAACCATCGAGTGTCGCGCCATCGGGCACGGCAATCTGGAAGAACTCCGCTGCCGTCACCGGTGTCGTCGGATCGCTCCCGCGACCGAGCGCTCGCACCGACGTGTGTCCGGGCAGCGCCACGAGGTCGATCGTCGTCGGCCGATCGGTGCGGGAGTAATTGTGAAACGCCCACTTCGCGTTGGGCGAGATGTCGTAGCCGTGCGTCCCCGGTGCATTCGCGGGTGACACGCGCTGCGGTGGGCCCGGGTTCTTCATCGAACCGCGATACAGATAGCGCTGCGTCGCATTCTCCGGCGAGGCGATGAAGTAGATCCATCCTCCTGCTTCATCGACGGCGGACACGCTGATCACGTCGTACGAGCCGGGGGTCAAGAGCGTGGGTGAACCGCCCTGCCGCGACGCGCGGTACACATGGCGCCAGCCGTCGCGCTCACTCACCCAGAGGAAGTCATTTCCGGCGTTGACCCACTTCATGTCGTCCATTACGTCGACCCACGCGCTATCGCGTTCGTCGAGGATCATTCGCACTGCGCCGGTCTTCGCGTCCACCATGTGCACCATGTCACGGTGCTGCGGGCGGTCCATGTACTGCACGATCAGCTCACTGCTGCCAGCCCACTCCCCGCGCGGGATGTAGTGGTTTCGCGGATCGCCCTCGAGCTTCGCCCACGTGACCGTCCCGATGCCATCCGCGCGAAGGACGCCAAGTCGGACCGCCGAGTTGGTGGTGCCTGCCTTTGGATATTGTACCGGGATCGTGAAAGGGTAGAGCGAGTCCGTGTCGTTGATGAGCAGATAGTCACGGATCCCCGACATGTCGAACTGCCAGAACGCGATCGACTTGCTGTCGGGGCTCCAGCGAAAGGCGTCGCGCAGCTCGAACTCCTCCTCGTAGACCCAGTCGGTCATGCCATTCACGCGTGTGCGTGACGCATCATGCGTGAGACGCGTCGCCTTCCCGCCCATCGTCGGCTCGACGTAGATCTCTCCCGCGCGCACATAGGCGACACGCTGCCCGTCGGGCGAGAACTTCGCGAACATGAGCGTGGACTCCGCGGCCCCAGCGGCGACCTGATGCAGCTTGCCGCTCGGCACGTCGAACACCCAGTAGTCGCCGCGCGTGTTCTGCCGCCAGACCTTCTGTGTGTTGGTGAACACGAGCAGCCGCTTGCCGTCGGCTGACCATGCGTACTCCTCGATGTCGATGGGCGCACTCGCACCCGACGGCTTGAGCAGCCGCGCTGCCACGCGGACCGTCCGCGCGCCGCTGGCCGCATCGTACTCCACGATGTCGGTACCGCCGTCGGCCGTGGGCTCCAGCGTACTGTACGAGTCGCCGCTCTCGGACCACTGCGCCGGTCCGAACGGCACGCCACCGGTGCCCCGGCGCCCGAAGATGTTTCGTACCGCTGAATCGGCGGATGCGGTCTGCTGGGCGGCCGCGACCTGCTCGGAGCAGAGCGCCGCCATCGCGGCGAAGAGGAGTACTCGGCGCGTTCCGATGGGCATCATGTTTTTTCCGGGGGTTGCCGACGTCCGTCGACATTGGATACAATATTCTTTATACGGGCACCGAACAAGTGGACGGATGACACGCATTCTCGCGACTTTCGGATCCGGGGCAATCGATTTGCATCAGTTGGTGCGCCGTTCAATATTCTCAACACCTCGAGCGTCGACAGCGCGCAAAATCGCATGCTGCCAATCGCCACCGATGCGTGCGACATAGGCGCGGCCATTCGACCATGGATGCCTCCATCGTGCCGATGCTGCCCACCGTGAGCCACGGCCTTCCGTCCTCGAGCGCCAGCCGGCTCGATCGATCGGTATCGTCGTGGACGAGTGGGGAGCTTCGCGTCGAGATCGTCCGTGGCGCTCAACGATCCGAGGGCTCGGCAGGTCCGCATTAGACGGCGGCCGAATCACCAGGCTGCTGCTGTCTTGATGGGCAAATCAATGCATGTCGTGCAGCGCTTTTTGTAGGTCTCTTCGACGACAGACCAGTTCGCCTACACAACTACTCTTGCTGTCGTCCGTTGTCCGTGGTGACTCAACTGAATACAATCGGGTCACTTCGTAGCGAGGCGTGCAGACATATGCGCGTCTGGCTGGAACGCTCACCCTGGAGTCAGGAATGACAAGACACGTGAGAACAATCTCGCAACGCATGCTGATGAAGGCATGTGCACTGGTCGCGCTCGTGCCAGCGGTGCTGGCGGCGCAAGGCACGGTACTCACCGGACGAGTAACTTCGGGCGGGGCCCCACTCCCCTCCGTCGCAGTCGGTGTCCCCGAGCTGAGCATCGGCGCCTACACGGATGCAAATGGCACGTACTCGATCACCTTGCCGGGTAGTGCTGCAGGCCGCACCGTCCTCGTACGGGCTCGTCGCGTGGGACAACGTCCCGATAGCGCGCGCGTGCTGTTGAGTGGTGGCACCGTGACGCAGAATTTCACGATGACAGCAACGGCGGCCCAGCTCACCGGCGTGGTCGTCACCGCACTCGGCATCGAGCGCGAGCGCAGCACCCTCGGCACGGCGCAGCAGCAGATCACCACGTCCGACCTGAACACCACGAAGTCGATGAACCTCGTGCAACAGGTTCAGGGCAAGGTCTCCGGCGTGACGATCACCGGCGGCGGAACGCCCGGCGGATCGACGAACGTCATCATCCGTGGCCAGAACACGCTGGCGAGCAACAACCAGCCGCTGTTCATCGTCGACGGCATTCCCGTCTCGAACGCGAATCGCGGCGGTACCCTCGGGAACGGCTACGACTTCGGCAACGCCATCAGCGACCTGAATCCGGAAGACGTCGAGACGATGACGATCCTCAAGGGCCCCAATGCGGCGGCCATCTACGGATCGCGCGCGCAGAACGGTGCCGTCGTCATCACGACCAAGAAGGGTGCGAACCTGGACGGTGGGATGCGGACGGACATCTCGACGTTGTACACGTTCGAGAATCCGGGCCGACTGCCGGACTTCCAGAACCGGTACGGCCAGGGCGCCGGCGGCGAATTCCAGTTCGTCAACGGCGCGGGCGCCGGCAATTGCGACGGCTGCGACCAGAGCTGGGGACCACAGCTCGACGGCCGCCTCATCGACCAGTTCACGGGCAAGCAGCAGCCGTGGGTTCCCCACCCGGACAACGTCAAGGATTTCTTCAACACGGGTCACACCGCATCGACGACCATCGCCGTCAGCGGCGGCACCGCGCGTGCGAATGCGCGCATGTCGCTGGGCGTCGACAACATCGACGGCTACATCCCGAACAACTCGTTCCAGAAGACGACCGGCCTGCTGAGCGGACAACTGCAGGTCACGCCGCGCTTCACGACGAATGCCGTGCTGCAGTATGCGCGCAACAACGGAAAGAATCGCGCAGGAACGGGCTACGGCAACTCGGTGATGGAGCAGTTCTTCTGGTTCGGCCGGCAGGTCGACATCGACGCGCTGCGCAACTTCCAGCAGGGTGGCGCCACGAACAACGGCCCCGCCGCGCGCGAGTACAACTGGAACTACAACTACCACAACAATCCGTTCTACATCCAGGAAGGCAGCGACCTGGCGGATTCGCGTGATCGCGTCATGGTCCAGGGTGGAGCGGCATACAAGCTGACGGACTGGCTCAACGCGTCGCTCAAGAGCGGATCGGACATCTATCGCTTCAACGTCGACCAGAAGTTCGGCTCTGCGTTCCTCAATACGACGTACGTGAACCCCGCCTACCAGGGCGGCTTCAATCTCCTCACGGACTATCGCAACGAGAACAACACCGAGCTGCTGCTCACGGCAAACAAGAGCGTCGGGTCGAAGTTCGCGTTGAACGCGATGGCCGGCGGCAACATTCGCAAGGAATTCCTCAGCACGAACACGACCCAGACGACTGGTATCTCGGTTGCTGGCATCTATAACGTGTCGAACGCAGCCATCACGCCGACGCTCACGCAGCGCGTCGATCGCCGGAACATGAACAGCGTGTACGGCTCGGTCGCGGGCACGTTCAACAACTACTGGACGGTCGAGGTCACGGGCCGAAATGACGTGTCCTCCACGCTGCCCGATGGAGAGAATTCCTATTTCTACCCGTCGGTGAACACATCCATCGTGCTGTCGGACGCCATTCCGATGCTCCAGAACCGCTACATGTCGTTCCTCAAGGTCCGCGGCTCCATCGCCCAGGTGGGCAACGACGCGGATCCCTACCAGCTCGCGACGACCTTCGCCGGCAACTCCAACAAGTTCGGCGGACAGTCGCAGTTCAGCCTCGGCGATCAACTGCTCGAGCCGAACCTGAAGCCGGAGATCACCCGGTCGAGCGAGATCGGAGCTGAGGCGGCGTTCTTCAACGGCCGCGCGAGCATCGATATCACGGGCTACAACAAGACGACACGCAACCAGATTTATCTGGTGCCCGTGTCGAACACGACCGGATTTGCGCAGAAGCTGATCAACGCCGGTGAGATGCAGAACAAGGGCATCGAGGTGCTGGTGAACGTGACGCCAGTGCAGCTCGCGAACTTCCGCTGGACGACCAGCGCGAACTACTCGAAGAACACGAACCAGGTCGTCGAGCTCGCACCCGGCGTGAATCGCATCGTGCTCGGCAGCGGTCTCTTCGGCGACGTGCGCGAAGAGGCGAGAGTGGGCCAGCCATACGGTGGTATCTGGGGCGGCGGATATGCGCGCGACGATCAGGGCCGCATCCTGATCGACGGGGGTATTCCGGTTCCCTCCGACACGTTCGTCTACCACGGCTCCATCCAGCCGAAGTGGACGGGCGGGTGGTCCAACCAGTTCACCTACAAGGGCCTCCAGCTCGGCGTGCTGCTCGATATGCGGCGCGGCGGCAAGATCATGAGCTACACCAACTACGTCGGCGCGTACTCCGGCGTGTTGGCGACGTCGCTCGAGGGCCGTGAAGTGGATTGGGACAAGCCAGGCGTCGTGGCGCGCGGCATCGATGTGGCCACCGGCCAGCCGAATACCACGTCGGTCACGTCCGAAGTGTACTTCCAGGGCCTCTTCGGCAACGTCGAGCCGTACGTCTACGACGCGAGCTACACCAAGCTGCGTGAATTACGCATCGGCTACGACCTGCCGACGCGGTTTGCCAACCGGTTGCGCGCGTCCTCGGTGAGCATCGCGCTCACTGGCCGTAACCTCGTACTGTGGACAGACGTGCCGAACGTGGATCCGGAGTTCGCGTACAGCTCGGGCAATTTCCAGGGCTTCGAGTATGCGTTCCCGGGCAATACGAAGAGCTGGGGTATCAACTTCCGCATCACGCCGTAACGGCATTCAGGAGACTATCAAACAATGACTTCACGACGAGTGGGTCTTGGCCTTGGCGCCGCGCTGCTGATGCTGGTGAGCGCGTGCGACTCGAACAAGATCACCAAAGCGAACGACAATCCGAACAGCCCGACGGACGCACCGTCGCAGGCGTTGTTCACCAATGCTGCGCGCAACGCGGTGGGTCGCTGGCAGGACGGAGTGGGTGGAACGCGTTACGGGTTCCTCTCGCAACATCTCGCCGAAGCGCAGTATCCGGACGACGATGCGTACTCGCGCCTGCGCGCCAGCTCCACGTCGGCATTGTTCAACAACTCGTACAGCAACGAGCTTCAGGACCTCGAGCTCATCGTGCGGCGCGGCACTGCAGCGAATCAGCCCGGACTCTCCGCGCCGGCGCAGATTCTCAAGCTGTGGGAGTTCGGCGTTCTCACGGACGTATTCGGGGATGTGCCCTACAGTCAGGCGTTCAAGGCGGATTCGCTGGTGCTCTCGCCGAAGTACGATCCGCAGCTCGAGATCTACACGGATCTGTTCGCGAAGCTGACGGCGGCCTCGTCGGCGTTGGGTGGTGCGACGAATCAGCTGTTGGGCGCTGATCCGATCTACGGCGGCTCGCCGGCACAGTGGCGGAAGTTCGCCAACTCACTGCGGGCACGTCATGCGCTCCGCTTGATCAACGTCAACCCGTCTCTCGCGAACACGCAGCTCACGGCTGCGCTGTCCGATGCGGGTGGGCTGATCACGACCAACGCAGACAACGCGAAGCTCGCGTGGCCGGGCGACGGCATCTACGACTCGCCGTGGGCCAACAACTTCAAGACGCGAGATGATCATCGCATCTCCACGCGGTTGCTCACGTACATGCGCGATTACTCGGACCCGCGCATCGCCGCGTACGCGCAGCCGGCCGAGGTCGTCCTTCCGGAAATCGCTGGTCGCACGCTGAACTATTGCCCCGGTGGTACGGGTACGACGCCTTGCTACGTCGGTATCGCCAACGCGCTCACGCAGGCGCAGGCGTCGCCGCTGTTGTCGAACACCTCACGTCCTGGTGTGGCGTTCTATCCTGGCGCCACGTCGTACGGCACCTTCGGAACTCCCACCGGAGCCAAATTCCCATCGTACATGCTGACGGCGGCGGAGCTCGAGTTCATCCGCGCGGAAGCCGCCGAGCGTGGGATCGGCGGTCTCACGCCGGGTCAGGCGGCCGGCTTTTACAACGCCGGTGTCACTCGCTCGATGGAGATGTGGGGCGTGTCGGCAGCGAACATCGCGACGTACCTCGCGAATCCAGCGGTCTCGTACACCGCCGCGGCGACTACCGTGGATCGCCAGAAGCTGATCGCCATCCAGAAGTGGCTGGCGCTCTACATCGATCCGATCCAGGCGTGGTCGGAATTCCGCCGCACGTGTCAGCCGGCTATCCTCAAGCCGGGTCCGAGTGCAGTTGTGGCCGAGATTCCTCGGCGCCTCTACTACTCGACCAATGAGACGGCCGTCAACAGCCAGAGCGTTGCGGAAGCGGTTGCACGTCAGGGCGCGGACAACTTCCTGACGCACATCTACTGGGACAAGTCGCCGACAGCAGCGCCGACCTACCAGACTGGGTGCGGAGTTCGGTAAGGACTGGCATCACGATTTGGAAAGAGAGCCGCGCGGCATTTGCCGCGCGGCTCTCTTTTTTCGGTTCATCCGGGAATTCCGGGGAATGTTGCGCGACTCTTGAGGAAGCAGCCGGCATGATTGCGCGCGTTTCCCTGCAATCCCGGAGCCCCAGAAAAACAGCAACGACCTGGCTTGAATCATGTGAATTGAACGACGAATTGCATCACCGCGCCGAGACAGTCATGGTGCCCGTGATCGCACGTCCTCTTGGCGTGAGAGACCTGACAGGCCATTCGGG
>JAQBPV010000212.1 GCA_028287345.1 Gemmatimonadota bacterium
AGCAGATGCCGCTGTGCGTGCAGGAGCTCGACAAGCGCGGCATCCAGATTCCAGTGCTCATCGGCGGGGCGGCGATCAATCGTCGCTTCGGTCGACGCGCGCTGTTCGTCGAGCCGGAGCGCGCGTACGAGTCCGGAGTGTTCTACTGCAAGGATGCGTTCGAAGGGCTGGAGACGATGGATGCGCTGCAAGATGTTCTACGGCGCGACAACACCATCGACAAACTGCTGTCGGATGCACGAAGCGATGCCTTCCTCCACGGTAACGTAGGCAAGGACGTCCGCAGTGGTATCGAGGGTGGTGAGCGCAGCGACGTCTCGCACGATCACGCGGTTCCCGCGGCGCCCTTCTGGGGCGCGAAGGTGCTCGAGGACATTCCGCTGGACGAAGTGTTCGAGTTGCTCGACAAGGACGAGCTCTTCCGCCTGCAGTGGGGCGGTCGCGGATCGGGTCCGGAATTCGACGCAGTCGTGAAGGAGCAGTTCGAGCCGACGCTCAAGCGCCTCGAGGCCGAGGCGCGCGAAGGTGGTTGGGTCAAGCCGAAGGCAGTGTACGGCTACTTTCCCGTGCAGAGCCTCGGCAACGACATTGTCGTGTACGAGCCGGAGCCGTACGCGAAGGACGGCACGCTGGTGGAGAAGACGCGCTTTCACTTCCCGCGGCAGGAGGGGCGCGAGCGCCTCTGCATCGCGGACTACTTTCGCGCGACCACGAGCGGCGACGTCGATGTCGTCGCGTTCCAGATCGTGACGGTAGGCGACGACGCGACTCGGCGGTTCGAGGAGCTGCAGGCGGCGGGTGAATACAGTGAGGCGTTCTACGCACACGGTCTCGCTGTCGAGTCAGCGGAGGCGGTGGCTGAATGGCTGCATCGTCGCATTCGTCGTGAGCTCGGCATCCCTGGTGGGCGCGGCAAGCGGTACTCGTGGGGTTACGGTGCGTGTCCGGATCTCGAGGATCATGCGCAGCTATTCAAGCTGTTGCCGGCGGAAGAGGCACTCGGCATGGAGCTGACGTCGGCGTATCAGCTCATTCCCGAGCAGAGCACGGCTGCGGTCATCGTGCATCACCCGCAGTCGAAGTACTACGCGGTGCGAACGGCGGCTGAAGCGGCCGTCTGATCCAAACGGAGAGAAAAATGTCCACAGCGGCGCTACAGCGATTGATCGACCCGGAGTCCCTCATTCTTTTTGACGGGGCCATGGGAACGATGCTGTACGCCAAGGGCGTATTCATCAACCAGTGCTACGACGAACTGAACGTCCGCGCGCCTGATCTCGTGCGCGACGTGCATCGCGCATACGTGAAGGCGGGCGCCGAAGTGCTCGAGACGAATTCCTTTGGCGCGAATCGACTGAAGCTCGCGCAGTTCGGACTTCAGGCGCAGACACGTGAGCTGAACAAGCGCGCCGCGGAGCTCGCGCGTGAAGCGGCGGATGAAGGGCGCGAAGTGCTTGTCGCCGGAGCGGTCGGCCCACTCGGTGTCCGGCTCGAGCCCTACGGGTCGACGTCGGCCGAAGAGGCGCAGGCGATCTTCCGCGAGCAGATGGAGGGCTTGAAGGCCGGCGGCGCCGACCTCTTCATCCTCGAGACGTTCAGCGACCTGCACGAGATCGGGCAGGCCATCCTCGCGGCGCGGGCCGTTGATCCCGCGATGCCGATCGTCGCGCAGATGACGATCGGCGCCGACGGACATACGCCATACGGTGCGACACCCGAAGACGTCGCGCGCGCGCTCGACCGCTTCGGAGCGGACGTCATCGGCCTCAATTGCTCGGTGGGCCCGCAGACGATTCTCGAGGCGGTGGAGAAGATGGTGCCGCTGACGCGGAAGAAGATCTCCGCGCAACCCAACGCTGGCATGCCGCGCGACGTTGGCGGCCGCAGCATGTACATGGCGAGCGCCGAGTACATGGCGGAGTACGCGCGTCATCTGGTGCAGGCGGGAGCGAAGGTCGTCGGCGGTTGCTGCGGAACGACGCCCGAGCACATCCACTCGATGTGCGTCGGCATCCGGCCACTCAGTCCGCGCTTCGCGCGCACGGGTGGTTCGTCGCAGATCACTGTCGGCGCCACGCCGGTGGAGCGCGAGAAGCCACGCACCGCTGACGTGCCGGCCATTCCGCTCGCGGAGCGCTCGCACTGGGGCGCGAAAATCGCGGACGGGCGCTTCGTGACGTCGGTGGAGATCGTGCCGCCGCGCGGTGTCGATGCGTCGCGCATGCTCACCGATGTCGGCCTTCTCAAGAAGGCAGGTGTCGACGCTGTGAATGTGCCGGACGGTCCGCGCGCGCAGAGCCGCATGGGCGCGCTCCTCACGTCTGTGCTCATCGAGCAGCAGGTGGGTATCGAGACGGTGACGCACTACGCGTGTCGCGATCGCAACCTGCTCGGCATGCTCAGTGACCTGTTGGGCGCGGCGGCCGTGGGCATCCGCAACCTGCTGCTCATCACCGGCGATCCGCCGAAGATGGGTCCGTATCCGAGTGCGACCGCGGTGTTCGACATCGACGCGATCGGCCTCACGAATCTCGTGCGCAACTTGAATCACGGTCGCGATCCAGGGGACAACTCGATCGGCACGGGGACGAAATTCGTCATCGGCGTAGGTGTGAATCCGGCGCCGATCGACCTCGAGCACGAGCTGAAGCGATTCGCATGGAAGGTGGAGGCAGGTGCGGAGTTCGCGGTCACGCAGCCGGTGTTCGATGCATCGCAGCTCGAGAATTTCCTGCGGCGCACGGAAGGCGCGCGCGTGCCGATCGTCGCTGGAATCTGGCCGCTGGTGAGCGTGCGCAACGCGGAGTTCCTGGCGAACGAGGTGCCGGGAGTGAGCGTGCCGACGTCGGTCATCGAGCGTATGCGCAAGGCGAGCGACAAGTCGAAGGAGCACGCGGTCGCTGAGGGCATTGCCATCGCGCGGGAGATGCTCGCGCGCGTGCAGGGCTCGGTGCAGGGAGTGCAGGTGTCGGCGCCATTCGGGAAAGTGGAATTGGCGCTCGAAGTATTCGGCGACACACTCACGGCGCCGAGCGTCGCGAGCTGACGACTAGCCCTTTCGGCCCGCGCTCGGAAGGGCCGCCCTGCGAGGGAAGGGCACTGCTTCGTGGTCCGGCTGGTGTAGTATTGTTCCACACCATCGGGTCTCATGGTACGCCAACCTGGAGGGGACGATGGAGCATAGCCGCCTCTTCGTCGACTCGACCGGCGTGGAATGGGAAGTGTACGACGAGACCCGGTGGAGCATCGCCTGGGCACTCGACTGGGAGTATCCGCCGCAGCCCGACAACCCGGGCCTGTTGTTCGATTCGTCGGTCGGCAGGCGGCGCATCTTTCCCTGCCCCGCCAACTGGCAGTCGCTCAGCGACGCCGAGCTCGAAGAGCTGCTCGCGCATGCGCGGTCCCTGACCTAGCAAGCAAACCGTTTTCACCGCCGAATCCGGTAGCGGATACCTTGACCTCGGCGTGGACTTACCAAGACGAAAACCGCCGACTGCCTGATACGGATGGCACTGATACCTGGCGGATTTACGCGGATCATGCCTCGGGCAGCCTTCTCGCACCGAACCTGTACCGCGCGTCAACTCTCTCTTTTTTGACGCTGCTATTCAAGGTGGACCTTCGCGTAGCAGTATCCGTGAAAAATCTGGCCGTTCTCCGTGTGCATCCGTGTCGAGCAGTTGATCTTCCGCCGTTGATCCATTGGCGGCGGCGGAGTTCAACTAGCGATGCCAGTTGGCGATCGGCAGCACCCGCGCGCCCGACGGATTGTTCCGCGCGATGTTGATCAGCCCCACCTGCACACCGTGGAGTTCCTCGGTGTAGTTCAGGAGGCCAATCGCCAAACCGTGTTGAACACCCTTGATGTGGTTGTAGCTGCTCACCGTCAAACCGGTGAACTCTCCCTTGTCGATCTTCATGTACGCGCCCGCGATCACCAGGCCCTTCACGTCCTGACCACCGGCGGCAATCGCCGATAGCGCGACACCACGCAGACGAGGCGCGCCCGCGGCAACGCCCGCAATCGTCAGTCCCCTGAGCGTGCCGCCTGCACCGGCCGCGATACCGGCGATCGTGATGCCCGTGAGATCGCCACCAGCGCCTGCGGCGATGCCCGCGATCGTCACGCCGTGCACATCGCGCCCCGCACCGGACGCAATGCCGCTGATCGAAATGCCCGTGACATCTCGGCCTGCGCCAACGCCTACGCCGCCGATGATGATCCCCTCGACATCCTCGCCGCTGCCGACGCCGATTCCGCCGAGGAACAGTCCTTTCATCTTTCCACCGCTGCCGAGCCCAATGCCGCCGACGCCGATGCCCGTCATCGTGCCACCGGTGCCCATGCCGATGCCGCCGATCATCAACCCCTCGAGCGAACCGCCTGAACCCAATCCGATGGGCGCGAAGCCGATGCCGCGAATGCGGTCCTGCGCGCCGACGCCAAAGAGACCCAGCGCGAGGCCATCGATGTTTCGCGCGCCGGTCATCGGCAGACCGAGTGCGACACCACGCACCACGCCCCTCATGTCGTCATCGTTGTACGGCATCCAGATGGTGACGTTCACGCCATCCACGCGCCGGAGGTTCCGGTCGCGATAGTTGAGTCGGAGGCCCGTCACTTCGGGAATGTCGCCGATGGCGAGGCCGACGTGATTGATCGTGAGGTCGAGTCCCTGCGCCGAGGCGATGGCTGGAACGCCGAGAACGAAAAGGGCCGCGAGTGTCGCGCGGCGTGTCGAGCGAGAGGACATCGGCGGCAGGTTGGAGACGCGTTCCCTACGCTGCCGCTCCAAGGTCGGTTTCGTGGGCACCTGCCTTTCGCTGCCGCGGAGTGGCATGTTTTCCACCGCGCCGACCCGCCTACAGCCCTCGCCCAGATGCACACTTCGACTCGCGCCGCCTCGCTCGCCGTTGCCACCCTGTTCTTCGCCACGACGAGCCTCAACGCACGCTCGACCGCCGCTGCAGCTCCGTCTTCCTCGATGGCCGAGCCGAGCCTCTCGCCGGATCATCGAGAGATCGCGTTCGTCTCCGGCGGCGACATCTGGACCGTTCCCTATGCCGGCGGCGAAGCGCGGCTGCTCGTCTCCCATCCGGCCACGGAGAGCAAGCCACTCTATTCGCCCGACGGCACTCGGCTCGCCTTCGTCTCGAACCGCACCGGCAATGGCGACGTCTACGTCCTCACGCTGGCCACAGGTGATGTGCGCCGATTGACGTTCGATGACGTGAACGACGCGCTCGACAACTGGTCGCGCGACGGCAAGTGGCTCTACTTCTCGTCGGCGAGCCGCGACATCGCCGGTATGAGCGACGTCTTTCGCGTCAGCGCCGATGGCGGCACGCCGATGCAGGTCGCTGCCGATCGCTACGCGGCTGAGTATTTCGCGGCACCTGCACCAGACGGTAGCTCGCTCGCGATCACGGCGCGCGGGCTCGTGTTCGGCCAGTGGTGGCGGCACGGCCACAGCCACATCGACGAGAGCGAGATCTGGCTCGTCAGCGACGTCGCGCCGGGCAGCGCAGCGACGCCGCGATACGAGCAGGTGACGACCGGCGGCGCCAAGAGCGCATGGCCGATGTGGTCGCCCGACGGTTCGACGATCTACTTCATGAGCGATCGCTCGGGGAACGAGAATCTGTGGATGCGTGCGCGCACTGGTGGCGACGCCACGCCGCTCACGCGCTTCACTGACGGCCGCCTGCTCTTTCCGTCCATCTCGGCCGACGGACAGGCGATCGCCTTCGAGCGCGACTTCGCCGTGTGGACGTACGACGTCGCATCGCGTCAGCCGAAGCGCGTCGCCATCACGCTGCGCGGCTCGCCAGCTGGTCCTGCGGTCGAGCATGTGACGTTGAGCAACGGCATTCAACAGCTCGCGCTGTCGCCTGACGCGAAGAAGGTCGCGTTCGCGGTGCGCGGCGAGATCTTCGCCGCGTCGGCAAAGGACGGTGGCGAAGCAGCGCGCGTCACGACGTCGGCAGGTCCGGAAGAGCAGCTCGCATGGGCTCCCGACAGCCGGCGTCTCGCCTACTCGAGTGAGCGCGATGGCGCGTGGCATCTCTTCCTCTACGACTTCGGCACACGCGCCGAAACGCAGCTCACGAAGGGTTCGGCGAGTGATGTCGCGCCGCGTTGGTCGCCTGATGGTCGACGCATTGCGTTCGTCCGCGGCGGCCGCGCATTGCACGTGCTCGACGTCGCCGCCGGAACAGACAGGCAGATCGTCGCGGACGCGTCGTTGAGCCGGCCGCCATTCGTCGATGAGCGTGGCGTCGCCTGGTCCCCCGATGGACGCTGGCTCGCCTATGCAACGAACGACGGCGCGAAGCAGTTCACGAACGTCTTCATCGTGTCGGCGGACGGCGGCGGGCCAAGGCAGGCGAGCTGGCTGTCGAACAGCAACGGTGGCGGCCTGTCCTGGAGCGCAGACGGCACCTTTCTCACACTCGCATCCGGACAGCGCACGGAAGACGGTCAGGCTGTGCGCATCGATCTCGTGCCGCGCACGCCGCGCTTTCGCGAAGATCAATTCCGCGAACTGTTCAACTCAACGCCAGGACGCGTGCCCGGTCCGCAGACGCAGCAGCCCGGGCCCGGCGCGCCTGTGCCCCCGGTGACGATCGCGCCCACAACCGACAGCTCGGCGCGTCGCGACAGTGCTGCGTCGGCGCGCCGCAATACGACGATCGTCTTCGACGACATTCGTCGTCGCGGTGCGGCGCTGCCCGTTGGTGTCGACGTCAACAGCGCAGTGCTGAGTCCCGACGGAAAAACGCTGCTGCTCACCGCGAGCGCCGCGGGGCAAACCAATCTCTACACGTACAATCTCGACGAGCTCGCGCAGGGCGAGCCCGTTGCGCGCCAACTCACGAGCACGAGCGGCTTCAAGAGCGCGGCACAGTGGTCGCCCGATGGAAAGGAAGTGTTCTACCTCGAGGGCG
>JAQBPV010000220.1 GCA_028287345.1 Gemmatimonadota bacterium
CAAGTGGGTATGACGGTCCGGTGAACAACAGCAACAGCCCGGTCGGTGAACTCTTTCGCGGCCGCACGGATCCGGCGTTCGACGAAATCTCCGCGGCGCGGACCCTGTCGCAGATGATCGTGGACGGTATTCTCCAGCGCGAGCGCGCGGGGCGTCTAGTCGCTTTTGCGGGGCGTGGTCGCAACATGCTGACGTTGGGTGAGACGATCGACTCACTCGTGGCGGCGACCTGGCAGAAGCGTGATGCTGATGCGTCGGTGAAAATGGCGGCATTGCGTCGTGTGTCGCAGCGGGCGGTGGCCGATCGGTTGATGCTGCTCGCGGCGGATGTGGAGGCGCTGCCCGAAGTGCGGGCAGTGGCCGAGTACGAGATCGCTCGCCTACGTCCGGTGGCAGTCAGTTCCGCGGCGAGCGGCGATCTAATGAATCGCGCACACTGGTCATCGATCGCGGGCGATTTCACGCGGTGGATCGATCGGCGCGAACTGCCGAAGCCGAGTCCGGCACTTGTGGCGCCGCCGGGTGATCCGTTTGGGGTAGAGCCATAACTACGGAAAAACAGCAACTGACTGACTTGAATTATTTGAATTTGTTGGAATTACATCTCTGCACGAGCACGGATGCGGTGCGCCCAAACTCGGAAGTCGCCGAAGAGATGCGCAGTCGTCGTTGTAGTTGACCGCCGGAGTAACTTCCTACCTCGCGGCCAATCACCACCCGTAGTCAAAGATTCCAAAATGCGCATCGCCAAACTCGGCGTCGTCGGCGCCGGTACCATGGGGAGCGGCATTGCCGCCCTTGCCGCCTCGGCGGGCATTCCCGTCGTCCTCCTCGACATTCCAGGCAAGGATGGCGACCGCAACGGACCCGCCAAGGCCGGACTCGAACGCGCCAGGAAAGCGCGACCCGCGGCATTCATGGATACCGCGCGCGCCGCGGTCATCACGATCGGCAATCTCGAGGACGACCTCGCCAAGCTTGGCGACTGCGACCTCATCCTCGAAGCCATCATCGAGCAGCCGGCGCCCAAACAGGCCCTCTATGCCCGGCTCGAGCCGCTGCTCAAGGCGACCTCCATCATCGCCTCGAACACCTCCGGCATTCCGATGAAGGTGCTCGTCGAAGGACGCACCGAGCGGTTCAAGCAGCACTTCCTCGGCATGCACTTCTTCAATCCGCCGCGGTACCTGCACCTGCTCGAAATCATCCCCACGTCGGATACGCTGCCCGAAGTGGTGGACGCAACGCGACGCTTCAGCGAAGTCGTCCTCGGCAAGGGGATCGTCGTCGCTCGTGACGTACCGGGCTTCGTTGCCAACAGGCTCGGCGTGTACGGAATGGTCATCGCCATGAAGGGGATGATCGAATCCGACCTCACCATCGACGAAGTCGACGCGCTCACCGGTCCACTTCTGGGCCGAGCGAAGAGTGCGACGTTCCGCACGGCCGACATCACGGGACTCGACGTCCTGCTGCACGTATCGAAGGGCTTGAGCAGCAGCACGGGCGAAGATTTCACGATGCCCGAGTGGGTGCAGAAGCTCGTCGAGAGCGGACGGATGGGCGAGAAAACGGGCGCCGGCTTCTACAAGAAGGTCGGCAAGGACATCCAGACGCTCGACTGGAAGACGCTCGAGTACGTGCCGCAGAAGAGCATCGACGAGCCGGCGTTCGCGGCGCTCATGAAGCAGCCGCTCGAGACGCGACTGCCGATGGTCGAGAAGCTGCCAGGGAAGTACGGCGAGTTCGCGCGGAACTATCTGCTGCGCATGTCTCACTACGTCTTGAAGACGACCCCACAGATCGCGTACGACATCGTGTCGGTCGATCGCGCGATCGAATGGGGCTATGCGTGGGAGGCCGGTCCCTTCCAGCAGATGGACGCATTGGGCCACGACGTCCTTCGCGAAGGCTTCCCACGACTTGGACTCGACATTCCCGAGTTGTTGGCAAAGGCACAGAAGGACGCGTTCTACCGCGCGAGCGAGGATGGCTGGCTGTACCTCACCTTCGACGAGAAGTACGAGCTCGTTCCGCCGGTGCCGGGCCAGGTCAAACTCGACGACGTGCGCCGGAAGAAGGGCGCCGTCGTCGAACGTTCGAAGGACGCGAACCTCCTCGACCTCGGCGACGGCGTGCTGCTGCTCGAGGCGCGAAGCAAGATGAATACGATGGGCGCAGGCGTCCTGTCGATGTTGCGATCAGGACTCGAGCACGTCGCCGAGGGAAAGTTCGTTGGGCTCGTCATCGGTAACGACGACACGCGTGCGTACAGTGCGGGCGCCGACCTCGGCGCAGTCGTCGCGCAGGTGCAGGGCAGTGACTGGAAGGGACTCGACGAGATGGTTCGCTACTTTCAGGAAGGCGCGCAGCTCGTGCGTCGCGCACCGTTTCCCGTCGTCGCCGCGCCGTTCGGACTCACGCTCGGCGGCGGGTGTGAGTATGCACTGCACTGCGATCGCATTCAGGCACATGCTGAGCTCTACATGGGGCTCGTCGAAGCGGGTGTTGGTCTCATTCCCGCGGGAGGCGGCACCAAGGAATTGTTGTTCCGCTTCACGCAGGCACTAGAGCCGTACGAAGAGGCCGATCCGTTCGAAGCCGTGAAGCGCGCGTTCAAGCTGATCGCCATGGCGACGACGAGCACCAGCGCACTCGAAGCGCGGAACCTTGGGTTCCTCAGGCCGGTGGCAGATCGCATCACGATGAATCGCGATCGGCTGATCGCCGACGCGAAGGCGCGCGTGCTCGACCTCGCACCGGACTACGTTGCGCCGATTCCGCGCACCATCACGGCGCTCGGAAAGGAAGCGATCGGCAACCTCATGTACGCCGCGTGGGCGATGCACGAGGGCGGTGCGATCACTGACCACGAAGTGCGCATCGCTCGCGAGCTGGCGTACGTGCTCTGCGGTGGCGACGGTCCGCCGCGTACGGTGACGGAGCAGGACATCCTCGATCTCGAGCGCGAGGCATTCCTCAAGCTGCTCGGAACCAAGGAGACGCAGGAGCGGATTGTTCATACGCTGAAGACGGGCAAACCGCTTCGCAACTAGAGGATCAAATGGCTGACACAAACGACGACGTCGTGCTGGTCTCCGCGGTTCGCTCCGCGGTCGCACGTGGAAAGAAGGACGGTTCACTCGCGGCGACGCATCCGATCGAGCTGTCCGCATTGCTGATGAAGGAGGCAGTCGAGCGCGTGGGCGTCGATCCAATCACGATCGACGACATCACCTGGGGATGCGCAATGCCGGAAGCATCGCAGGGACTGAACGTCGCGCGGTTGAGCATGCTGCGCGCGGGCTTCCCCGTCGATATCCCGGCGCAGACGATCAACCGCTTCTGCTCATCGGGGCTGCAGACCATCGCCAATGGCGCTATGCAGATCATGAGCGGCATGGCTGACGTCGTGCTCGCGGGCGGTGTCGAGATGATGAGCCAGGTGCCGATGTCGGGCTACCATGCGCGCCTCGATCCGCAGGAGGTCGAGGCATACATCGGCATGGGCTTCACCGCCGAGAATGTCGCGAAGCGCTGGAACGTTAATCGTGCGGATCAGGACGCGTGGTCGCTGAAGAGCCAGCAGAAGGCTGCTGCCGCGATCAAGAATGGAAGCTTCGACGCCCAGATCGTGTCGGTGCCCATCGAGCGCGTCACGTGGGAGGGCACGGAGAAGAAGGTCGAGCAACTGAGCTTCGACAAGGACGAAACCGTCCGCGGCGAGACCACGGCGGAAGGTCTCGCCAAGCTCAAGCCGGCGTTCAAGGCGAACGGCACCGTCACGGCGGGCAACGCGAGTCCCTACTCCGACGGCGCGGCGGCGGTGCTGCTGATGCGTCGCTCAGTCGCTGACGCCAAGGGGCTGCGGCCACTCGCGCGGTTCGTGAGCTTCGCTGTCGCGGGCGTCGATCCCGACATCATGGGCGTGGGGCCGCTCAAGGCGGTGCCGAAGGCGCTCAAGCGCGTCGGCATGTCGATGAGCGACATGGACCTCATCGAGTTCAACGAGGCGTTCGCGTCGCAGGTGCTGGCGGTCGTTCGCGAGTTGGAAATGCCGGAGGACAAGGTCAACGTCAACGGCGGCGCCATCGCGCTCGGCCATCCACTCGGCGCCACTGGCGCGAAGCTCACCACGCAGCTCATCCACGAACTCGGCCGCCGCGGTGGCGGGCACGGGCTGGTGACGATGTGCATCGGTGGTGGGATGGGTGCGGCGGGGATTTTCGAGGTCTATCCCGCCGCGGCGTAAATTCGGGCGGCATTTTCTCAGGTGCCAGAGGTCAGGTGCTCAGGCGGCAGCCCCAGCCATCAGAATTCAGGGGGTGTGGCGTAACTGATTCGCCACACCCCTGAAGGCTGAACACTGGGGCTGCTCGCTGAGCACCTGATGCCTGTGACCCTGAGGTTGTCTCACCCCGCCCGCTCGGCGACGATGACCGCCTGAATCCACAGGTCCTTCGCGCCGAAGTCGTACGACGTCATCTTGAAGCCGCTGCGCTCCAGCCACGTCGCAGCCATCGTCTTCGACTCGAGCAGCGAGATCTCGGCGGGATGCAGCGTCGTCTCGTTGCCGGAGCGCGCCAACAACCTGTGCGCCATGCCGAGCACACGCACGCTCGTTGCCTTCGCGTGCGGCCAGAACAAAACGAGCTTGCCATCGGGACGCAGCAACCGGAACGCCTCCGACAGAATTCGACGGATCTCCGTCTCGGTGAAGTGCTCGATGACGCCGAGGCTGTAGTAGCCGTCGAAGCTGCCGTCGCGATAGGGCAGTTGAAGAATGTCGCCATGCTGAATGCGAAACGCCGACGGATTGTTCTCCTGATACAGCTGCAGTGCATCCGTCGAGATGTCGAGCGCGGTGATGCGCATGCGCTCGTGCAATCCTTCATCGACCTGTCCGCCGCCGCAGCCCGCGTGCAACAGCTGCGCGCCACGGTCGAAGTTGCGACTCAGCACCCGGTGCAATCGCGGACGGATGAATGCCCGACGATAGATCGATGCGATGACCGCGTAGACGCGCTTGCTCGCCTCACGCGACTGCGTCCAGTATGCCTCCCAGTGCTGCGGATCGTACAGCGTAGGTTCGATCGCGAGTGGCGGCGCCATGAGATGGAATGCCGACGCATTCCGGCGATACTGCACCGCGACGCCAAGCATGATCTGCACACTCTGTGCGGCGGCACGCAGCGTCATCTTCGAGTGGCCGTACGTTCGCGCCGGCAGGACGATCGGAATCTCCTCGATCTTGCACGCGTTCTTGTGCAGGATGAAGAGACTCTCGAAGAAGAACGAGTAGCTCTTCGACTGCACCAGCGAGAACATCGGCTGCGGAATGCGGTCGAGACGATACGCGCGGAACGCACCTGTCGCATCGTACTTGAGGCCGAGCACCAAACGAGTGAGCAGGTGCCCCATGCCAGTCATCATGCGGCGATAGAAGTTCCAGCCCGGCAGGCTGTTCATCGCCGTCCAGCGTGAGCCAACGACGACGTCCGCGTTGTCCGATGCCTCGAGAAACTTCGGGATGTCTTCCGGGCTGTGGCTGAAGTCGCAGTCGAGCGTGACGAGCCGATCGTAGCCGCCATCGTAGGCCGCTGCTATGCCGTCGAGGTGTGCGCTGCCGATTCCATTCTTCCCGGTGCGGTGGCGCACCGACAGTCGCGGGTAGTCGGCGCGCATCGCCTCGAGCAGCGGCCCCGTTCCATCGGGCGAATTGTCGTCGATGAACAGCACGTCGACGTCGAGGTCGAGCGCCTTGATCGCCTCGACCATACGCGGTGCGTTGTCACGCTCGTTGTACGTCGGCACCATGACCAGCGTCTTCAGTGCCTTTGCAGCGCCACTCATGTCTCTAGCACTCGACGATGGAGATCTCGGGCAGCGGGAAGATCATCTTGCCACCGCGCTTGAGGTAGTCGCCCTCCCGCTGGATCAGGTTCTCACGGAAATGCCAGGGCATCACGAGGAGATAGTCCGGCTTCTGCGCGTGCGCTTCGGGCTCCGAGATGATCGGGATATGCGTACCCGGCGTGAAAGCACCAAACTTGTCCGGGTTCACCTCGGCGATGGCGGGAATGTCTTCAGTCGTCAAGCCGCAGTATTGCAGGATGACGTTCCCCTTGGTCGACGCGCCGTATCCGAGAACGGTTGCTCCACTGTTGCGGACCTTGGCGATAATCTCGATGAGGTCGTCGCGATGCGCGACGACGCGCTGACGAAACGCTTCGTAGGGCGCCATGGTGTCGAGAGCCTCGGTGCGCTCCTGCGCGATGAGCGATTCGATGGCGTCCGTGTTCGGCTTGTGTGACGCATTCTCGTGACACGCCGTGATGGCGAAGCTCCCACCGTTGACGTCGTTCACCATGACGTCGTTCACGCGAAGCCCGCACTTCGTCAGCATCCACTGGATCTGCGAGAACGCATAGTACTCGAGATGCTCGTGGCAGATGGTGTCGTACGCGTTCTGCGACAACATCGTGGGCAGGTAGCTCTGCTCGAAGTACCAGACGCCGTTGGGCGCGAGCACCTTTGCGATGTCGCGCACGAAGGCGAGCGGATCCTCGAGGTCGTAGAACATCGCGATCGACGTGACGATCGACGCCTTCCTGTCGCCGTGATGCTTCCTGAACGTCGCCGCCGAGAAGAACTCGGGGATGGCCTGGATGCCGGGCTGATAATACTGCCCATACTTCGCGATGGTCGGATCCATGCCGACGCGCTGCGCGCTCTGTGGCATGAACGACAAAGTCGTCCCGTCGTTGCTGCCGATGTCGAGCACGATGTCGCCGGCTTCGACCGGATACCTGGCGAGAATGCGTTCCACCGTGCTGCCAAGGTGCCGCACCATCGACTGGTTCAGCCCCGACCGATAGCCGTAGTTGTCGCCGTACATCTCGCTCGTGTCGTAGCTGTGCCGCAACTGCACGAGGCCGCACGTGTTCGGGCCGAAGCACTTCACGAGTTCCAGTGGTCCGGACGTCACGTGCTCGTCAGCCGACCGAGGAAAGACACCGGTCAGCTCCTGCACGCCGAGCGACAGTATGGATTCGAGCTTCGTGTTGCCGCAGCAGCGACAGGCAGTGATTTCGGTGTAGCTCATCTGGGTGCGACACCAGAGGGAGTGGGAGGAAGCGGAGCAGGCGGCGTCGCCGATTTCAATCCGCCGAGGAAGACGCTCGCGATCGACGCGTTGCCGACCTTCACACTGAACACCTCTTGCGCCTGCGGATAATCCTGAGGATGCGATCGGTAGGTCGTCGTCACGTAATCAGCTTCGTCCGGAGAAAACACGAGGTCGATGCGCACTCGGTCGCGTGGAAGGAGCATTGCGGTGTTCAACCGGCCAGGATACGTGAAGGGAAAGACCCGAATCCTGCGCGAAGAATCGGTGCGCACGATGTATTCCAGCGTCTTGCGGTAAGAGAGTCCCCAATAGTCGAGCTCGAATCGCTGCTTGATCTCCTGCATATCCTTGCCAGCGAGCCGATTGAAGTACAGGTGCTCGTACGGATGATTCTTCACCATGAAGTTCACGACCGGCGTGAGGCAGAGCAGCAGCGCGACGACCAACACTGCATCAGCGATGCGCCCGCGAGCCTCACCCACGTAAGTCTCGGCAAATCCGACGATGGTCTCCATCCCGATTGCGGCGATGTACACCATGGCCGGATACACGAAGAACAGATGTCGCCACCCGTCGTACAACGTCGGCCGGAGCACCATGCAGCCCACGACCGGCATGAAGAACCACAGGAGCACGAGAAGATCGCGCTGCCGTTCCGTGAAGGAGTATTCCTTTGGGTGCCGAGCGACCTTGGCGAGAGCTGCCGCCGAGCCCACGAGGAAAAGCGCCGTGATGATCACCGGCGTCGTAATGACGATCCAGGTGGGCACATAGTCCCACGGCAGGTGCGCCGCGGAGATCTGCCGGCCCCGAAAAAGGTTGGTGCCCAGGTACGGGTTGCTCGTGGTGCCCATCACGGCGTCGCCGATGACCCCCGCGAAGTCGATCCGAAGCACCGGCCAGACGAGCGGAAGCAGCACGAGGGAAATCACCCCGTAGCCGAACAGCATCCACACCGTGCGCTGAGTGGGCCGACGCGCGAAGGCCGCGGCGCCTGTCAGCATCATGGCGAACATGCCGAGGACTCGCGTTCCCAGCAGGATGACGGTGACCACTGCGTGCACGATCATCGTCCGCCAACCCGGACGACTCAACAGCCAGTCGAGCGTGAGCATCGACGCCACGAACATCGTCAGAAACGAGATGTCCTTGACGTTGTAGAACGCGTGCGAGAAGAGCTGTGGGCTCGACACCAGACAGACGCACGCCAGCAGCGAGATCCCGGGTCCGAATCGCAGGCGCAGGAATCGATGGAAGAACACGACGCCCGCGAAGAAAATCAGGAACGTCGCGAGATGGCGGCCAAAAAACAGCGGCCGGAGCTCGAGCGGCGGCAGCATCCGCTCGATGCTCACGAGCACGATCTCGAAGACCGGCCCGAACCGCTCGAATGCCGGCCCACCCACGGCGCGCACGGAGTCGAGCGCGGCGAGATTCGGCACCAGATGATCGACGTACATGATGCCGAACTGGCGCGTCGGCACCTCGTCCCAGGATATGCCGTAGTCCCTGAATACGAACAGGCCGAGCAACAGATAGGAAACGAAAAAGGCGATCGTAACCGCCTTGAGAGTCCGGGGTCGTGCTTGATTGGTCATCGACGCTTAAGACGTCGCAAGTCGCCTCAAGGCAACGATTTCCCCAGCGCTACACCGAGCAGACGAGGCGCGGTGAGTGTCGTGTTCGGCAGCCGACGCCCGTCGTCGTCGTACTCGTCCCACTGGCTGTTGGCGACGTAGACGAAATGATCGCCGACGACGGTCCCGATCGTGGGTTCTCCGGCGAGCGGAATGTTCTGGTCGAGCACCTCGTAACGCACGATTCGCCGGCCGGACGGGTCGAGAACGAAGCGGACGACGCGCGCTGGAGCGACGCCGTTCTGCACGGCGATGATGGCGCCATTGTACCAGGCGATTCCGTCGCAGCCGAGTGAGGAGCTGTGCAGCGCGTCGGCGACGCGAGTCACCGTCCGCGACGCGAGATCGACGCGTATCAGTCCATGCGAGTAGTCGGCGACATAGAGCGTGAGCCCGTCGGGCGTGGGAGCCATTCCCTGCAGCGACCGGAAGAGCGGATGCGTGAGCCGTTCGAGCGTGTCGGCGCCTGGTCGCAGCCGGTACAGCACGGGATCGCTCGAGTCGGTGACGTAGACATCGCCATTCGGTCCCACGGCGAGATCGCCGAGCACGTGTCCGCCGGTGATCGGCGGCAGGTCCCAGCGGCGCGTGATGGCGCCGGTCGCGACATCGATGCGCAGCAGCGCCGCAATGGACGAATCAGGCGGCGCGTACCCATTCATCTGCTTGAGGCCAGACGTCGTCGCCCACAGCGCATTGCGCTTGGTGTCGACGCGAATGCCAAGCATCGCGCCCATGTTGGGTTGCGATCGGGGCCAGAGCTCGCGCACGACGCCATTCGGCGACACAGCGGCGACGGTGCGATGGCGAACGCTCGCAACGTAGAAGGTCTTCGAGCGCGCATCGTAGTCCATTCCTTCGGGCCAGAAGGTGGAGTCGGGCAACTGCGCGTACACGCTGCTGCGAACGAGCGGTGCGCGATTGTTGTCGAGGCGCGCGCGAACGGCGGCAAAGGCAGGCAGGTCGCGAAATGGCGCGACTGCGCCTTCGGCGATGTCGCGGCCCAGCCCGAGTGCTGCGTACTCAGTGAGCGCGGCAAGTACGCTCGCTGTGTCGCTGACGCGTGCGGAGACGATAGCGTGTCCCCACACGTAGGCGGGCTGTGTCGGCCACGCGGTGGCCGCGCGGGTCATCTCCGTGCGCGCCTTCGTAAGGTCGTTGGCGCGCAGTGCGGCGGCCGCGCGTGCGTATGCGCCGCGCGCGACGGTCGCGGAGTCCACTTCGGGGACACCTGTCTGCGCGGCGGCTGGCAAAGCCAGAAGCACTGTCGTCCCGAGCGCGCACGCAGCCCGACCAACGGAGCTGCTCTTCCGCACTTGTCTCATCGAGTCACGGGTGCCTCGTA
>JAQBPV010000228.1 GCA_028287345.1 Gemmatimonadota bacterium
ACGGCGAACAGCTGACGCGTGCGCTCCTCGACACCTTTGCGGTTGTCGAGCAGCATGACCGCGCTATCGGCGGCGATGAGGACGCGATAGGTGTCTTCGGAAAAGTCTTCGTGACCCGGAGTATCGAGGAGGTTGATCTGGTAGCCCTCGTACTCGAACTGCATGACGCTCGACGTGACCGAGATGCCGCGCTCCTGCTCCATCTGCATCCAGTCGGATGTGGCGTGGCGCTGCTGCCGCCGCGCCTTCACGGTACCGGCCAGGTGAATGGCTCCCCCGTAGAGGAGGAGCTTCTCGGTGAGCGTGGTCTTGCCGGCGTCGGGATGGCTGATGATCGCGAAGGTGCGCCGTGTGCGAATCGCGTCGTTGATGATGGGGTCGATGTTCACCCATCAAATCTAACCAGCTACCGTATGGCGAACGTCATCGTGGCCCACTTCGACTCGTAGTCCACGGAGTCCTTCGCGGACGCGGGGATCTTGACCATGCGGATGAACTTGACGTACCACGTTCCGCTCGCATTCACCGCGATGGACGCGATCCCCTGGGCATCGGTTCGCACGGTCTGCTCGGCCAGACGACCACCCTTGGGCGTGCGTCCGCCAGCGATGACGACCTGGCCAGCCATGGGTGCGCCGTCGACGAGCGCCTTGACGCGAAGCGTTCCCTTCCCCGTCTCGTATGGGTTGTTCAGCGGGACGATCTCCGCAGGATATCCGAGCACAGTGCCGTAACTCGGCGTGTGCGCGTCGCCCGACTGGACGAGTGCCTTCACGTGCTTCGAGTAGCGTTCGCGTGACGGCTTGGCGAGCTCGCCGTTCTTCTTGCGCGCCTCGAGGATGTCGGGGAGTCCGTCGTCGGCGAGGTAGGCATTGAACTCCTTCGCCGCCAGCGCGATGATGCGCGGCTTGAGCGATGCGCCGAGGGCGTACGTTCCAGCGGCGCCGACCTTGGCGTTCCAGTGGCTGGTCTTGCCCTTGTCGGTCCAGGTGGAGGTGTCGGCCCTGGTGCGTCCGGCCGGGCCGACGATGGCGATGTCGATGAGTCGGTCCCGCGTGACGCTGCCTTCGCTCGTGGAGAAGGTGCCGTTGAGCACCGTGACGGACACTGTGCCGTTCGGAGCGACGAAGAATGCGTCGGGTTTGAGAAAGAGGTCGTGGGCGAGCGCGAGCGACACGGAGGCGAGGACCAGCACACAAGCGACGATGGCGGGGCGAAATGAGCGCGTTGTCATTTTCCTTGGGTTTTCTCTGTTCTTTAGCACGTCAGTGATCAGGTGTTAAGGGGGCAGCCCCAACGTTCAGCGTTCAGCGGGTGTGGCGTACCGGCTGCTATGCGTCTCATTCGCCACACCCCCTGACTACTGATTGCTGGAGCTTACGCCTGAGCACCTGTTCCCTGACGCCTCGCTCGTCAGGAAGCCGGCGTAGGAGTCGCCACGAGAATCGCCGTCACGACGATGATCAGCAAGCCCACTCCCAGCTCGAGCTTCGCCGAGCGCTCGAGACGCACCGTCGCTTCATCGGTGCCCAGCGTCGGACGCACGCGCTGCCAATTGTGGAAGCCGATGAATGCGAGCACCGCGAGCAGCGCGAGCTTCACCAGAAGCACCTGACCGTATCCGCTCGACCACAGCGCCGACAACTGCCCCAATCGCAGCCACGCGCTCACCAGACCTGTGACGGCAATGATCGCCGCGAAGACAAGCGCCACGGGCGAGAAGGCATGCACCAGCGACGCCACGCGCGACGCAGAACGACCAGGGCCAACCGCGGCGACGACGAGCCACAGCAGACTTCCCATCCATCCCGCCGCACCGAGGATGTGCAGCGCGTCGGTCGCCACCGCGAGCGTCCGCACTTGCTCCGCGCTCGCCGCATGTCCGCCGAATGCACTGGCAACTGCCAAGGTGATCGCCGAGAGGGCCGCGAGCCACCACCCCGCGGCGATGCGCTGAACCACCATGAATCCGACGAACGCGCCAAGCGCCGCGAGCAACTGTGCGCGCCATGCCGAGCCCCAACTCGTGCTCATCGTCATCGTGCGGAGATGCTCGGCGTCCATCGCGGCATTGCCGCTCAGCATTCGCATCTCGAGATAGAGCTTGGCCAGCGCCGCGAGCAGGAACAGCGCGCTCGCCCCCGTGGCGAACGACGCTATGCGCATGGCAATGTCGTCAGACGCGGATGCGTCGAGCCCGATGGCGCGCGGGAGCACGACGAATCGAAACGCCACGGCGCCGATGACGGACAACAGCATCGCGAACGAGATGGCCCGGACGACGATGAACGCCGGTGTGAGCGCGCTTGGCTCCCTGGTTTCCGCAGGCGTGCTGATTTGTGCTGGCGGCGGCGTTGGCGCTACGGCTACCGGCATTGGTACTGGTGGAGCCGCTGCCGCCACCGCAGCCGCAACACGAAACGAGAACTTGCCCGACGAGGGATGGCCGTCGGCCGCAGCGGTCTTCCACGAGACAGTGTAGAGACCATTGCCGAGCGTTCCGACGATCGGCACACGTACCGCCATTGGCCCTTCGGGGTCTTTCTCCACCGCGCCGACGGCAACGTCGACGCCGGCGGAATCAGCGAGCGTCACCTTGGTGAACGAGAGCTCCGGTTGCTCGCTGAACCAGAGCCGAATCGCGGGCGGCGACGAATCGAGTGTCGACTTCGCACCCGGCACGCTCTTCTTGAGATGTGCGTGGGCCCAGGCGATGGCGGGATGAACGAGCGATGCGACGCAGAGCGTCAGGACAGCGGCGAGCCAGGCACGTCGAAGTCGGTTCATCCTATCGGCTGTGTTTGTAGAGTAGGTCGACGAGCTCGTCGTACATCGCGTCCGCCTCGGCGGGACCGGACTTGATCGCGGACGTCGCGCAGTGCTTGAGGTGGTTGCGCATCAGCTCACGTCCCACCGACCGCAGCGCTTCGTGCACCGAGGAGATCTGGGTCATGATGTCGGCGCAGTAGCGGTCGTCCTCGACCATCTTCTGCAGCCCGCGCACCTGCCCCTCGATGCGACGGAGCCGCTTGCGGTTGCGCTCCTTGGCGTCAGGATCGACGGCGACGGCCTTCCGCTCCGACGAGCTATCGTCGGGCAGTCCGCAGCCACATTCGAGCAGCTCGATCTTTTGCGCACGAGCCATCACCCTGGACCTCAGTTCGGGTTGTCGATCACGAATCTAGTCGTACGCGGCGAAGGCGCAGACTGTTCATGATCACGCTCACGGAGCTCAAGGTCATCGCCGCACTGGCGAGCACGGGGCTGAGCAGAACACCGAGCGAGGGATACAGCACGCCCGCCGCCACAGGGATGCCGATCACATTGTAGATGAACGCCCAGAAGAGGTTCTGCTTCATCGTCCCCATCGTCCGGCGGGACAGCGCGATCGCCTGCGGCACGGTGCGCAGGTCGCCGCGCATGAGCACGACGTCCGCCGCCTCGACGGCGATATCGGTGCCCGCGCCTATGGCGAAGCCGACGTCGCTCTGCGCGATGGCAGCGCTGTCGTTGATGCCATCACCCACCATGGCAACGATCCGCCCACCCTGCTGCAGGCGCTTGATCTCAGCAACCTTCTGCTCTGGCAGCACCCCGGCGACGACGCGGTCGATGCCCGCCTGGCGCGCAATCGCGTCGGCCGTGTGCTGGTTGTCGCCTGTGAGCATGACGACCTCGAGCCCCAACGCACGCAGCGTCGAGATCGCCTCGCGCGAGGTCGGCTTGATCGGATCGGCAACGGCAATCAGCCCCGCGATGGCGCCATCGATCGCGACGAACATCGGCGTCTTCGCCTCACCGGTGACACGTTCGACGTCTGCAGAAAGTGGTGATATGTCGACCGTGTAGTCGCGCATCAGCACCGGATTGCCGACGGCGACGCTGTGCCCCTCGACGGAACCGATGGCGCCGCGTCCCGTGACCGACTGGAAGCTCTCGGGGATCGCCAGCGCGAGTCCGCGACTCCGCGCATGCGCAACGATTCCCTCGGCGAGCGGATGCTCGCTCATGGTCTCGAGCGCGGCCGTCATGCCGAGTAACTCGTCGGCGCTCCAGCGACTGCCATTTATGACGATGACGTCAGTGACCGCCGGCTTTCCCTCCGTAACGGTGCCGGTCTTGTCGACGACGACGACCTGCACGTCCCCCGCGCGCTGCAGCGGCTCACCACCCTTGATCAGAATGCCCGCCTCGGCGCCCTTGCCCGTAGCGACCATCACTGCGGTCGGCACTGCGAGACCCATCGCGCAGGGACAGGCAATGATGAGCACCGCAACCGCCGCAGCGAATGCGTGGCCGAGTGGAGACGTCACGCCGAGGGTGCTTCCTGCGATGACCCAGACGACGAACGCCGCAATGGCGATGGAGAGAACCACGGGAACGAAGATCGCGCTCACCCTGTCCGCGAGGCCCTGGATCGGTGCGCGCGAGCCCTGCGCGTCGCGCATGAGGCGCACCATCTGCGCGAGCGTGCTGTCGGCACCCACCGTGGTGACGCGATACGTCAGCGCACCGGTGCGATTGATCGTCCCGCCGATGACACGATCGCCGACGCGCTTTTCGACAGGCATGGATTCGCCGGTGAGCATCCCTTCGTCGATGGCGCTATCGCCGGAGAGTACCTCACCGTCTACGGGAACTCGCTCGCCCGGACGGATGAGGATGACATCACCGGCGCGCACTTGTTCGACCGGCACATCGCTTTCCTTTTCGCCGGCAGAGACAACGCGCGCCGTTTGCGGCTGAAGGCTCGCCAATCCGCGCAGGGCGGCGGACGTCTGCCGCTTCGCCCGCGCCTCGATGGCGTTGCCCACGAGGATGAGCGTGATGATGATGACGACCGGCTCGAAGTACAGATCCGGCGCGATGCCTCGCTCGACGAACAGGTTCGGCGCGAGTGTCGCGGCCACCGAATACAGAAACGCCGAGCCAGTGCCCACCGCGATGAGCGTGTTCATGTCCGCCGAGTGGTGGCGGAAGGCGGTCCATGCGTGGTGGTAGAAGTGTCGGCCAGCCCATGCCATCACGAAGAGCGTGGTGAGCATCATCACGAGCGACATCGGCCGCGCCATGTGTGCGGCACCCATCCCCGGCATGCCGATCAGCATCATGGCGGCGCCGATGATGCCGCTGACGATGGCCTTGTTGCGGATGTCCTCGAACTCGCCGTGCTGCATGTGGTCGTGCGCCGCCTGCTGCTCGAGTGCGTGCTGGTCCTCCGGGGCCAACTCGGCGCCGTAACCGGTCTCGCGGATGGTCTCGACGAGTTGCGTCGGCGTGACGACATCCGGCCGATAGGTGACGGTGGCGTTCTCCATCATGAGATTGACACCGGCATCGACGACACCCGCGCGCTTCTGTAGCTGTCGCTGCACTCGTGCCTGGCAGGCAGCGCAGGTCATACCGGTAACGGGTATGCTGATGCTGGCGTCAGGGGCGTCACTGGCGATGGGGACGTGATGCGCCTCTTCGGGCCTGCGACCGGCGAGGAAGAAATACCAGTTCACCCAGCCGATGGCGGCTAAGCCAGCCGTGAGCGCGATGATTTCGGAAGACATGAACATGGATGGAGGTTATATACCCCCCACCCCTATGTCAAGCACTCTCGTGCTCTATCGTGCACCTCCTCACCAACACTGGCACTAACTGTTTGATACGCGGACACAAACGAAAACTGGACGGACAATAAACGGAAACCGCTCGCGCGACGCGGAGTGTCGCGCTCAGCAGTTTCCGTTCAATTCCGTCAAGTCAGTTTGTGTCCGCGTCCCGGACCAGTTGGTGCGAGTCAAGGTCTCGGCATCTCGACAGGCCAAGAGTAGTGACCAGTAGGGCGCGCCCGATCGCCTAGTTACGCGGCTCGATCATATGCACGCGACGCAGCGGAAGGTTCGACGTCCCGTCGCTCTCCTGTTTCGCGAAGAGTGATTGAACCACGTTCAATCGTCCGGATGAAAATCCATATGCCGACCCAGCCATGTAGAGCCGCCATGTGCGATATGTGCGTGCATCAGTGAGCGACGTCGCCAACTCGGCATGCCGCGCAAGGCGCTTGAGCCAGGCGCGCAACGTCAACGCATAGTGCTCACGCAGACTCTCGACGTCGCGCGTCTCGAATCCCACCAGCTCCGCTCCCGCGATTACCGCGCTCAACGGACCCAGGCGTCCGTCGGGGAACACGTACTGGTCGAGGAACGCGTCACGCTTCCAGACCCGACGCTCCAACCAATCGAATTTCCCCTTCGGTCGAGCAGAAGCCACGCTCACGATGCCGTGATTGAGCAGCAATCCGCCCGGACGCAGTGCGCGATGCAGCGCGGCAAAGTACATCGGCAGGTTCTCGACACCCACGTGCTCCACCATACCCACGCTCGAGATCTTGTCGAACTGTGCGTGATCCTGGAGATGCCGGTAATCGCGAATCTCCACCGTGCATGCGTCCGCGAGGCCCTGCGCCGAGATGCGCTCGCGTGCGAGTTGGGCTTGTGCGTCGCTGAGCGTGATGCCCAACGCCTTCACTCCATAGTGCTTGGCGGCATGCATGATGAGCGCGCCCCACCCGCAGCCCACGTCGAGCATTCGCTCACCGGGCTTCAACCGAAGCTTGCGGCAGATGAGATCCAGCTTCGCGAGCTGTGCGGACTCGAGCTCCTCTTCCGCGTCGCGGCCGTCGGCGAAGTAGGCGCACGAGTAGACCATCCGCTCGTCGAGCCAGAGCGAATAGAAGTCGTTGCCAACGTCGTAGTGATAGCGAATGGCGGCGCGATCGCGCTCCGGAGCGTGGACGTCGCCCGCCCTGCCCACCGTATGCTCGGCGCGCAGCTCGCGCACGTTCGCGCCGTCCTCTTCTCGCGGCAGCGCGAGCAGGTGACGTACCAGGGCGAACAGTGTACGTGGAGATCGCAGGCGCTCGTTGATGCCGTCGCCCATCCACATCGCCTGCTCCATGTCGCCTTCGATCTCGACGTCACCCGAGAGCGCCGCTTCGATGATGGAGAGCTCGTTCGGCGGAAGCAGCATGCGTCGCAGTGCGCCGGGCCGCTCGATCACGAAGGTAAAGGGCAGCGCGTCGCCCGTCGCCGCTTCGAGCGAGCCATCCCAGTAGCGAATGGGAAATGCGCGCGTGCCCGCGGCGCCGAACAACAGTGCGCAGATCGCCTTCGCGTGCTCGAGAGCGCCCTGGTTGTCGTGCGAAGGCGCGCCACTCGGCGTATAGCGTTGCGGCGCACGCTTCGCCGTGGAGTCAGCCGCGATATCGCGGCTTGCTTCGACCGACCTGATCGCAGAAACTATCTTCTCGCGTTTGGTCATGAACGGGATATCACTCCGTAGCGAAATCAGTTCCCCTCCTCGTCTGGCGGCTTCTTCGGCAGCCGGCCAGCCCGCTTCAACGCATCGCGCAACAAATACTCTATCTGCGCGTTGAGGGAGCGCAAGTCATCGTTCCCCCATCTCTGCACCGCGTCAAGAAGCGTGCGGTCGATGCGAAGAAGAAAGGGCTTACGTTCTGTCACGTGTCGCGCTAACCGAAGATCGAGCCGGCGTTCACGACCGGCGATGCCGAACGCTCCGAGCACAGCACGACGAGCAGGTTGCTCACCATCTGCGCCTTGCGCTCCTCGTCGAGGTGCACGACTCCCTTGTCGGAAAGCATCTGCAGCGCGGTCTCGACCATGCCGACCGCGCCCTCCACGATCTTGGTCCGCGCCGCGATGATCGCACCGGCCTGCTGGCGCTGCAACATCGCCTGCGCGATCTCCGGCGAGTAGGCGAGGTGGGAGATGCGCGCCTCGATGACCTCGACTCCCGCCTTGGCGAGCCGATCCTGGATGGCCTTCTGCAGTGAGAGCGACACCTCCGCCGTGTGCGTCGACAATGCTTCCTCGCCGTCGGAGTGCGAGTCGTACGGATACGACTGCGCCACCGCGCGCACTGCCGACTCACTCTGTACTGCAACGTACGTTGAATAGTTGTCGACCTCGAACAGCGCCTCGGCCGTGTCGATGACCTTCCAGACGACAATGGCCGCGATCTCGATGGGATTCGCGCGGCTGTCATTCACCTTGAGCTTGGTCGTCTCGAAATTCCGGATGCGCAGCGAGATCGTCTTCTTGCTCAGGAAGGGACTCGCGAACCAGACGCCCTGCGTCCGTACGGTGCCCTTGTACTCGCCGAAGAGCTGCAACGCCTTGGCTTCACCCGGGTTGACCACGAAGAAGCCAGGCAGGCTCGCGAAGACGAGGATCAATACGATCACGCTCGGAATGACGCCGAGCGGATTGTTGTGGCTGATGAAGTAGGGCGCCGCGCCAAATGCTATCAGCGCGACGATGATCAGCAGGAAAATCGTGGGGATGCCAGCGGTCGCTTTGTATTGGATTTCGCGCAACATGGTCGGGAAGGGCTCCGTTGAGGTGATATCACTATGATATGCCAGTGATACCAAGTCAAGAGCTCGCTTCCCGGCCTACGAAATCGTCAGCGTCTGGAGCGTCTGGTCGAAGGCGACGGTCCGCTGCGCGAGCGCGCGGTTGGCGGGACCGTTGGTCACTGCACCAGTGCTCGAGAATCGCGCGCCGTGGTTGGGACAGTTGAAGATCTGGCCCTGAATGTTGACCTTCGTGCCTTCGTGCGTGCACGCCATGCCGAGGGCGATGAAGCTGCTCGCGCTCGTTCGCACGGCGGCGACGCCCAACGATCCCCCCGTCGACGTCCGAACCTCCACCGGCTGCCCGATGGTCGCGAGGCCCGCATAGTCGGCGATCTTGATCGTGACGGAGCCGCCCGGAAGCGGGCCACTTCCAACGCCAGTGAGGTCACCCGCGGCGCCACACCCGGCGGCGATGATCGCGCCCGCAACGATGGCGACCCTTCCCAGAAAATCACGACGGCTGACGCAGCTCTCGCACGCCGCCACTGGCAACTGCTCCGACATTCGATTCATCCCGTGATGAAGGCCGCGGCCCACTGCGCCGCATTGAGGTCCTGCTGGTAGAGCGTATCCACATCGACGACGAGCGTCTGTCCGTCCTTGCGCACGGCGAGGCGGTCCATGTCGCGTGTCGAACGACCGTCGATGAATGACCCGTCGGCGCGATAGTGCGACTTGTGCTTCGGGCAGGTGAACAACTTCTCGTCGGCATTCCAGCGAAGCGCCGTGTTCTGGTGCGGGCAGCTCAGCGCGAAAGCGTAGACCTTTCCTGCCGCGCGGGCGACGATGACGTCGTTGTCCTTGTCGATCGACGCGCCATCGACCGCTGGAATGGGATAGCGCTTCTCCGCGCGGCCATCGGTGTGCGTCGGCGAGAGCGGGCTCACCTCGCGGACTTCCATCGCATCGGCCGAGCGTGCGCCGAGTCCGAGCAGGCCGAGCGACGCCAACGCCAGCGCTCCCGCGCGCAGGAACTCACGTCGCTCGATGGCGGCGGGAGCATTCAACGCATCGTGCAGCGAACACCCACCGCAGTCCACGCCGGCGGTCGTTTCCTTCCGAGAAATATCAGTCACAGTGAGGCTCGAGTTCGAAGAGGGTCCAAATCGCCAAGCGACATCATTACTACCCGTTTCCACCGCTGTGGGTCCGATGCTCTAGTGCTGGCCGAAGTACATGATTCCGTAACCAATGGCGGCTGCACCCATCGAGTAGTAGGCGACGTTCTTATGCTCGTCGCGCGCGCCGGAGTCGTGCTTCGCATCACTGGCGAGTTTGATCCCCGCCCACGTGAATCCCGCGTCGGAGCCCAGCAGCAGGGCGGAATGGAGCAGTCGCTTCGTGCGGCCAACTTCGTTCGAGCGAGACTCCCAAAGGTTCCACACGCCGGTGACCGTATTGAGCGTGAACAGCGCACCAAGTCCCGCGGCGCCCGCGCTGTGTACCGACTTGGCCCAACCAGGCGCCTCAGCACCCGACTTGTCGGCCTGAAAGAGTTGATTGCCCGCTATCGACTGAACGGCGAACAGCGGCAGCATCGTGTACGACGCATACCGATGAATGCGAAGACGCAACTCGTAGGCGTCGCTGACCTCGACGGCCTTCGCCCGACGAGGTGTGGTGTCGGCGACCGCAATGCTCGACGTGGTAACTCCCACAGGCGCGATCGCGCTTTGTGCCGTGGCGACCTGGGCCACGAGAGCAATGAGGAGAACGACCGAGGTCTTGGCGCGCATGGGACTCCGTGAATGTGTCTGGCTGTTGCCTACAGTGACACACACGTCAGGGCACTCCCTATGCCAATTACCGCCGGAAGAAGCGATCGAATGCCAACGGCGGCAGGACATCCGACTGTGCGAGCGCCCTCACATCGCGCTGGCATGAGATGTCGAAGTCACCGGTGCCCGGCGCAATCGAGTTGTACATGGCGCCACGCTCCTGCGGCTTGCACGTGGCGCCGGCGTCCGGCGTGTAGACGGCGATCTCGATACGCGGTCCACTGCTCTGCCGGCAGCACAGCCCAGTGTCCGGCGTGATGTAGTAGTACATGCGCGGCACTTCCGTAAAACCGGGCAGCAATTGCGGTCGCAGTGCGAATGCCTTGTTGGCCTCGTAGAACTTCATCTCGAGCTCGGCGATGCGCCGCACCTCGCGCGCGGCGACACGGAGCATCCGCTCCGTCGTATCGCTCGGCGTATACACGGGCACTGCGTCCAACCCGGCGCGCTGGGCGGCGGCGCGAGCGACCGCTTGGCCGCGTTGACGCTCGATGCTCCGCGCGTCGCGCACGGTGGGGGGCACGAGGAACAGAACCAGCGCACCCAGCACAACGATGGCGCCAACGGTCGCGGGGCGAACCTTCGCCGGCGGCGCAGTACGAGCGCCCAATCGTCGAGAAATCCATCGGCTCGACGCGCACAGCAACAGACCGCCAGCGACGAGAACGAACGTTCCCCATCGCACGCTGACGTACGTCCCCGATTCCTCGACGACTCGCTGGAGCCCGAGATCGACGTCGCCTGCGACTGCGCTGATCATTCGCGCCAGGCCAACCTCCAGGCGCAGGAATGCCATGCCGAGTGTGAAGAGCGACCCGACGCCGATGAGGGCGACCGCGTCGTAGGCGCGCGCGAGACACAACACGAGCGCCACCACCGCGAGGACGAGCAGCAGTCCGCCGTTCCCCATCCACAGCGCCGGGATATCCCCGACCGTCGGCGCGGTGATGAATGGCAAAAAGACGCCAGCGCCAAGAAGCACCGCGCCCGCAATGCCGAGTGCGGACTGAAGTGGAGAAAAGTCG
>JAQBPV010000257.1 GCA_028287345.1 Gemmatimonadota bacterium
CCGCCACCGACTCGCCGAGCCGCACTCCGGCCATGTCCACAGCGTGGAGCGCAGTCACCAGACCACATCCGCCCCCGATGAACGTCTCCGGCGACAACGCAGGCGGAATCTTGATCATCTTCACACCAGGCTTCATCCAGATCGCTTCAGACCATCCGCCGAGCAGTCCATCATTCGCACTGTACGTGATGCCGTACACCTTCCGCGCCGGACAGCGCGTCGGCTGACGCGCAACGAGACACTGATAGCAGTTGTTGCAGGTCTCGTGTACGTCGAGGAACGTGACGGTGTCGCCTTCGCGTATCACGTCGCCGTAGATGTCGCGCAGTTGACCACCACTGGCTTCGACGACACCGACCGACACATGACCTGGAATGATCGGGAACGGCACATCCAGCTTGCCGTGATGCAGGTGCACGTCGGTGCCGCACACTTCGGAATAGAGAGTGCGCAGCAGCGCAGCGCCCGGCTCGAGCCTGGGCGACGGAAACTCCCGGACGACGAGCGGCGCATGCGGCGCCGTCATGAGAACGGCTGAATGCTGCGGCATCGTTCAGTATTGGTGGAGAGGCCACGCGACCACACGGGCGATCATCGGCAAAGATGACGCCCGCGCGGTAGTGTGACCAGTGTTACTCCTTCACGACGTCCGGCGTGATGAGGAGCTGAAACACCGCGCGACGATTGGCGGCGTCCGTGCTCTCGACCTGCTCACGCTCACCCTTCGAGTCGATGATCACTCGGCCCGCGTCGATGCCGTGACCGACGATGTAGTCCTTCGCGGCCTGCGCCCGTCGCTCGCCGAGCGCCATGTTGTAGGCATCCGTACCCTTGACGTCCGTAAAACCCATGATGGCGATCGTCATGGCCGGGTTGGCGCGGAAGACCTCGACCTTCTCGTTGAGGATGCGCGTCGCCGAGTCAGTCAGCGCGGACTTGTCGAAGGCGAAGTGAATTCTCGCCTGCATCGTCGCGAGTGTCGCAGGCGACGTCATCGCGCTGGTGCGCACCGGTGCGTTGCGCAGGGAGTCGCGCAGCGTGCGGAGTGCATTGTCACGCTCGCGCAGACGACGCGTCTCCGATGCGCTGACGGAATCCTCGTGGTTCATCATCATCGGTGCTGGTCCGGCGACGGTCACGCGCTGGACCGAGCGATTCGGATGACGATAGACGCTGATGCCGACGCGCACGCTCTTGTACGCCTTCCAGTCTTCGTTCGCGAGCCAGTCCCACGTGCCGTCGACGCGAAGCGACGCGTTGTCGGTGAGCGCGAGCTTCGCGCCGACGAGTGCATCCACGCCGTAGCTGTGGAGGAAGTTCGTCTCCGTGGAGATGCCGGCTCCGCCGCCGACAAGGAAGGAAAGGGCGCCCGATGTCACGGGCACGAAGATCAAGCGGCTGGCGAGGATGCCGACGTTGACGTCCTTGAGCCCAGTGGGTCGAGTGGCGCGCATCTCGGCCTTCTCGAATTCCACGAGCCAGCGTGGATCGAGGAACATGCCGATGCGCCCGCCACCGCCGTAGCCCGTCTTGAGGCTCAGCGCGTTGTCGAAGGTCGCGGCGCTCCCGAAGGCGCCGAACTCCATCGTGCCGCGTTCCTGCGCAGCAGCGGGAACGGCCAGCGCGAGCGCCGCCACTCCAACCGTAATAACTCTGAACAACATGTGAATCTCCATTAGAATGCGTGGCCAAGGCTAGGCTGGAGCCGGACGGTCGTCCGGCTCCAGCACTCGCCGGCGTTATGGCAGGGTGATGACGTTGTTGGTGCCGAGCGTGACCGCACCATTTCGTGCGAGGGCACGTCCGATCAGGTTGGCGTTGTCGACGAGCGTGATGCTCGTGAGGGCAAGGATGTTCCCCTGCCACTGCGACCCCGTGCCGATGGTCGCCGAGCTGCCGACCTGCCAGTAGACGTTCTTGGCAGATGCACCATTGATGAGGACGATGCTGCCTGCGGTGGTCAGCGACGTGCCGGCCTGGAATACGAACACCGAGTTCGGATCTCCACCGCCATCGAGCGTGAGCGTGCCTGTGACGCCGATGCCGCTCGCCGTGCAGTAGACGCCAGCCGGCTTGGTCGTTCCGCCGAGGTTGGCGACGATCGCATTGGACGGCGAGCAGGGCAGTCCGGCGAGCACGTTATACGCGGCCGTCAGGTCGATCTGCGCCTGCGCCGCAACGGCGTCGGCGAGATGCTGCACGCCGGTGATAACGCAGGGTGGGAAGCCTGTTACAGTGCTGCCCGGGCTGATGCTGATGTCGGCGTTGATGACGCCGAGGGCGACGCACGTGAACGCGGTGCCGGCCATGATGCCGTTCGGCGCGGCCGAGCCGAGATTCACGACCGGTTGCGGAACGAGGGCCGTGACGACCACCGTCGCGGTGCCAAAGACGACGCCGCTCGTTGCCCTGACAGTGTTGGTGAACGTTCCAGCTACCAGGCCAGCGGTGAACACGCCGGTAACGGCGTTGATGGTGCCGCCGCCGTTCGTCGCCGTCCATACTGGTGTGATCGCCATGACGTTCCCATTGGCATCCCTGCCCACCGCCGTGAATTGCTGCGTGTTATTGGCGGTGACATTCGCTGGATTGGGTGTGACGGTGATCGTCGTGAGTACCGGAGCGACGGCGCTCACGATGACGGTTGCGCTGCCGACGATAGCTCCGCTGGTGGCGCGCACAGTGTTGGCGAACGTTCCCGTCGCCGCACCCGCGGTGAACAGACCGGTCGCGTTGATGGTGCCGCCGCCGTTCACGACCGACCACACGGGCGTGATCGCGACGTTGTTGCCATTGGCATCCTTGCCGACTGCCGTGAATTGCTGCGCGGCGTTCACAAAGAGATTCGCCGGGTTCGGCGTGACGACTATGGTGGCGAGTCCCGATGCCGGAGCGTTGACCGTGACGGTCGCCGTGCCGGAGATGGCGCCACTCGTTGCCTTGACGGTGTTGGCGTACGAGCCGGGAGTTGCGCCCGCCGTAAACAGGCCGGTCGCTGCGTCGATGGCACCGCCGCCGTTCACGACCGACCAGACAGGCGTGATTGCGACGACGTTACCGCTCGCGTCCTTCGCGACTGCAGTGAAGGTCTGCGTTGCGGCCGGATTGAGCGCGACGGGATTCGGTGTCACGACGATAGTGGCGGCAGGTCCGCCGGTCACGATGACAGTCGCAGTGCCGGTGATGGCGCCGCTCGTTGCCGTGACGGTGTTCGCGAACGTGCCGACCGTGTTGCCCGCAGTGAAGAGGCCAGCCGCGCTGACGGTTCCGCCTGAGGCGACAACTGCCCATGTGGGCGTGATCGCGACGACGTTGCCACTCGCGTCCTTGCCCACTGCCGTGAACTGCTGGGTTGCGCCGACAACCAGCGTTGCTGGATTCGGAGTGACGGTGATGGTTGCGAGAGGACCGATGGTGACGGTAAGCGTCGCCGTGCCGGAGATGCCGCCGCTCGTTGCCTTGATCGTATTGGTATACGTGCCTGGCAGCGTGCCAGCCGTGAACATGCCCGACGTGGTGATCGTACCGCCGCCAGTGACGATGGACCACACCGGCGTAATCGCGACGGCATTGCCTGATGCGTCCGCGCCGACTGCCGTGAACTGCTGCGTTCCGTTCACGAGGAGTGACTGCGGATTCGGGGATACCGTGATCGTCGACAGCGCGCCGTTAGCGCCGCTGCTGATTCCGTGAACGTCGCACGCTGTGGCAAACAGTCCGACTGACGCAATCGCGACCACGACCCACGCGATGTGCGCGCGAGCTGGAAGCGCTCGTGCGAGGCGCCTTACCATGAAACTTTTCATCGAACTCCTGTTGACGTGCAACATGTGGCCACGACTGGCGCAAAACGCGCGAGTCGCGGTGGCTATTCAACGGTTGTCTGAGCGTGATGTGATCGGAGGGGGACACGATCACATCGCGAACGGCCTGGGACGTGGCCCATGACCGGCGCCGCCTCTAGAGCGGCGCTCTGTACGGTAGCATACGCAAGACGCTGTCCTAGCCGCGACCTAGCGTTTTTTTTCGGCGCCGTTAAGTGCCGGACGGTGTGGTTGCCGAGCTTAGGCGCGCATACATCGCGAAAAATTAAGCTACGCGCGCCCGATGCACGTGCGCCGCCGCTTCCGACGCACCACGCAACGTCACCAACGTGATCTCGGGGCTGGCGCCAAGACGGAACGGAATGCCCCAATAGCCCGTACCCGGGCTGATGTAGAGCAGCGCGTCCTGATCGATGTGCGCGCCCATCGCATGATCGAGAAACGGCGATGCCAGGCTCCAACCGAGCTTCGGCAGCGCGAACTGGCCCCAGTGCGTGTGACCGCTGAGCGTCAGCGCGACGCCTCGTTTCGCGAGCGACGGCCACAGCGCTGGATTGTGCGCGAATGCAATCACCGTCGCACCTTCGGGCACACTCGCCAGCGCACGCTCGACGTCGGGCGCAGTGCGTGCGCGCCCGGCCGGATCGCCGGTGCCGACGAGTGCGAGCATCGCGTCGCCACGACGGATGATGCGCATGTCGTTCACGAGCACCGTGCCGAGCTTCGCTTCGAGCAAGTTGCGCTCGACGTCGTCCCAGCCGGCATAGACGTCGTGATTACCCGGAATCATGTAGACGCCGAGCGGCGCAGTCAGCGAACCCAGCGCACGCGCGTACGACGCGACGTCCTCGGCACGATCGTCGATCAAGTCACCGGTCACGGCGATCATGTCCGGCTCGAGCTCGGTCGTCGCACTCACCACTCGGCCCAGGAAGCGCCGCGAGGTGTGTGGGCCGACGTGAAGATCGGAGAGCTGGGCGATGCGCAGACCCTCGAACTCGGCAGCGAGCCCCGGAACGTTGACGTCCACGCGGCGAACGACAAGGTGCGCCGAGCCGAAATAGCCCGCGCTGAGCATGATGATGACGAACGCGAGCGCAACAGCTGCGACAATCCGTCCCACTGTCAGCGCGTGGCCGAAGGGCGCGCCAGCGATGAGTCCGAGTAGTCCCGCAGATGCCACGAGCGGCAACATGAGCTGCGCGTACCAGAAGGGCCGGACGACGAACAGCCGGAAGCCCTTGCCTGGATAGAACGGCCAGCCGCGCCAGCGCACGTATGCGAGGAGCGGAAGCGTCGTGTAGAGCGCGACGGCGATGAAAGTCCCGAGCGCTCCCGGAAACAGTCCCGCGACGAGCACGCCCAGCGTTCCCCATGCGACGA
>JAQBPV010000277.1 GCA_028287345.1 Gemmatimonadota bacterium
ACGTCCCGCTGCATAGAGGTGCTTGACCGAGCCATCGTGCAGCACCATGCGATACTCATGTTGGAAGCTCCGGCGGCCGCGCACGGTGCGGTCAAGCACGTCCTGAAATGCGGGACGATCATCGGCGTGCACCATGTCGATATATGCCGCCACCGTTGGCGGCGGCGCCTCCGGATCCACGGCAAGAATACGCCGGAGTTCTGGAGACCAGGAGATCTCGCCAGTACCCGTGTTCCAGCGCCAACTTCCGGTGTGGCTGATCTGCTGCGCGTCGATCAGCGAAGCTTCGCTCCGGCGCAGGGCTTCCTCCGCGCGCTGACGTTCGACGGCTTCCTCCAACAGTTGGCTGTTGAGCGCCGTCAGTTCCCTGGTCCGATCTGCGACACGCCGTTCGAGGTCATCATTCAGGCGCTTGATCTCGGTTTTCGCCTGCTTGTATCCCGCCGTCTCGATGACTTCCCAGCTGCCGTGTCGCTTTGTCACCGCGAATTGATGCGTGCGCACTACGTCCAGGATCTCGTCAGCACCGCACGCGCCAATCGGATACGTGCACAACGCCGCCATGCGCTGATTCGCGAAGGACAGGTTGATCGACTCTTCGTATTGACAGAAGTCCCTCCAGTCGCCCTTCTCGAGCCACACGGTATCACCGGTGACTCGTGCGCCGGCGTAGCCTCTCGCCAACGCGCGCGCGAGCGTCTCATTCCAGCCGGCAAGCACCCTCTCGAGATCGAACTTGCCATCGTGGAGATACCAGTCGCGCGCCGCGACGATCTCTATGCTGCCGTCAGCCACGTACCGATCGAAGTCGGGAACGGCACGTTTCAGGGCTTGCCATGCGTCCGCCTGCGTGAGCAACGGCGTCACTACCCACTGGCAGAATTCGTTGCTCTGGAGGCCAGCGCTGAAATAGGAGACCAATGTTTCGAGGAGATCGTCCTTCGTGTCGTAGAAGACGCAGCAATGCGTGCCCCACGTCATGTCACCGACGACGTCGATTCCGCTTTTCCGTATCTCTTCGTTCATGGTGGCAGCCTCCCCGCATCAAGGTCCGGCACAGCGCCTGAGCCTGAAGGAAGCTTGCAGAATATTTCGTGCAGTCAAGATCGTCACATGGCGGGGGTAGCGACCGGTACTGGCCACGAGTGGCGCTTCCTGCGGCAGCGATGCAACCGCCCGCTCCTCCACCTGATCGGTGAGCGGATCTGGCGAATGGGAACCCAGCCGGAGCGCGCGAACGTCGTCAAGCTGGCCGGCAACTTCATGATCGGTGCGGCGGTGGAACCCATGGCGGAGGCGTCGGCAATGGCGTGGCGCAACGACGTGGCGCCAGCCGACCTGCTCGACGTGCTGACGAATCGCGTGTTCACGGCACCGGCATACAGACGTACGGCGCGCTGATCGCGAAGGAGCACTACGACCCGCCGGGCTTCCGGCTTTCGCTGTTGCTCAAGGATGTGCGGCTCGCACTGACGGCGGCGGACAGCGCTGCCGTACTCATGCCCATGGCGGACATCGTGCACGATTCGCTGCTCGAAGCGGTTGCAACGACGGCGATCGCGATGTGGCCGCGCTGGCGATCGTGGCGATGCGTCGAGCGGGCCGCGAGATGGCCGCGGGGGTGCCAGTCTGAACTCGAGGAGTGCCGTCGGGGCACCGAGTGCGCCAGCGCGGGCTTGCGCACCTCGGAATTCCGAGGCAGTCTCGGAGCCTCGGCACGAGACACACCGGAATCGCCCACTCGAGGACGGCCATGGAGTTGCGCCGCGTTTGGACTCGCCAGCCACCGTGGTTCGCCAGCTATGGGGTTGCCCTGGCCGGTGTCGCGCTCGCCGTGCTCGTCACGCGCGTGCTGCATTCGGCGCCCATCGGGTTGGCCGTCAGCCGGTCGATCGTCGAGCTGCACGGCGGACGCATCTCGGCCAACCCGAACGAAGGTCCTGGCGTCACCATGCGTGTGTCGCTTCCGGCGGGGCCGGCGAGCACCTGATGCACTCGGACCAGCAAGGGGACATGGAAGTGTCCGGACCGATCGTCTTCGTCCTCGATGACGACCTGTCGGTGCGGGAGGCGTTGCGCAGCCTCATCAGGTCGGTGGGCCTGCGCTGCGCGACCTTCGCGTCGGCCGCCGAGTTTCTGGGCTTCCAACGTCCCGACGATCCGGCGTGTCTCGTGCTCGACGTCCACCTCCCCGACGCGAGTGGGTTGGATCTCATCCGCGAGCTGGACGCCGCGGACGATCACATTCCCATCATCATCATTACCGGTCACGGCACCATCCCGATGAGCGTGCGCGCGATGAAGGCCGGCGCGCTGGAATTCCTGACGAAGCCGTTTCGAGAAGAGGACCTGATTACGGCGCTGCACCAGGCGCTCGAGCGCGACGGCGCCGCGAGACGCGAGCGTGCCGAGGTCGCGGGGCTTCGCCATCGCCTGAAGCAGCTAACGCCGCGCGAACGGGAAGTGCTGGCCCTCGTCGCGACGGGGCGCATGAACAAGCAGATCGCCGCGGAACTCGGCACGGCGGAGCAGACGATCAAGCAGCACCGCGGCCGCGTCATGAAGAAGCTTGGCGTGGATTCGGTCGCCGAGCTGGTGCGACTCGTCGAGCGTGTCGTACCAAGGTAGCATGGCCGCAGTGCATGACGGGCGCGTAAAATCCTTGTCATGGCTACCCGGCTCACTACGATCGCGATCGTCGAGGATGACCAAGGAGTGCGAACGGCATTGGAGCAGCTGCTGCGCTCCGCCGGATACAAGGTGCGCTCATTCGCCTCGGCCGAGGAGTTCCTCCAGGCGGGGCTCGGCGGCGATGTCGATTGCCTGGTCGCGGACATCAACCTCCCGGGCATCACGGGCGTAGCCCTGGTGCAGCGCTTGGCTGTTGAAGGCGGCGGCCTGCCCGCGGTGATCATGACGGGGCGCGATGACCTGAACACGATCACGCTGATTCGGCAGGCCGGACCCATACCGTGCCTCCGCAAGCCATTCACCGACGACGACCTGTTCGACGCAATCCAATCGGCGATGGCGGCGTGAGAATGATGTCCAGACAGCCAGGACGAGCTCTTGCCGAACAGCCAACGGGGCCGAGGCCCGACACCATGACCATTCGCGTCCTCACCGCCGACGACCATCCCGTGGTTCGCACGGGAATCAGCGCGACCGTCGGGAACCAGCCGGACATGTGCATCGTCGCCGAGGCGGGCGATGGCGAGCAGGCCGTCGCCAGGTACGAGGAGTTTTCCCCCGACGTGGTCCTCATGGATCTCCGGATGCCGCGACTCGACGGCGTGGCAGCGACGCGCGCGATCATCGCCGCGCACCCCGCGGCTCGCGTCGTTGCGCTCACGAGCTACGAGGGAGACGCCGACATCTACCGCGCCCTCGACGCTGGCGCGTGCGGCTACCTCATCAAGGACATGGTCGGCGCCGACGTCGTCGGCGCGGTCCGTACCGCGGCAGCCGGCCGACGCGTCATCCCGCCCAGCGTCGCCAGTCGCATTGCGGAATTTACGCCGCGCATCGACCTGACGTCACGCGAGGTCGAGGTACTCCGCCTGACGGCCAAGGGGCTGAGTAATCGCGAGATCGCGCGCGTCATCGGGCGCACGGACGAAACGGTCAAGGCCCACCTCAAGCGCATCATGAGCAAGCTGGGCGTGAGCGACCGTACCGGGGCCGTCACGCTCGGCTTGCAGCGCGGCATCATTCACCTCGACGACGACTGAGCCGCTGCGGCGTCCGCGCTCAGGACACGGTGGGTGACTGCAACGCGCGTGATGGCCGAAGTGGCAGGTTCAGCGTCACGGTAGTTCCTTCGCCGGGAGCACTGCGCACGCGCAACGAGCCGCCAAGCTGTTCGGCGCGCTCCACCATGCCCACCAGTCCCCAGTGGCCGGTGTACGAATGGAAATCCGGCTCGACCGCGAAGCCGCGGCCGTCGTCGGTGATGGCAGCGCGCAGTTGACGCGCGCCGAACGAGATGGTCACCGTGATCGTCGTGGCCGAGGCGTGGCGCACGACATTGGCGACGGCTTCCTGCACGATGCGCAGCACCACCGCCTGCGCATCCGCGTGCACCCGGCGCGCGCGTCCCTTCGCGAGGACCCGAAGGACGAACTCCGTTCCGGCCATCGTCTGACGTGCCGCGCTCTCCACGGCTCGCGCGAATTCATGTTCGTTCAATGCATTCGGCCGCATGTCCCAGACGACCTTCCGAGCGTCGCGGCTCGTCTTTTCGGCGAGGGCCGCGATCTGCTCGAGCGCGACGATCTGCTCCTCGGACGACGCTTGCAGGTGCGGGAGCGCGGCACGCAATTGCAGCGCGATGCCCGTCACGCCTTGCAGCAGCGTGTCATGGATCTCGCGCGCGAGCCGCGTGCGCTCCTCCATCACCCCGGCGAACCTGGCCTTCAGCGCCCGCAAGCGTGCGCGTCGCTTCGCATCGCCCTCGCGCAGGCGCCCGCCGGTCATGGCCGCGGTCACGTGACTGGCGACCAGGTCGACGAAGTCAAGGTACGACGCATCGCATTCGTGACGCGCACTCACCCCCACGATGAGGACCCCATCGGGTCGATTGCGTCCCGGCGTCGTGAGGGGAACGATCACGGCGCATCGCGGCGCCAATGGCCAGTTGCCGGCGGGAAGGGCCTCGAAGCGCGTGGGCAAGTCATCGACGACGACGGTGCGGTTGTTCTCGAGTGCGGCGGCAATGGGCCAACTCACCGCTCCGGCGTCGAACGCCAGAACGTGAGGACTGGCCGGCGTCCCCGCGGCGAGCGCAGACGCGGCGACCAGGCGCACATCTTCGTGAGTCGAGTCGCGCACATACAGGAGCGCGAATGGAATGTCTGTGGAGTGACGTGATATGGCGTCGAGGGCTTGCCGGCAGGCGTCCTCCACCGAGTGGGCCGCTGCGCCCGCGCCGGAGATATCGCGCAGCGCCGCCGTGCGTCGTGCACCGATCACCTGCTCGGTCGTCTCCGTGATCATCACCATCACGCCCTGGACGCCTGCGCCACGGTCGGCCATCGGATTGCAGCAGAAGCTGAGATACGTCTCCTCCGCGTAGCCATTGCGGTACATGCAGAACAGCTGGTTTTCCAGGAGGGCGGTTTCACCATTCTGCATGGCACGCTCGACGAGCGGCCCGACGCGCTGCCACAGCTCGGGCGAGAGCTGTCGAAAGGGAAGGCCCACGCGGCTCGGCCCTGTCGCGGACGTCACGCCGGTATAGGCATCGTTGTGCAGCATGAGTAGATCCGGCCCCCATCCAACGGCGATGGGCGAGCGCGCGGCGAGGAGCAGCTTGACGGCAGCCTGCAGGCTCACGGCCCAGCTGTCGGGGCGGCCCAATGGGGTCGCACTCCAGTCGTGCGACCGGAGGCGACGGCCCATCTCGCCGCCGCCTGATAGAAAATCGGCGGCCAATCCCGACAGCTCCTGTGTCTGCTGCATGATCACCTCCGGCACGGGAGAGTGGTCAAATCACCGACACGAAGGGTGTGCTCGCGGGGCGTCGCCTACAATCGCACTTTGGTGCTATACGCCATGCGGCCCTGCTCGCCGAGATACGCGCACCTCGCTGCCAAGGTCGGCACTCGACGCCAAACCGCATCGCGTACAGTCCACCTTATACGGCATCGTCAAACAGTGCGGTGGATTCATCTATATCGACAGCGTGCCGAATCTCGGGACCAGCTTTCACATCTACCTCCCGGCAGCCATCACGGAGGGCAGCGCGAAGGAGACAACCGTCGACGCACTGGTGCCACTCGGCGGCACGGAAACCGTGCTGCTCGCCGAAGACTCGCCGGCGGTGCGCGCGGCGATCACCGACATCCTCGAGCGGTCCGGCTTCACCGTCATCGCTCCAGTATCAAGTCTGGATGCCCTGCTGGTCTCGAAGACATCGGAGCCGAAGATCGACCTTCTCCTCACCGACATGGTGATGCCTGGCATCAGCGGCCGACTATTGGCAGAGGAGTTCAAGCGCACGCGCCCGAAGGCCCCCGTACTCTTCATGTCCGGGTACACGGACGACGCCAAGCTCCTTCAGGAGATCCGTTCCCAACGGCTTCCTCTGCTGCCGAAGCCGTTCACTCCCGCCACGCTCGTGCGGCGAGTACGGGAGGTCCTGGGCGAGAAGGTGATGTGACTGGTGAACAGGCGAGCCCGACCTCGCCAAATCGTCGATCAAGCAACCGCAATGAGCTCGATCAACGCAAGCGCCTCCGCCCAATACACGATCGGAGACGTCACGATGAACCATCTCCGTGCGTGCCGGTATGTAGGGCGAAGGATTACTCCAATCGTGCTGCCGCCCTCCGCACTGCGAGCTCCCGCGCCTCGAGCGACGCTCGAGCGCGCAACAACACCGCGTCACGAACAGCTGCGGAGGCCGTGCTTGGCAGGCCGCTATCATACAGGGGCGCCGGATGATACTCGATGGCCAGCTGAATCTCCTGCGCTACGGCTGGCCCGAACAGTTCTGCGGCGACGACCAGTCCAAAGTCGATCCCCGCGGTGACGCCCCCGCCCGTAATGCGATCGCGATCGATGACCACACGTTGCTCGACGGGATTTGCACCCAGCAAGTGCAGCATGTGGTGGGACATCCAGTGCGTCGTCGCACGATAGCCCTTCAAGAGTCCCGCCGCACCGAGGATCAGCGAGCCACTGCACACTGCAGTGAGATACCGCGCGCGACCCTCATGCGCCCGAAGGAATGCCAGCATCTCTTCATTGTCCAGTTGCTCATTCACTCCCCAGCCGCCGGGTACGCAGATAATGTCCTGGGCTTCCGCGTCCGCGAATGCGCGATCGGGCGCGATCGTCAAACCCCATTCTGTTCGCACCGGCGCAGTGGAAACCGACAGCAACGATACCGTCGTATTGGGCATTCTGCAGAAGACTTCATAGGGTCCGCCCAGATCCAGTTGCGTCATCCCGGGAAACAGCAGCATGCCAATCGCAAGCCTTCCATTCTCCATCACACCGTTCCTCCGAAAGGGGGTTGTCCACTCATCGAATAGAGCGCCAGAAGTTTGCTTCCTCACCTGACGCAACTTCGCGGTGAACGCGAACGGGCTATAGTATCCGAAGAGCGTTTTGGTAGAATCGGCGTTCCTCCTCGCCTCGCCCGCGCTTCGCCTTGATTGGCTGTCTCACACCCTGGACGAAATGAGCGACCTGATTCGGCTCGGTCATTTCGTCGGCCTGCCAGCGCACGCCCAGAAGTACGAGGGTGTGTCCATCGCCGAGAGCACGTATGCTCTGGGCACCGTCGTCGCGCCGCACGCACATGACGCGGCGCTGATCACGCTTGTGCTGAGTGGTGATGCAACAGAGGAGAACCGCGGGCGCTCCCGGGATCTTTCGGCGCAAACCCTTCTTTTCACGCCGGCGCACGAGATGCATGGGCATCTCTTTCGGAACGCGGGGCGCTGGTTGAACATGCAGGTGTCTGATGCGTGGTTGACGAGAGTCGCCGCTGGTAGCGCTCCACTACCTGTCTTGACCCAGCTGGTGAAGAATCACACCGCCATCGCGTGGGCGACTCGAATCCGCACCGAGTTGCGACAACACGACGCGGTGTCACAATTGGCGATCGAGGGAGCACTTCTCCTCCTACTCACCGACCTGTCGCGCATCGAGAAGAGTGGGGAGCGCACACGTCCCCGCTGGCTCGTCGCAGTGGAGAGCGCCATCGAAGCATCCACCGCCACACCTCCGTCCGTCGACGAACTCGCCGCGATGACGGGAGTGCATGCGTCCCACTTGCTGCGGACATTTCGACGCTACAACGGCATGACGATCGCCAACTATGTGCGCAAACGCCGCATTGAACAGGCGCGCTCCAGCATCGCGGCCGCAAAGCGATCACTGTCGGAGATCGCGCTTGATGCAGGCTTCGCGGACCAGTCACATTTTACGCGAGTGTTCCGTCAAACGTACGGAGAGACTCCAGGCCAGTACGCGCGGTCGCTGCGAGGCCGTTAGGGGGCTTTGCTACGGCAGCATGTGCGCCTGCTCTGGCTGCGACGGGGACGGGGACGGAATGATGACGTTGAACGCAACGCTGTCCGTCCCCCTGTTGCCATCGATCACGAGCGCGATGTTCCACCACCCCGCTCTCGTCAAGAGCACGTTGTCGATTCTGTAGTTTCCGTCACCCACATAGCGGATCTTTGACGCAGCAGGCGAATGCTCGTCTGACTCGGGCATCCAGACGTGCGCTTTCACAGAAGCGTGCGAGACAAGGTGACTGCGCCGCGAGATGTGGACCGTCCACGTCTCGCCCAAACCGATCGCAATCGGGGAAGCAGAGATGATCTCGGCCGAATAGCGACCGTTGTGCGTGCGGCGCATGCCGAGGCTCGTCACGACGCCGATCGATGCGTCGGGCGAGGAGGAACTCGCGGACGCATCGCGGCGCGCCCGCGTCGCCGACAAGTATGCTGCGGTAAAGAGGGCAGCCACGAAAGCGAGTGAGATAGCCAGCCACAAATGATTGGCGTGGCGCGATCCTCTTGACTCGGGTGACGCGACGACAACCGGGCAGTGGACGCTGTGCGTGAACATTGACGTCGCTCTCGATGAAAGTGAACGGTACGGCCTGCGGAACGCGAAGTCC
>JAQBPV010000287.1 GCA_028287345.1 Gemmatimonadota bacterium
TGGTCACGAACGATCGTCGTGAGCTGGCTCTGCGTCGTGTATCCCGGTACTGGCAGCTCCGTCACGGTGATGATGTCGGTGCTCCGAATCCCGTTGGTCTCTTCACCATTGCGCCAAAGGGTGAGACACTGGCCGGCCTGCACGGTGAAGGTGCTCTGCGCCGGGCCATCCGGAAACTGCACGTAGTCCGCATTGAGCTGGATCAGGACGTCCGGTCCGCTGCCCGTCGGGTAGACCTTGCAGACGCGCAGCTGTTCGATCGTCACCTGATTGGTGGCGATGGAACCAGTGCACATCACCGTCTGGTTGTTGCAACCGTGGATCGGTGAATAGCCGAACGACGGTCCACCCGGCGTCAGCGCGGTGGCTTCAGGCGTGGCGATGGTCTGTACGTTTCGATCCGTACATGAGGCGAGGAACACTGCCAATCCGACGCTGCCGAGCAGCACCGAGAAACGGCGGAATATCGAGGACACGCGGGACCTCCACTTCGAGGGGGGGCCGGCTATCGCCGGGTGGTTCGGGGGACTGGCTTGAGCCGAGCCGACGTTGCGACGGGAGTACCGGATCGCAATTGTGACGGACGACACCAAACTCAGTCGCGTCTCAGGCAATGTCTGAGCCGAGTGAAGAGGTCGCTTTGCCTCTTCATGTGTCCGGCGAGGTGACAAGAGCTAACTGTCTTCCCTCGACGCACTTCGTGCGCGCCCGCTAGAAAACACGACAGGCGCGCCCGTGGCGCCAAGTCGTGATATGCGGCGTTGGTTTACAGCACATGTGCCGCGCGTGCGCAACACGTGTTGGGTGACAACCGAACAGCCGGGTCACCGGACGAATGCACGCGGTGACCCAACTGACGGAAAGTTCAGAACCTCAACGTCCAAGGACGAGCGCCGGACGGGCTAGCCGACTCGGCCCGTCCTCAAACGTCAATCGCAGTGCGAGATGCCCAGCCTGCCGTTGTTGAAGTCATCCAGCGTAGAAGCCCATGCCGTCGCCTGTGCGTTCTTCAAGTTCGGTACTGCGTTCGTGCTCGCCGGCGTATTGGCCTTCAGCCACGCCTCGCCCTGACTCATCGCTGCGGCAACTGTCGGGTTGTTCGACGTGGCGCCGGCAAGATTGAGCGTCGCGGCGATCCACTGGTGAGCCAGCTGCATGTAGGAGTTGCCACCAGCCACGCTCTTGCCCATCAAGCCGTCCCACGTGACCCCGTTCACCTTGTGCGATGCATCGAGCCACTGCGCGGTGGGAGAGTATGGGGCCGGCCACGCAGTCTCGTGGTTCTTCCAGTATCCCTGGGTGAACGTGCACGAGGGCTGCGGGTGCGGGACGATCTTTGTGTTGATGAAGACGACCTGCGCTCCTGGAATCCGTGCGCCACCGATGGCCGTCTTGATCGTCGTTGCCGTCGTCACGAGGCCGGTATCTGTCGTGAACGTGCGGTCGGGGCCTGGAAGGTCCTCGTTGCGAATGATCGTCGTGACCTGACTCTGCGCCGTGTATCCCGGAACTGGAGTCTCCGTCACGGTAATCGTGTCCGTGCTCCTCACGTTGCCCACGTATTCGCCGTTGCGCCACAGCGTCTTGCACTGGCCAGACTTCAGCGTATACGTGTTGGACTCCCCTTGCTGCGGTCCGGGCGATTCCGGGAACTTGACGAAGTCCGCCGTGAGCTTGATCTCCACGTCCGGGCCGGTGCCCTCCGTGTAGTACTTGCAGACCACCAACTGCTCCCACAACGTCGTGTCCGGGGAGACAGTTCCGGTGCAGGTCGGCGCAGCGGAAATGGGGTCGAAGTCGCAGGGATACTGCGGAGCGTATCCTAATGCCGGTCCGGTCGGCGCGAGGATGGCCGGTGCGCCTCCCTTCTCCATACATGACGCCAGTAGGGCAGCGACTGCGATGCTGCCAAGCAGTAGCGGGAAACGGCGAATGAACGAGGACACGCGAAACCTCCACAGAAATGGGGGGACAGCGGAGGGCGCCAACCTGCGCCCCTAAGTCACGATGTGACGTTTTCGACGCAGGATATAATACGCCACCGCTAAAGCACCGGAGCGTCGCAAGCTCCATTCCGATCGTCGAGCCCGCCGCGCAGCACAGCGCGCAATCGTGCCGGAAGCGGCTAACCGATTCGCATATCGATCGTTATCGATTGCGGCTCGGCCAGGGTTGGCCCGCCGAGAGAAGAACGCGGTCGCCAAAAGTGATGAATGCGATCCACAATTCTGTTGCGCGCGACCACTCAATGTCGACGACCGGCGCAGCGCCTCAGGGCAGTTGAGGCGAGGCGGCGGGCGATGAATCCGGGCGAGCGCGCACGAGCTCCTGCAGCCGCTTCCGGACCTGCTCCTGAAGCGCGAGGAACTTCGCCCGCTGCAGCGGCGTCATGAACGTTGAGAATTCCTTCTGCTCCTCCGCCTGCATGTCCAGGCGCTGCCGCTGAAGGTCGTGCAGCTTGTCCAGGGACGCTGCAATCGCGGCTTGGTTCGCCGCAGAGTCAGCGAGTATCTCACCGCGGAGCGCTACCCGCTGCGCCTTCTCCTGCTGCGCGAGCTGACGCCGCTGCACATCGAAGCGTTGGCTCGTGCGCTCCAGCTGCAGCATCTGGTCGTCGGTGAACCCGATTCGCCGTTTGGCGACCTGCCACAGCCCGCGGCGGACCTGCTGCTCGAGCTGCCGCCGCGCCGCCGGCGTCTCCGCGGGCGGCTGCTGCTGGAGCCGACGACCCGGCCGCAGAGCCCCCGGACGATTCTTGAGAGCACCCTGCGCCTCGAGTGTGCCCGCGAGCAAGGGCAACGCGAGCGCCATCACGAGCAGCGTCCTCGTCATCACGGCGCTCCTCGACGTGGCGCGATGGGCGAGAGCGGCACACTCTCCACGTCGGTTGAAGGGAGCGCGTCGAGCGACTCGATCTCCTTGAGCAGCGACGTCAGCTCCCGATCGCTCAGGTCAGTCAGCGATCCCCCGGACATGGCGAGCTCGCGCCCGGCGGGTGCTCTTGCCGCCGCCTTCGGAACCACGAGCGCCGAGTAACCCGTGCTCGGCATCACCGCAGAATCCCGGGGAGATGGTGTCACTGCGATGGGCCCGACAATGACCGAGTCCCTCGGCGGCACCGGGCGCGACGGCGCGTCGCTCACGCTCGGAGCTACGACGGCGGTGGAATCGGGCAGGTCGTGACCGATGCGCTGCGTCACGATGATCGATGAACCACCGGCGACGATCAGTGTCACCGCAGCAGCCGTTCGCCAACCAACCCACGACCGCCGAACCGGCGCGCGATAGGCCGGCACCGCCGCCGCGATGGCGCTGAGGTTCAGCACGGGCGTCCGAGCTGTGGCCGCGCGCAGATCGCGCAGCAGCGCCAACTCGGCACGGCAATCGGCGCAAGCCGCCACGTGCGACTCGACCACGGCGCGTGTCGCCTCGTCGAGGCGGCCATGAACGAGGTCGGGCAGCAGGTCGCGAACGTCGGCGTTCGGACAGTCATTCATCGAGAAGCTCCTTGATGGCGCGCATCGCGTTGTGATAGTGCACCCGCGCTGCGCCTTCCGTCGTGCCGGCCACGCCGGCGATTTCCTTGTACGACAACCCTTCCGTCACCCGCAGCAGGAACACCTCGCGCTGCGTCTTCGTCAGCTGTGCGACCGCCGCGTGCATTCGCCGCTGCGTCTCATCCGCCACCACCGAGTCCAACGAGTCGTACTCCGTGGTGGCGTCGTGCTCCTGTACCTCCACCTGTTCTCCCCTCCGACGCTCGGACCGCCTCAAATCAAGCAGGAGTCGCCGAGCGATGGTGAACAACCACGTGCGGAGCGTGCTCTCGCCGCGAAAGCTGTCGAGCGACGCGAACGCGCGCACGAAGGTGTCCTGCACAACGTCCTGGAGGTCGCCCTTCGCGCCAACGGACGACGCAAAACGTGCCACCGCACCAGCGTGCCGCTCCACGAGCAACGTTGCGGCGCGCTGGTCCCCGCCCTTCCATCGCGTGATGAGGTCGAGGTCAGTCGGTTCATCGGCACCCTCGGCGGCGTCTATCATGCGATCCGGCTAGTTGGACGAGCGAACGGAGCGATCGTTAAGGTATACGACGTCCAATCTCTACCGACTCGTCCGCCAATGGCCGAATGACCCAGCGACCTCTCCGCATCGCGCACCGTGGAATGCCCCGACGAGCCCGCGAGAACACCCTTGCGAGCTTCGCCCTCGCGTTGGCGGCGGGTGCAGATGGCATCGAGCTCGACGTCCACGCGACCTCGGATGGCATCGTGGTGGTGAACCATGATCCTCAACTTCCTACGGGCGCCGTGATCGCCTTCACGTCGTACGCGGAACTGCGCGAGCAGCCGCCGCATGGGGGGCAGATTCCTACACTTCGCGACGTCTGCGGTCTGGTGAAGGACCGCGCCGAACTGTTCGTCGAGGTCAAGGGCGCGGGAATCGAGGCGTTGGTGGTCGAAGCGCTTCTCGCGTACGACGGCCGTATCGCGATTCACAGCTTCGATCACCTGCTCATTCGGCGACTGGCAGATGCGCGGTGCGCGTACAGGCTCGGCGCACTCGTCGAGGATGCCGTGGAGGTTCGCGCGCTGATGGAGCGTACAGGCGCGCTGGACATCTGGCCGCACCACCCACTCGTGACGCGCGCTCTCGTGGATGAAGTCCATTCACTCGGCGGACGTGTCATCCCGTGGACGGTCAACTCGGCCGGCGACGTTGAGCGCGTGACGTCACTCGGCGTCGACGGCATCTGCACCGACGACGTGTTGGCAATCTAGAACGGGTCCGACCGCAAAGAGCTGTAGCTGTTCAGTGCTGTCCTTCGGTGAAAGTGTCTGGCAACAGACCGCGATGCCTCGTAAGCTTTCCCTGCCATTCCGAGCCCACACTCTCACCACCCCTGATGCGTCATTCCGCATTCGCGCTCGCCGTCGGTCTCCTTGCCCTGGCAGGTCAATCGAGCGCTGCGCAGGCGGCGCCCACCACCGCACGCAATACTCCGACGGATACCAGCAAGACCGTGCCGCTGCCCGGCTCAGTCTCCCTTCCCAACGCCGATCCGTATCCGAGCACGTACACGCCGTTTCTGTCGCGCGCGACGCTGATTCGCAACGTCACGATCTTCACGGCGGCCGGTCCGACGATCCCAAATGGCAGCATCCTGCTGCGCGACGGCAAGATTGCCGACGTGGGGACGAACGTGAGCGCTCCCGCCGACGCCGTCGTGATCGATGGCGCGGGCAAGTACGTCACGCCAGGTATCATCGACACGCATTCGCACATTGGTGGTGGCGGTGTCCCGGGCGACGATGGGACGCAAACCGACGACATCAACGAAGCCACGAGCCCCGTTACGGCTCACGTGTGGGTCGAGCATTCGGTGTGGCCGCAGGACGCACAGTTTCCGCGCACCCTGGCCGGCGGCGTCACGACCATCCAGGTGCTGCCCGGCTCGGCCAACCTGATTGGCGGTCGCAGCGTGGTACTCAAGGTCGTGCCTTCGCGCACCACTCAGGGAATGAAGTTTCCCGGCGCGAAGTACGGACTCAAGATGGCGTGCGGTGAGAATCCGAAGCGCGTATATGCGTCACGCGGTCCGTCGACGCGCATGGGGAACGTGGCGGGCTACCGCGCGGCGTGGATCCAGGCGGCCGGTTATCGCGCGCGCTGGGACAAGTGGAACGCGAACCATCAGGGCGATCCACCGACGCGCGATCTCGGCCTCGAGACGTTGGCCGAAGTGCTGCGTGGCAACATCCTCGTGCACAACCACTGCTATCGTGCCGACGAGATGGCGCAGATGATCGATATCGCCAGGGAGTTCGGCTACAAGATCCGATCTTTCCACCATGGGGTGGAGGCGTACAAGATCGCCGACCTTCTCGCGCGCGATTCGATCGGCGCGTCCGTGTGGGCGGATTGGGGCGCGTTCAAGCTCGAGGCGACCGATGCAGTGCGCGGCAACATGGCGATCCTCAATCGCGCCGGTGTTCGCACCATCATGCACTCCGACGATGCGTCGGGTGAACAGCGCCTCAACCAGGAAGCGGCCAAGGCGATGGCCGAAGGCAATCGCATCGGCGTGCCGGTGACGGAGGACGAAGCCATCAAGTGGATGACGATCAATCCCGCGTGGGCGCTCGGCATCGACGGCACCACAGGTTCGCTCCAGACGGGCAAGAGCGCGGACGTCGTGCTCTGGTCGGGCAATCCCTTCAGCGTATACAGCAAGGCGGAAAAGGTGTGGATCGACGGCGCGATGCTGTTCGACCGACTCGATCCGTCGTCGCAATGGCGCACGGATTTCGAGCTGGGTTTCGTGCCGGCCAATCGTGGAGGCGTCCGCTGATGCGCCGCATCATCCTCAGTGCGTCACTCGCGACGCTGGCAGCAACCACACTCTCGGCACAGACGATCGCGATCACCGGTGGCAAGGTGTATCCGGTGAGCGGACCCGCCATCGACAACGGCACGGTGCTCATGCGCGACGGGCGCATCGTCGCCGTGGGAGCGAACGTCGCCATCCCCGCTGACGCGCAACGCATCGACGCCACCGGCAAGTGGGTGACGCCAGGCATCGTGAATGCGGCGACGCAGCTTGGACTCGTCGAAGTCGGCGCGGTCGGGAGCACCCGTGAGGCATCGGCGCGCGGACGCGATGGGATCGCGGCGGCCTTCATGCCGTGGGAGGGATTGAACCCCTCGTCGGTGTATTTCGGCCCCGCGCGCGATGGCGGCATCACGAGTGCGGTGGTGTATCCGCAGGGCGGATTGATCGCTGGACAAGCCGCAATCATCCATATCGTCAACGGCACGGCGGACGAGATGGTCCTTCGCGCACCGGTAGGCATGGTGGCGTCGCTCGGACATATCTCGAACATGCCGCGCGCCGAAACGATCATGCGGCTGCGCGAGATCCTCACGGACGCGCGGGCGTATCGCACACGTCGCGCGGACTTCGAGCGCGCGCAGACCCGCCCGTTCGCGGCGAGCCGCCTCGATCTGGAGGCATTGCTCCCCGTGCTCGACGGCAAGGTTCCGATGATCATCAACGCCGAGAAGGCGAGTGATATCGAAGCGGCCATGAAGCTCGCCAATGAGTTCAAGTTCAAGCTGATCATCGGCGGCGGCGCGGAGGCGTGGCAGGTGGCGGCAAAGCTTGCCGCGGCCAAGGTGCCTGTACTCACCGGCGCGATGAACAACATTCCCGACAGCTTCTCGTCGCTCGGACAGCGGCAGGAGAATGCCGGCCTGTTGGCGCGCGCCGGCGTGGCGGTGGCGCTCATCGGCAACGCCGGCGGGGGAGACGAGGAAGCGTTCAACGTGCGCAACGTGCGCTACGAGGCGGGCAATGCGGTGTCTTATGGCATGGAGTGGAACGCCGCGCTGCGTGCGATCACGCTCGGGCCCGCGGAGATCTTCGGCGTGGCCGATCGCGTAGGCTCACTGCAGGCGGGCAAGAGCGCGGACGTGGTGATCTGGAGCGGCGATCCGTTCGAGTTCGCGACGCAACCCGAGAAGGTGTTCGTTCGCGGCGTGCAGATCGTCGCGCCCTCTCGTCAGGATCTCCTGGAGCAGCGGTACAAGACGCTTCCGCCCAATTACCG
>JAQBPV010000346.1 GCA_028287345.1 Gemmatimonadota bacterium
GAAAATTGGGGTCGTCAAAGTCGACGGCGCTGAAGCGATGTCCGGCGGACGTGAGTGAGACGACGCGCGCCCCGCGCCGTTCGAGCGCGGGGACGAGGCGGTTGGTGAGCTGGAAGTGGCCAAGGTGGTTGGTGGCGAACTGCAGCTCGTAACCACGCGCGTCGCGCATCAACGGCGTCGCCATGACCCCGGCGTTGTTGATGAGGAGATCGATCGCGCGCGTCGACGCGAGCACATCGTCCGCGAATCGGTCGATCGACGCGGGGTCCGCCAGATCCAGTGGACGCACCGTGACGCGTGGAATGCCGGCGAGCTTCTCCGTCGCTTTCGCGATGTCGCGCGCGCCGGCGATGATCTCGGCGCCTCGCTCGGCAAGCACACGGGTTGTTTCGAGACCAAGTCCGGCGTAGCCGCCCGTGATGACGACCTGCTTTCCCGTGAGGTCGGCGCCCGCGGCGATCTCCAGAGCGGTCGTGTGCTCGTCGTATCCCGAGCCGATTGGATGCTGATTTATCTCCATGACGAAAGTAAACACCCCGAGCAAGACGTGGACGCGTCTTTACGACCGTGCGCTTCTCGGGCGGCGGCATTCTTCCAGAAGTCGATTCCGCCGGCCTGTGCACCAACGTCGATGCTCGCGACCTTGGCCAACGTCGTGAGGTCGATCACGTCGACGGTGCCGGGTTGCGATCCACTTCCCTCGTCAGTCACGAAGGCATACTTGTCGTCGTCCGAGACGGCGATTCCGCTCACGACCTTCCGCGTGGTGGGGATTCGAGCGAGCTCCCGCCCCGTTACCGCGTCGATGACCGACATCGATTGGTCGCGTTTGTTGGTCGTCAGCAGGCGCGTCCCATCATGCGTAACGGCCAGATTGTACACGCCGGGGCGCGCGGGAAAGCGACGACTCACCGTCCACGCATTGCCGTCGATCTCGACGATCTCGCTGGACTTGTTGCACGCCACCCAGATGCGTGCTCCACTCGCCGACGGCTGCGCCCATGTCGGCTGACACGTCGAGGCATTCATGGAACGGCCAGCCATGTCGTGCGCCATCGGTGTCGCGCTCGCAGCGCGGAACGGTCCTGCCATGCCCTTCTCCATCCCCGCGGTCAGCACGAAGTGGCGCGACACCGCCATCGTCCGCGTGTCGATCTCGATCAACGCGTCGTCCATCATGCACGTCGAGTAGTGCTTCGTTCCATCCGCTGTCAGTCGTGACCCGTGCGGCATCACGCACGTTTCGATGCGCGCGATCTCCGTCATCTGCTCCGCTGCCACCACGGACACGCTCGACGGAACCATGTCGCCGTGCACGTTGAAGTTCGAAACGAACACGTAGAAGCCGTCGGGCGAGACCTGCACCGTCGCCGGGAAATTCCCAAGCAGGACATGTCCTTCGAGCGCGTCCGTTCGCGCGTTGAACTTCTGCAGCGACCCGAATGGCATTCCATGCGCGATCGACACGAAGTAGTGCGCGCCGTCCGGCGAGACTCCCACGCCATGCGGACCGGCAATCTCGTTGCGCTTCGATCCAACGTACCGCTCACGCTCGACCGCGATGCCCCGTGGACCGAAGCGAATGAGCGCAACGCTGTCTGCGGATTCGGACGCCACGAACACGAAATAGTCTCGCGTCGGTGCTGACGGCGCAGCGCTGCCGAGTGCGACGAGCGCTACGCCCGCGGCGAGCCGGTTGAGCGCCCTCATGGGACGATCTTCGCCTTGGGCTCGATCCGAATGATGGACAGACCGCTGTTCATGTCGGGGACGTAGATGAGACCATTCTTCACCACGGCGCCCCACGTCTCGGGCGCGTTCGGCAACACTCCCTTTGGATTGGCGGGATTCACGTTCACCATCTCTCGCTGTTGTGCGCGCAGGTCTCCTTTCAACTCTCCCGAGATGTCGAACGCCCGGAAGCCCGCCTGATATGCGCCCATGTACAGCGTGTCGCCTTCGACCCACAGGTTGTGCACGCCGCCATACTCGGGTTCGTACCATGCCACGGACTTCGGATGGAAGATGTCGGAGACGTCGAGCACCTGCAGACCGCCCCACGCACGCTCCGGCGCCATCGATCCTCGGCGATTTTCAGGACCGAACGGAAGAATCTCGTCGCCGACGAAGACATAGTTCTTGTATCGCCACGCGGTGTGCGTGCCGCCGATGACCGACGTACCCTCCGCCTCGGCCGCACCGCGTCGCGAGACAAGGTCGTACTTGAACTGCGACACCAACTGCGGATTCGATGGCGAGCCGCCCTTGATGCCGTTGCCCACGTCGAGGATCACGAGGCCGTCGTTGAGATAGCTCGCATAGAGCAGTCCATCCTTCACGTCGACGTCGTGGAGATAGCGGCCCGCATCGGTCCGCGGCACCTCCCAGGTCGCCACCTGCTTCGGATGCGCGGGGTCGTCGATGTTGACGATGTACAGCCGGCCCTGGCCGTCCGCCGTGAGGTAGACGAACCGTCCGTACTTCGCCTGCGTGTTGACGTACGCCGAGTGGACGCCCGACGTCACCGGATCGGCGAACTCACTCGCGAATACGGGATGCAGCGGATCGTCGAGCGTGAAGATGGCGATGCCGTTCCTGCGATTGTCCGCGCCTTCGCGCGTATGCACGAGGACCTTGCCATCCTCCGACGTCATGACGTCGTTGATGATTCGCGCGTTCGCGACGATGGAGTCGACGATCACCGGCTGTGCCGAGTTGCTCGCGTCGATGGTGTAGACGACTCCACCGCCCATCGTCGCGAGATACACGGTCCTGGCGTTCGGATGCACCCAGACTTCCGTCGCGTTGAACTTGCTCAGGACCACCGACCCGAGGACCGTGGCCGGCCGACGGACGTCTCGCGGCGCGACCGTCACCGTCGTCGACGCCGAGCGTTGGCCGAGCACTGCGGTGATGGTGTAGGTGCCCGGCTGGTACGCGACGAATGCGCCGTCGTTGTCGATCAATCCCTGGCCAGGCGCGAACAGCCATGTGGGCGCGAGGCCAGCGATCGGACGACCTGCTGCGTCGGTGGCGTTGACGGCAAAGCGAATCACGTCGCCGGCGCGTGCCGTCGGACGCTCCGGCGTGACGGCGAGCAAGCGCACGCTCGACGAGACCACGGCAACGGGGAATGCCTCGTGTGCCGAACCCACTGTCGCCGTGATCGAAGCCTGGCCCGGCGCTATGCCGATCAACACGCCATGTGCGTCGACGCGCGCAACGGACGGCGCGGAGCTCGACCATCCGATCTGGTCGCCCGTTCGGAGATCCTTGTTCGCCGAGAGCACGCGCGTTCGGAGCGCGACCTGTTGTGTGGCGAGCAGCCTGGCCGGCCGCGGATCGATCTCGATCGTCGCCGCGGCGCCGGCGCGCGCCGGAACCTCGACGCGCTGGATCACCGGCTTTTGACCGGCGACGATCGCGGTGACGTTCACCACGAGCACTCCGGGCGCGCCCGCCGACACAAGTCCATTCGCGTCGACGCTGCCTTCGAACGGGCTTCCGCCGCGCTGAAATCTGAGCGTCACTCCAGGGACGGTGCGCCCGGACTCATCGACCGCCTCGGCGTGGAGTTGCAGCGTCTGGCCCACGATCGCGACAGGCGCCGCGGGCGTGACCTTGATCCGCGCAACCGTTGGATTCTGTGCCGCGAGGGCGCAGGGCATGGCGAAAGCGAGAAAGAACCGACGCATTCCAGCTTCTCCTTGGGCTTCGGGTTGCGCGTTTCGCACAGCGGGGCCAACTATCAAATTAACGAGGCGCTTCGCCTGCCATCTGGAGATTCAGAATGACGATTACGCGCAGGGCATGGCTGCTTGCGGCAGGTGCCATGCCGCTCGAGCTTGCGGCGATCCACGCCCTTGGTGCCCAAGTATCACAGGGCAGACGCGCCGGCGACCGCCTCGATTCCGCCGGTTCGCCGCCCCCGATCGGTCCAGCACCATCGCTTCCCGACAAGGCGTCGTTCGCGCATGTCCGAGGGACGAGCCTCAATGCTGCCGCGACGCACCCTCGGCCCGCTGGCGCCACGGAGTTCATCAGGAAGTCGGTGGCGGCAGAGGAAGCCGATCCGAGCGGAATGTATCGGCCCAACGAAACGCGGATT
>JAQBPV010000432.1 GCA_028287345.1 Gemmatimonadota bacterium
CGGCACCACCACTACGCGATCGTGTTCGATCGATCGAATGCGCCAGGTGGAGCTGCCGAGTTGAAAGGCGTCGCCCACACGTGATTCGTGGACGAACTCCTCGTCGAGCTCACCGAGCCGCGTCTTGTCGGCGAGGTTCACGGTGTACAAGCCGCGATCTGGAATGGTGCCGCCGGAGATCGTCGCGACCATGCGCGATGCGCGCGCCGGCGTCAGCATGTCGCTCACCCGATCCCACGAGATGCGCGCCTCCAATTCAGCGGCGATGTCGCTGGGGTACTTGCCCGCGAGCATCGCGAGCGTCTCGTCGAACGCCGCGCGTGTGAGCGCGTGATATGGATAGGCGCGTCGAACGAACTCGTAGAGACCAGTCGCTGTCCACTCCGGCTCCGATGCCACGATGGCGACGATGATCTGCGCCAGCACGTCGAGCGCATTCTGCACCACGCGCGTCGGCTCGACGTCGCCCGCCTCCATTGCTTCGACGATCGCGAACTGCTCCATCGCGTCGTCGCGGAAGGTCGGCACGAACACACCACGACTCGTCGCATCGAGCGAATGCCCCGCTCGACCCACACGCTGCAGTGCCGATGCCACGCGCTTGGGACTCTGCAGCTGCACGACGAGATCGACGGAGCCGACGTCGATGCCCAACTCGAGTGAGCTCGTGGTGACGAGCGCACGAAGCTCGCCTGCCTTGAGCCGCTCCTCGAGCATGAGACGCCGTTCGCGCGAGAGCGAGCCGTGATACGGTTGCGCGATCTCCTCTTCGGCCAGCGCGTTCAATCGGCCCGCGATCTTCTCGGACTGCGCGCGGTTGTTGACGAAGACGAGAGTCGTGCGCGCGTTCCTGACCTGACTGAGCACGAGTGGAACGACCGCAGTCCATACCGTTCCGTCGACGTGCGCGAGGTCGTCGACGGGAGAGACGACGCGCGTTTCCATGCGCTTCACCAGTCCGCAGTCGATGATTTGAACTGGCCTGAACCTCGTCTGCGCTTCAGGCCCGGGCGCATCGCAGCCAGCAAGGAAACGGGCGATCTCGTCCAGCGGCTTCTGCGTCGCCGACAGTCCGATGCGCTGCGGGACGTCCGGAGCAAGTTGGGCGAGACGCTCCATCGTGAGCGCGAGGTGCGTCCCGCGCTTCGTGCCTGCGACGGCGTGAATCTCATCCACGATCACGGCGCGGAGTGAGCTGAACAGCGTGCGTCCGCGGACGCTCGTGAGCAGGATATGAAGCGACTCCGGCGTCGTGATGAGGATGTGCGGCGTCTTCCGCAGCATCTTCGCCCGCTGAGAGGACGGCGTGTCACCCGTGCGCACGGCGACGCGAATCTCGGGGAAGCGTTCCCCGGCCTTCTCGAACCGATCCTTCAGCTGCGCGAGCGGCGCCTCGAGGTTCCGCTGGACGTCGTTGTTGAGCGCCTTCAGCGGCGACACGTAGAGCAGATGCACCGCGTTCGCGAGCGGCGCCTCGACGCCCTCGGTGATGAGGGCGTTCAGCTCCCAGAGGAATGCCGCGAGGGTTTTACCGGTGCCGGTCGGCGCCAGGATCAGCGTGTCCGATCCGTTGGCGATCGCTGGCCAACCGGCGCGCTGCGGAGCGGATGGCGCACCGAGCGTGTCGATGAACCATTGCCGTACGATGGGATGGAAAGCTGCGAGGACGTCTTCGGACATGGGGTTTCGGGTCGTGCGAGAAGCATGCACGGTTGCATGCCGATTCGCTAACGGCCTACCAGCAAATGAGTTGACCGTGGGGTGACCCAACGATTACCCTCGCGAGCCATAGTTGCCTCGTTGGCCCACCCATACGAGACCAGACCATGCGCACACTGTCGATCGTCGTACTGCTCTTCGCGGTATCAGCCGGTGCCAATGCACAGCAGTCGAGCTCGGGATCGATTGCCGGAACCATCGTCACCGCCGAACAGCAACCCCTCGCCGGGGCGCGTGTGGAAGCAGTGTCCGCAGGTCGCACGGTGGCCCGCAGCAATGCGCGAGAGGACGGCAGTTTCCGTCTCGACTTGCTTCCCGCTGGCAGCTACCGCGTCGTGGCGTCACGCATCGGATATGGCCGGCAGGAGCAGACCACGACCATAGTACCCGGACAGACAGCGCAGGTGCGCATCGTCATGACCTCCGCGCCCGCGCAGCTCACGGAGGTTACGACCACAGCGTCGCGTCGGCAGGAAAAGATCCTCGACGCTCCGGCGTCGGTGAGCGTCGTGACTACAGAGGAAGTCGCGGAGCGTCCCGCCCTGACGATCATGGACAACGTGCGAACGTTGCCGGGCGTCGACGTCGCGCAGGGTGGCCTCGTGCAGTCGGCCATCGTGGCGCGCGGCTTCAACAACATTTTTTCCGGCCAGATGCTCACGCTCATCGACAACCGGTTCGCCTCGGTGCCATCGCTGCGCGTGAACGTGCCCTTCCTCTTTACGGCATCGAACGAGGACATCGAACGCATCGAGGTGCTGCTCGGTCCTGCTGCTGCCCTGTACGGTCCCAACAGCGCCAACGGCGTGCTGCACATCATTACCAAGTCGCCCTTCACCTCACAGGGCACGACCTTCACCGTCGACGGTGGTGAGCGCTCCGTTCTTCGCCTGGCGGGTCGTCACGCTGGTGTGGTCGGCAACTCGCTCGGCTTCAAGCTCACGGGCGAGTACATGCGCGGTCGCGACTGGGAGTTCCTCGATCCCGCCGAGCCGAGAGTGTTTCCGAATACGCCGAACACTCCGCGTGCCCGAGTCGGACAGCCCAACAGCCGCGACTTCGACATCGAACGCTACGGCGGCGAAGCGCGTCTCGACTGGCGACTCGGCGACAATGCCGAGTGGATCAACACTTACGGAGTGACGAATGGCGCTAACACCGTTGAGCTCACCGGCGCCAACGGTGCCGGACAACTGCGCGACTGGATGATTCAAAGCTTTCAGTCGAGGCTGCGCGCTGGAAAGCTGTTCGCGCAGGTGTTCGCCAACTTGAGTGATGCGGGCAACAGCGACAGTACGGACCTGAGTGGTACCTACCTGCTGCGCACGGGACAGCCCATCGTGGACAAGTCTCGCGTGATTGGTGGTCAGCTGCAGCATGCGGCGGACTTCGGCACGAAGAACTCGCTCGTCTATGGGCTGGACTACACGTTCACCAATCCGCGCACCGGTGGCACGATCAACGGCCGCAACGAAGACGACGACAACACGAGCGAGATCGGCGGCTACGCGCAGTCCACCACGCGGCTTTCGCCGATGTGGGATGTGCTGCTCGCTGCACGATTGGATCGGCACAATCGGCTCGATGGCACATTCTTCTCGCCGCGCGCAGCGCTTGTCTTCAAGCCTGCGGAGGGACAGAGCTGGCGCCTCACGTTCAATCGCGCGTACAGCACTCCGGCGAACTTCTCTTTCTTCCTCGATCTACTACAGGCAGGCAACATCAGCGGACTGCCGTACAACGTTCGCGCCGTTGGTGTGAAAGATGGATTCCGTTTTCGTCGCGACTGCACCGGCGGACTCGGCTCACTGTGCATGCGCTCTCCGTTCACGCCGGCCGCGGCTGGTGGTTCAGCTACGTTCGTTCCGGCGAATGCGGCGGGCTACTATCCGGCCGCGCTGCAGGTGGCCATTGCCGGCGGGCTGCGCAACTCACTGCTCGCCAGCGGCCTTCCCGCCGCAGCGGTCGACGCGACCATCGCCCGTCTCGGAACGTTCAACGCGAGCACGGCGAACGTCGGCACCAGGTTGACGTACATCACCAATGGCCAGTCGATCAGCCCCGACGCCGTCACCGATATCGAGAAGCTCAAGCCGTCCTACACGAACATGCTGGAGCTCGGCTATAAGGGAACGGTAGGCAGTCGTCTCTTCCTCGCGTTCGACGGCTGGTATCAGCGTCGCGAGAACTTCACCACCGCAGCGCAGAATTTCACGCCCAATGCGCTGCTCGACGGTCCGACGCTCGGCGCAGCGCTTGCGGCGCATCTCATACCTGTGCTCGGCGCAGCGGGTGCAGCGCAGGTAGCTACGGCCGTCGCCGGCAGTCTCGCGCGCATTCCGCTCGGGACCGTGGTTCCCGAGAGTCGCGTGACGACGAACGGCGACATCGCGTTCACGTATCGCTCCATCGACAAGGCGATCAACCTCCACGGGGTGGACGTCGCCTTCGACTATATGCTCGCGAACAATTTCTCGACGACCGGCACGTACTCGTGGATGAGCGACACGGAGTTCGACATCGAGGCCGGGCAGTTGCCGCTCACGCTGAATTCACCCGACCACAAGGCGTCGCTGGCGTTCAAGTTCAACGGCGTGCCGCGAAATCTCACGGCAGAAATTCGCGGACGCTATCAGAACACCTTCCGCGTGAACTCGGCCGTGTTCGTGACGGGTGTGGACCTCACCGCGCCCGATGGCAGCAAGTATCAGTATCGTCAGCCGCCGACGGCGACATTTCTCGACGCGCAGATTACTTGGCGGCTCCCGATGACATCCGCTCGCGGCGCGCTCATTTCACTGAGCGGCACCAACCTGCTCGACAACAAGGTGCCGTTGTTCGCCGGCGTTCCTGAGATCGGGCGGCTCATCATGACGCGGTTGCAGTTCACTCTATAGAAAGTGGGCCTGATACAACGCGATGGAGAGTGATGCAACCGCCACTCCGGCGATCCAGCCGGCGATGGTGTCGCTGAACCAGTGGCGGTCGCGATACAATCGCGTCACGCCGACGAGGAGTGGCCACGCCAGCAGTGCCGCAAGGATTGCTGGCGTGGACAACCCTTCACTGTACAACACGTAGGCGATCGCCAACCCCTCTGCCGTCACACCCGTGGTGTGGCCGCTGGGGAAGGTGGCTGGCGTCTTTCCGTCCTTCCCTTCAGTTGCGTCGGGAGGAGTGGGCTGCGGAAAGAACGTGGTGAACGCTTGACCGACGGCGGCTGCGACGATTGGCGTCACGCCGATTGCCAAGGCAGCGTTGTTACGGCCGCTGTGGTAAAGCCACCAGACGAGTGCAACTGTCGCGGCGAAGATGAGCAGGGGAATGCTGAGCAAGGTGATCGGCTTGGCCGCGACGTCGAGCGTTCGCGATCGATGCGATTGCATCTCGGCGCGAATTTTCTCGTCGAACGTGTGCGTGCCGCCGGCGCGAACCTTTCGCGCGAGTAACGTGAGCAACACAGCGGTGACGATGAAGCTGACGAGCGACAGGAGCATCTAGTCGGCCCGCAGCTTTTCGTACCAGAGCGCGGATGCCGCTGCCGCTGCGCCGCCAAGTGCCCATCCGCCGACGACGTCCGTGGTCCAGTGTGCGTCAGCGTAAGTGCGGCTTATGCCGACGGCGGCCGCGATTGTCAGCGCGACGGGAAGTGCGAGCGACCGCGGCACGATGCGCTCGCGCACGAGGACGTAGGCGATTGCGAGCGCCGCGGCAGTCGCGCGTGTGGCGTGTCCGCTCGGAAAGCTTGGCTTCTCGTTGATTGGCCTGGACATCGAGCGTGGACGCGGCCGTCGCACGACGCGCTTGAGGAGCAGGCTCGCGAGCGCAGCGCTGACGATGGAACCAGCAAGGGGAAGTGCGCGATCGCGATCTTCCTGCCTGCTCGCAATGAGTGCGATGGCCAGGAGCGTGGCGGGCACGTAGACACCGACCGTGCCCGCTGTGCCAGCGATGCGCAACGCGGCACGCGTCTTCGGAATACCATGCGAGCTCAGCGTCTCGCGGATGGCGTGGTCAATGGGCCAGTGTTCATCGATGCCCAAGCGCGCGACGAGTGCGGCCAGCAGCGAGACGCCGCCGCCCGCGACAGCGGCGAGTGCGAGGTTGTGACGACGCGATGGCGCTTCGCGGTCTCGGAATGGCATGGCGCGCTGAGAATGCAGGTAGCGGGCCCACCGTTCCGCCGCGATTTTTCATCCATGAATTCAGTGAGCGAGAGCTACGCCCTCTTCGAGACGCCGATCGGCATCTGCGGCATTGCCTGGGGTGAGCGCGGGGTGGTCGCCGTGCAGCTTCCGGAGGCGAGCGAGCGAGAGACGCGCGTGCGCATGCTCCGCGGTCGCGCCAATGCGCGCGAAGAGCAGCCACCGCCGAACGTGCGACGTGCCATCGACGCCATCGTTGCGCTGTTGAACGGCGGGGAGACCGATCTCAGGGACATCACGCTCGACATGCGTGGCGTGCCGGACTTTCATCGCCGAGTGTATGAGATCGCGCGCGCGATCCCGGTGGGTGAGACGAGCACATATGGCAGCATCGCCATGAAGCTCGGCGATCCGACGGCCGCGCGCGCCGTTGGTCAGGCGCTGGGCCGCAACCCGTTTCCGATCGTCATTCCCTGCCATCGCGTTCTCGCCGCCAACGGAAAGCTCGGTGGATTCTCGGGAGGTAGTGGGAGCGCCACGAAACTGCGGATGTTGGCAATTGAAGGGGCGCAGGTTCGTGGAGAGCTTGGACTTCGCTGACGTAATCCGCTCCCTTTGGTTTACGGCGCTTGGCGAACCTCCAGCGTACTTGCGCCGAACCACCCTACATCTCGTCCGCTGACGGGCCGTACATACCGGGAACGGCAAGACCCAGCAACCGGAGATAGACGCCGAGCTGTGCACGATGGTGTGCGATGTGGCTGATTGCGATGGACCGCAGCAGCTTCGCCTTCTGCTCCTTGACGATCACATGGTCGCCCGCGCGCAGAGCCCAGCGCTCGTCGAGCCCTTCCCATGTCGCCGCTTCGATCCCGGCCTTGAAGGCCGCCGCGTTTCCGTCGAACGCGTCGAGCAACTCTGACGTCGCGGTGAACTGCTTCGTATGCCACGGCGACTTCGCGAAGTCGAACTCGGTCGTGGTGAGGATGCTCGCCGCAAAACCCGGCAGCTCCGCGATATGACCTGCAAGTTCGCCGAGTGTCCGCGACTTGTCGTCCGGACGAAATGAGTTCTTTCCTTCGGGAACGATCGCGAGCATTCGCCGAGTCGACGCAATCTCTTGATCGAGATCGGGAAAGAGGAGTTGCACAGGAGTTAGGCCCTGAGGAAAGGACATCATCAACGCGGGTTGAGGTTGGTGCGTCTAAGACCGTGATTTACCGTTGCTGTGGTGGTTGCCGTAAGGACCGCGCAGCGGTCCGCCCCATAAGCGCTGCGTAGCAGCCCGCCCCAGCGCTTCAAGGAATGGCGGGGCAACCTTCCACCTTCTCGCATTGCGGATCGAGCGGCAGGAGCTTCAGTCGCGCGAGCTCCTTGTTCACCGCGAGGAGATCGGTCTTGTAGACCTTCGTGAGTTGGTCGGTGTAGCCCTTCAGCTCATTCGAGAGAATCCCGAAGATCTCCGGCATGTTGTTCGTCGGCGGACCATCGCCACGCTCGGCCATCGACATCAGGTTCGCCAGGCGGTTGTTCACCTTGATCGGGAAGTTGAGCGGATCCTGTCCGCTCTGGTTGCGCACCTGGTACAGGTCTTCCTCGACGGCCGAGACGTTCGTCTTCAGCGTCTCTCCCGTCGCTTTGAGTGTTGCATCAGATGCTTTCTTGTAGCGATCAGCGAGCTGCGCTTTCACGCGGCGAATACCGATGACCGACTCGTTGGCTTCGTTCGCCTTGTCGCGCACGCGCTTCGAGAACGCGTACTGCACGCGGAGATCGGCGTCGCTCACCTCGGGGATGCGCGGATTGCGCGTGACGACGATTGGCGTGGTGAGCACCTTGCCGTCGGCGGTGAGGCGCGCGCTGTAGCGGCCTGGCGGAACAACCGGCCCATCGGTGCCGGCGCCCCAGAGGATCATGCCAGGGAAGCTCGCGATGCCCTTCGTGCGAAGGTCCCAGTTGATTCGATTGACACCGGCCGTCTTCGGGAAGAACACAGCGCCACCACCGCGACGCCCACCGCCGCCGCTTGACGCCGCAGCGTGCGCGGAATCCGGGTGCGTGGTATCCGGCTCGAAGGAACGCAGCACAGTGCCCGCCGAATCGAGTATCTCGAGCTTCGCCGTGGTCGGTGCGGTCTTGAGCAGCCAGCTGATGGTGACACCTGTGCCGGAGCGAACACCGATGTTCGGTGTGAAGAGATGCGCGCTCGATGCGAGGATCGCCGGCGTGGCCTGACGCAGCGGCGCGATGTTGTCGAGCACCCAGAAGCCGCGACCGTGCGTGGCGATCACCAGCTCGTTGCCTTCGACGATGATGTCAGCGACCGGGGCGTCGGGCATGTTGAGACGCAGCGATTGCCAGCTCGCGCCGTCGTCGTGCGAGACATACATGGCGTGCTGTCCAGCGGCATACAGCAGACCGCGGCGCGTGGGATCTTCGCGCACCGCGTGGATGTAGTCGTCAGCACGAATGCCGTTCACGATCTTCGTCCACGTGCGACCGTAGTCGCTCGTCTTCCAGATGTACGGCGCGCGATCGTTGAGCAATGGACGACGCACCGAGATGTACGCGCCGCCGTCGTTGAACGCCGACGCATCGATCTGCGACACGCGCCCGAAATCCGGCATGTCCTTCGGCGTGACGTTCGTCCACGTCTTGCCGTTGTCCCGCGTGACGTGCACCAGCCCATCGTCCGAGCCGGTCCAGATGGTGTTGATGTTCTTCTTGCTCGGCCCCACGGAAAAGATGACGCCGTACACCTCGGGGCCATTCATGTCGCCGGTGATCGGACCGCCGGACTTCTCCTGCGTCTCCGCTGCGTGGCGAGTGAGGTCGCCGGAGAGCCGCTCCCAGGTGCGTCCGCCATCCATCGTGCGCCACAACCGCTGCGACGAGACGTACAGCGCCCGCGCATCGACCTGTGAGAATACGATCGGGTACGTCCACTGCCAGCGCTCCTTGATGTCCTTCGACGGCTCGCCGGAGTAGAACCACGGATACGGATTCACCTCGCGCGATATGCCGGTGCGACGATTGTACTTGTCGAGGTATCCGCCGTTGTTGGTACCGGAGTAGAACAGATCGGGATCGCGCGGATCGGGGCCGATATAGCCCGGCTCACCGCCGCCAGCTTCATACGACACAGCCATGCCGCCTAACGTGATGTCGGTGGCGCCGAGCGCGGGTGGTGTGCTGTCGGGGTTTGCTGCGCCACCTCGTCCGGCGTCGCCACCGCGAGCATCTGCAGGTGTCTGTGCCGCAGTGAATGCAGCCTGATTCCAATTGAATGGTGTGCAAAGCGTCGAGTTGTCTTGCTGCGATCCGCAGACGTGATACGGGATGTGCTTCGTCGTGATCGCGTGATAGAACTGTTCGGTGGGATAGTCCTGCGCTGTCCACTTGCCGCCCGTGTTCGTCGACACGGCACCGCCGCCATCATTGCCGACGACGAGATGCGCCGGCGCGTCGGCATCGATCCACAGATCGTGCAGGTCGCCATGCGTGCCATTGCCGATGTTCGCCGTTGTCTTGCCTCCGTCCTTCGACCGGAACATGCTCGTGTTCTGCATGTAGACGACGTCCTGGTTCTTTGGATCAGCGTAGACGTGCGTGTAGTAGAACGCGCGCTGCCGAATGTCGCGACTGCCGTTGACGAGTGTCCACGATGCGCCAGCGTCGTCGCTCTTGTAGAGACCACCGCTGTCGTGCTCGACGAGTGCGTACACGCGATTGCCGTTGGCCCCCGACACCGCGACGCCAATTCGTCCGACGACTCCAGCTGGCGGCAGCCCCTTGGCGCGCGTGACCTCCGTCCAGTGTTCGCCGCCGTCGGTGCTCTTGAACAGCCCGGAGCCGGGACCGCCGGAGGACATCTGGTATTCCTTGCGATACGCCTCCCACATCGCGGCGTAGAGGACGTTCGGGTTCGTCGGGTCGATGGAGATGTCGATCGCGCCAGTCTTGTCGTCGCGATACAGCACGTTCTTCCACGTCTTGCCGCCATCGACCGACTTGAAGACGCCGCGTTCCGTGCTCGGCACCGAGTACTTGCCGAACGACGCGACGTAGATGATGTCCGGATTCGTCGGGTGGATACGGATCTTCGAGATGCCGTCAGAGTTTCTGAAGCCGACGTGCGTCCACGTCTTCCCCGCATCCGAGCTCTTGTAGACGCCATCGCCCGGCATGATGTTGCCGCGGATGCACGTCTCGCCCATGCCGATGAAAACGATATCCGGATTGGACTCCGACACCGCCACCGCGCCGACGCTGGCCGAGGTGAGCTGTCCGTCTGTGACGGCGGCCCAATTCTCGCCACCGTCCATCGTCTTCCAGAGTCCGCCACCCACCGCGCCGAAGTACGCCTCGTTCGGGCGTCCGCGAACGCCGCTCACAGCGATGGAGCGGCCGCCACGATCGGGACCGATGTTGCGCCACTTGTATGAAGAGAAGAGCACCGAATCGGTGCTGCGCTGCGCACCAGCGGGCAGCGATGCACCCAACACGAGAGACGCAGCGATCAACGGACGGAGCAATGACATGTCTGACTGGACGCGAGAAAGTGAGTGAAGCAGTGCGCCAACGTTGCTGTCACGCGCCTCGAGAGGCAAGATTGTGAATCGCATGATGACACGAACTTTTACCCTGCGACAACTCGTCTTCTGGCTGATCGTATTCGGTATGGCCGGTCTGCTCGTAGAGCTGATCCTGCTCGAGCATTACGACGGTTGGCGTCAGTGGATTCCCTTGGTTCTCCTCGCGCTCGGCTTGATCGCCACCGCTGTCGTCGGTCGCAACGTCACGCCCGCCACGCTGAAGGGATTCCGCGTCCTCATGGCACTGTATGTCGTCATCGGCGGACTCGGGCTCTGGTTCCATCTCTCGGGAAACATGGAGTTCGCGCTCGAGCGCGATGCGACACTCACCGGCGTGCGACTCCTGCTCAAGTCCGTACACGGCGGCACACCCATCCTCGCGCCAGGCGCGTTGACGCAGCTCGGCCTGCTTGGACTCGCGTTTGCGTTTCGCCATCCTGCACTCAGCGGTGCCAGCGCAACGCGTGGCGCCGATGATGAGTAATACTCAGTGCTCACACTGGAGACCTCGATGAACAGGATCGTGCAGCAGACGATGGCCGCGGCGGCAATTCTCGCCGTGGTGGCATGCAGCAAGGCGGAGACACCCGCGGTGTCAGACACCGCTCGGCCCGCCGATTCGACGGCCATGATGCCGGCCGCAGCTGCCGCGACGGCCGCGGCACCCGCCGCACCAACCGGGATGGTGAATCCGACCACCGCGAGCCAGGCGGAGATCGCCGCTGCAGGCGTCGCAGATTCCATTGCTGGCGCGATCGTGGCCACTCGTCCGGCGAACATGCTCGCACTCGACAAGGTGCTCGCCAAGACGTACTCGAAGCCGCGTCGCGATTCGATCTACGCGCACCTCTGGATCCCGCTTAACCTCAACAAGGCAACGCGTGAGGAGATTCTCGTGGTGCCGGGCGTTGGTGCGAAAATGGCGCACGAGTTCGAGGAGTACCGTCCCTGGACGTCGATCGAGCAGTTCCGACGCGAGATCGGCAAGTACGTCGACAAGACCGAAGTCGCGCGGCTCGAGCAATACGTGGCGATCAAGCCATGACCGCGTCGCGCGGCACCGGGATTCTTGCGGTGCCGCGCGGCCATGCCCTTCCGTCGTTCTGGACACTCCAGCTTCTCGGCTGGTCAGGCTACTACGTCGCGATGGCGTTCTCGCGCATCGGGCGTTTTCCCCTGTCGTACATGTTGGCCGAGAAGCTGCTGCTGACGCTGCTCGGCGTGATCATCTCGCTGGCGTTGCGCGCCGTTCTGCGGCGCATGCTGGCGGAGCAGCGGTCGATGACGGCCCTCGTCGTCACCTCCGTCGCGGCGTCCTACCTGCTCGCTGCTTTGTGGACCGCCGCTGCAAACGTCCTCACGATTCCCATCCAGACGGCGTTTCTCGGTCGTGCCGTCAAATACGATTCCGTGGGAATGCTCTTCGGCGGCACTGTCTACAACTCGTTCACGCTTGTGGCCTGGGCCTTTCTCTACCTCGGCCTCACACACTACGTCGCACTGCAAGCCGAACGCGAACGCGCGTTGCGCGCCGAAACGATGGTCGCGGAGGTGAAGCTCCGTGCCTTGCAGCACCAACTGAATCCGCATTTGTTCTTCAACACCCTGAATGCGATATCCACCCTGATTGCCGAGCGTCGCAACGACGACGCAACGGTGATGATCGCACGGCTCGGAGACTTTCTTCGCGCGACTCTGCGTCAGGATCTCGCGCCGGAGGTGCCACTGGCCGAGGAGCTATCGCTCGTGGCACAGTATCTCGACATCGAGCACGTGCGATTCGGTGAGCGGTTGCGCGTGACGTACGACATCGACGAGGAGGCATATCGCGAGTTCGTGCCGTTGTTGTTGCTGCAGCCGTTGGTGGAGAACGCGACGCGTCACGGGATCGGCCGGCTCGAGACGGGCGGCACGATTGCCATTTCGGCGCGCGTTGTCGGTGAGCGACTCGAGGTCGCAGTCGAGAACAGTGCGCCAGTCAAGTCGAACGCTGTTGCGGAGGCGGGTATTGGGTTGGCCAACGTCCGCGAGCGGCTCGCGGTGCTTTACGGTGATCGTCATGAACTGACGATCTCGAACGCAGACGGAGTATTTCGTGTCGACATCAAGGTGCCAATCACGGCTGGAACACACAGGCGTTCGCAACTGACCGGCGACGCGGTCGCGCTCGGAGTCTGATCGATGCGCGTCCTCATCGTGGACGACGAGGCGCTCGCTCGTCGCGGCATCGCGACGCGTCTCGCCATGTGGCCGGATGTCCAGATCGTCGGTGAGGCGCAGGATGCGAACTCGGGAGTCGCGGCAATTCGCGACCTCGCGCCGGATCTCGTTTTCCTCGACATCGAGATGCCGGACGCCGACGGATTTCGCGTGCTCGAGGAGTTTCCGGAGGGCACGCGTCCGCTGGCGGTGTTCGTCACTGCGCATGACGATCGCGCTCTTCAGGCATTCGCGGTACAGGCGCTGGACTACCTGCTCAAGCCCCTCGACGACGCGCAACTCGCACGGGCTGTCGATCGAGCGCGTGTGAGACTCGCGTCGCGCACATCGGAGGACATCACGCGCGTCGTAATTCGCGACCGCGGGCGTGTCGTTGCACTCGAGCCTTCGGCCATCGACTGGATTCAGAGTGACGGCGATTACGTGCGCATCTACGCTGGGCGGCGCACCTACCTGCATCTGGCTACGATCTCCGCCTTCACTTCGCAGCTTCCCCAGCGTCAGTTCGTGCGCATCCATCGGGCGGCGGTCGTCAATGTCGACCGAATCAACGAGCTCATACCGCTCACCAACGGCGATTACGCCGTGCTGCTCTCCACCGGCGCGCGACTCAAGCTCACGCGCACGCGCCGCGAACAACTTGCCGAGAGGCTTGGCGGTCCGCTCTAGAACCAGTTCGTCGGTTCAGGGAACCAGTTCGTCGACTGCCTGCTCTTTCGCGGTCCGCGTGGTCGTATCGTCATGGAAACCTCCCACGGGGATCCATGATGCAGAGACGCTCCGCACTACTTCTCGCGCTTACGCTTTGGTTCACTGCGCTTACACCGTGCCTCGCAATCGCTCAGGGTACGACGGACCGCGATGGCGTCAGGCGGGCCGCGCTCGACTACGTCGAAGGCTTCTACGAGGGCGACACTGCGAAGCTCGTTCGCAGCATTCGGTCGGACGTCCACAAGTACGGCTTCGACTGGATGGCCAAGGACAAGCGCTACACCGGCGAGCAGATGACGTGGGACGAGATTCTCGGCTATGCGCGCCGCTTCAAGGAGAAAGGCCGCACTACGTCCGCCACGGCGCCAAGGAAGGTCGAGCTACTCGACGTGCTTGATCAAACAGCGAGCGCGAAGGTCACCGCGTGGTGGGGCACGGACTATCTGTTGCTCGCGAAGTACGACGGACGGTGGATGATCACCCACGTTCTTTGGCAGTCGCCGACGCCTACGCAGTAATGTCTACCCCAGGAATGGCTGCCACTCTGTTCCGTGTTTCGGCGCCGAGAATTGCTCGACCGAAACGTTGGTGCGCTCGATGACAACGACGTATGGATAGAAGTGGACCGCGTAGATCGCCCTCTGAAATGCGGTCGGCGTCGTCGCCAACAATGCGCCGGGCCTCAGTTCTACGGCATTGAGGTGCTTCACAAGGCTGGTGACGTACGCGATGAACGCGTTGTGCACGCCGTCGGAGTCTTCGCATAGAAAGACGCCACCTGGTCGCAAGTGCGGCAACAGCTCCTCGAGCGTAACGATCTGCTGCGTCGGTTCGTGGCCGCCATCGTCGACGACGATGTCGAGCTGCGGCACGTCCTTGCGAAACTGTCGCCAGAATGCGCGATCCGCCTGGTCGCCGATATGGATGTGCGTCTCGCCATCATCATAGGCGCGACACGCCTCCTCGATGTCGACACCATGAATCGTCGCGCGCTCACCGAGGTAGCTCTTCCACATGTCGAGGCTGCCGCCACTGTAGACGCCGATCTCGACGAGATGCACGTCGCGCCCGACGAACTTTGCAAAGTGGCGGTCGTAGATGTCGAAGTAGTGCTCCCACTTCCAGATGCCACGACCCGTCGTCCGCGCCTCGAAGAACGTTCGCAGCGCATTCTCGGTACTCTCCCCGCGAACCGACGGCGCAACATCGACGCGCTTCCACCTGCGTGCGAACGCATGTCCCGCCACTGTCGCGCGAGTCAGGCGCAACACCTTGCGCGCCGCGCGCGGAATGAATGTCAGCTTGGAGAAAGCGCTCATGGCAACAACGTAGCCTTCTCCACTTCGGCAGTCGACTCAGCGAGCAGTGCATTCAGTCGATCGGCTGCTGCGCGTTCATCGACAGTGCCGTCGCGCACCACGTTCAGTTGCGTCCACAGACCGCGCAACAGCGTGAACAGTCGCGCACGACGCTGCGAAACCACTTCGCTCTGGTCGCGCATCTTGCGCACGATGTCCAGCTGCCGACGCACCAACTCCTGAAGCTCGCCGCGCGCCGGTCGGTCGCCCTCCGTTCCTTCGCCAAGAATCGCGAGCTGCGCCGTGAGCCGATCGAGCTCACTCGCCGTCGCCACGTGTGCCAATGAACTCACTTCGGCATCGCACACTTCGATGGCGCCGAGCAACCGCTTGGCCATCGCAGTCGCCGCATTGCCCAGCACTGCGTTCGACACGGGAAGCGTCGCCGCCAACTGCTCGATGGCGCGACGATGGTCAGCCGGCGCATCGCGCTCGGGTGGACGCACACCGCCCGCCGCCGATGTGAGCAACCGCGCGATGTGTGGCTCGTTCCAACCCGGCGAGGGCATCGTCGCACCGAACAACACGTGCACCGACTCCGCGAACGACAGCCCGCGCTTCACTCCCCACATCAGACAGCCGGCAATGGCCGTAGCAGCACCGAGTACGAGCAGCACTTCCACTGAAACGAACAACGGCGACTGCTCGCCCGGCGCCTGCCCATTCTCTCCTGCGAACCATTGGCGAATGAGAATCATTCCGGGCAGTACGACGAAGAACACACTCATCGTTCGGCGAACGAGTCGTGCCGGCATCGGGAGACGCGGCCACAGATCGCGCGGCCGGCGCAGGAACGTCGGCCACCACATTCCCCACCATTCGGGCGGCCAGAACGCAACACGCGCCAGCTCCACCGCTCCCAGCCCACTGCGCCCCACATTCCATATATGAAGGCCGAACCCCACCGGAACGAGCAGCGCGATCAGCAGGAGCAGCGCGCGATCGCCAGCAGAGGTGAACCGTCGTATCGCGAGCGATGTCCAACCGAGAGCCCACAGCAGCGCATACGGACCGAACGTCGGGATGTCGCGAAGTATTTCCGGCAGCGCCGTCTGCGAATCGCCGCTCGCGCGCGCCAACGCATCCCTGAGGTTGCGCGCCGTCGGCCATCGCGCGCTTTGTTCGCGTGCAAGGCATCGCATCACCACCGACGCCAGCTCGTTGGGCACCTGCGGCGCGACGCTCTGCAGAGCCACTGGATCATGGCCCGCGCGCCACTGCGTCATGTCCTCGGCGCGCACGTCCGCGAACGGCTCTCGGCCCGCAAGCATCGTGTAGCCCACCGCGCCGAGCGAGTAGAGATCACTGCGCTCATCCACGTTGGCGCCGCCGAGTGCCTGCTCGGGCGACATGTAGTTCGGTGTGCCGACGATCATACCGGTGATCGTCAGGCTGTCTCCGGCACCGTGCACCTTGGCCACACCAAAATCAGCGAGCATCGCGCGACCCGACTCTTCGTCGAGAAGGATGTTCGCGGGCTTGATGTCGCGATGAATGACGCCATTGCGGTGCGCGCACTCGAGTGCATCCGCGAGCTCGGTGAGGATGCGATGCGCCTCATGGCTCGGCAGACGTCCCTCCACGCGCAGCCGCTCGGCAAGCGAGACGCCGCGCACATACGCCATGACGAAGTACCACAGCCCGGCGACTTCACCGAAGGTGTGCAGTGGCAGGATTCCCGGGTGCGAGAGCTGCGCCGCGATGCGCGCCTCGCGCCGGAATCGTTCCAGCGCGTCTGGATGGTCGGCGAGGTCGGGGCGCAGCACCTTGATGGCAACGAATCGCTCGAGCGCGCGCTCGCGTGCGAGGTACACCGCGCCCATGCCGCCGCGACCAATGCGCCGGACGATCTCGTATTGCTCTCCGAGCGCGCTCCCGAGCGCGGACTGCTCGGCCGTGGAGGCGATGGCGGCACGCGTGGCTGGCAGGCTGTCTACACCTTCGGCGGCGACGAGCAGTGAATTCACTTCGCTGGACAGTTCGATGTCGCCCGCGCATTCGCGCTCGACATACATGGAGCGATCGGCCGATGGCATCTCCATCGCCTGCGCGACGATCCCCTTGATCTGCTGCCACCGCTCGGGTGTCACGACGTCGTCATCTCTCGGCGAAGCCATGCGCGTGCGACAGCCCACTCGCGCTTCACTGTCGCGGGCGAGACGCCGAGCGCCTCCGCGGTCTCCTCGATGTTCATTCCGCCGAAGTAGCGCAGCTCGACGAGACGCGCCTGTTCCGGATCCATCGCCGCGAGACGATCGAGCGCATCGTGCAGCGCCAACACGTCGAGTGCGCTGTCGTCGCCGTGCGAGGCGGCCGTCTGGGTTGCGTCGCCGAGTGTGATCTGCTGCATCGCGCCGCCGCGTTTGGTGGCGTGCTGGGCGCGCGCGTGGTCGACGAGAATGCGACGCATCACCTGCGCGGCGACGCCGAAGAACTGTGCGCGGTTGTGCCATTCGGCGCGTCGTTGGTCGACGAGCCTGAGATACGCTTCGTGGACGAGCGCCGTGGCCTGGAGCGTGTGCTCGTCCGGCTCGCGGCGCATCGCACGCGAGGCCTGTCTATGCAGTTCGGCGTAGATGGCCGGCAACAGACGCTCGCCCGCCGCCTTGTCACCGTTACCCCACGCAAGGAGGAGCGGGGTAACGTCGGGCGGTGGGCCATCAGAGTCGCGCCGGTCAGGAGTCATGATTCAGTCTATCTCGCGGGTATCAAGGCTGTCATCCCGCACGAGGGGCAGCTCGTGTCGGGATCTACTGTTTGTCATGTGTGGCCAGCTATAATCGGTTGGACAGCAGATCCCGACACTCGCGAAGTTTACTCCGCACGAAGTGTCGGGGCTCCTGCGGGATGACAATGACACATATGACACCACTCCCTCGTGTTTTGGTTCTTATCGCCGCGCTTGCCACACCCGCGGTGGCGTAGCAGACCCCGTCGAGCGCACTGCCCGTACCTCGCGAGTTTTGTGTCTCAACGCGATTCTCCTTCAGGTAAGACCCGGCGCGGACGCCCTGTATGACTCGCCCAACGAGCCGTGGTCCGCGAATCTCACTGGTGTCGAGGGCCGCGCGCCGGAGCCACACTACGATCCGCTGCCGTCGATCGACTCGGGAACGAGAGTGCGGCGCGGGTTCTCCGAAGCGCGCGTCGCGTGGTATTCGGTGCCCAACCAATCTTCACTACAGTGATCAGATTCCGTGATTCTTCAATTCCGTGATTCGAGCCTTCTTTTGTTTTTTGACCTTAGCCCGAGCTGATCTTGAACTGGGGCGCTTTCGGCCAGAACAGCAACGGCAGAACTGACGGCTAGAATCACGGGATTCAAGAATCAGGGGGATGACGGCGTTTGAGATTCCTTTTTTTCTGCTTTTGAACCCTCTCTCACCTTCAGTCGAGACGGTAACAGCAGAACTGACGGCTGGAATCACGGAATCAAGGAATCAGTGGAATGACTGCGTTCGAGGACTTCGACTCGTTCGGCAGATTGTCGCTACAATCGAACCTTCCGATGACGCGGTGTCCGTGCAGTTTTCCGTTCAGTCCGTTCAGTTCGAGTTCAATTTTGTTGTAGTGCCGCCGTCGAGCTGCCGTGCAATCGCCGTCCGAGTCGCGCGAACACCTCATTAGATATGAGGCATGGCATTACTGGGAATGCAGGACGTCAGCATCGCTTTCGGGGGTCCACCGATCCTCGACCGCGCACGATTCGCCATCGAACGCTACGAGCGTGTCTGCCTCCTCGGACGAAACGGGGCGGGCAAGAGCACCATCATGAAACTCCTCGATGGCACGATGTCGCCCACCACCGGCGAGATCGTGCGGCAGACAGGCGTCACGGTCACCCGGCTCGAGCAGGAAGTGCCCGATGACGTCGAGGGCACAACCTTCGACGTCGTCGCCGAAGGGCTTGGCCCCGCTGGGCTTCTGCTCGCGCGATACCATCAGGCTAGCCACGACGTCGGCATCAATGCCAGCGACGCGGCGCTCAAGGAGCTCGACCGCCTCCACCACGCGCTCGACGCAGCGAACGCGTGGGAGATGCAATCCCGCGTCGACACCGTACTCGAACATCTGGGCCTCGACGCCGACGCGCCATTCGCGTCCGCTTCCGGAGGGCGCAAGCGCCAGACGCTTCTCGCACGGGCCCTCGTGCGACAGCCCGACATCCTGCTGCTCGACGAGCCGACGAACCACCTCGACGTCGATGCCGTCGAATGGATGGAGCAGTTCCTCATCGACCGCGGAGTGACCCTCGTCTTCGTCACCCACGACCGTGCGTTTCTGCGCCGAGTGGCGACGCGTATCGTCGAGCTCGATCGAGGACGGTTGGTCGATTGGGGTACGGACTACGACACCTATCTCGAGCGCAAGGAAGCAGCACTCGACGTCGAAGCGAAGGAGTGGGCGGAGTTCGACCGCAAGCTCGCCAAGGAAGAAGTGTGGATCCGCACGGGCATCCAGGCGCGCCGCACCCGCAACGAAGGGCGCGTACGTTCGCTCGAAGCCCTGCGCGTCGAACGCGGCGCTCGACGCGAACGCACCGGCACCGTAAGGCTCCAGGCGCAGGAAGCCGAACGATCCGGGCGCCTCGTGGCCGAAGCGAAGAACGTCTCCTTCGCGCGCGGTGAACGCCCCATCGTGAAGGATCTCACGACGACGATCACGCGCGGCGACCGCGTGGGACTCATCGGTCCCAACGGCTCCGGCAAGACCACCCTCCTTCGTCTCCTGCTTGGCGAACTCGAACCCGACACCGGCACGATTCGGCTGGGCACCGGTCTCGAAGTCGCGTACTTCGACCAGCTCCGCGAACAGCTCGACCCGGAGCGCAGCGTATTCGATAGCATTGCCGACGGCGCGGACTGGATCGAGGTCGGCGGTCAACGGAAACACGTACTGAGCTACCTGCAGGACTTTCTGTTCTCACCCGACCGAGCGCGAACGCCGGTACGCGCGCTGTCGGGAGGCGAGAGAAACCGGCTGCTTCTCGCGAGGTTGTTCACGCGCTCGTTCAACCTCCTGGTCCTCGACGAGCCCACGAACGACCTCGACATCGAGACGCTCGACCTGCTCGAGGAACTGCTCCTCGACTTCTCCGGCACACTGCTGGTGGTGAGCCATGATCGCGCCTTTCTCGACAACGTGGTCACCAGCACGCTCGTCTTCGAAGGCGGCGGGCGCGTCAGCGAGTTCGTTGGCGGGTACTCGGATTGGGTACGCCAGCGAAAGCCGATCGAGCCCGCCCAGCCAAAGCGCGTTGCTGCGCCACTGATCGAGAAAAAGCCCAACCGTACACCAGATAAGCGACGAAAGCTGACCTTCAAGGAGACCGGCGAGCTCTCCCGCCTTCCCGATCGGATCGACGCCCTCGAGAAGGAACGCGAGACCGTCTATCTGTCGCTCTCCGACCCCGCCCTGCTCCGCGATGCCAGCGCTCTCGCCACAGCGAAAGCTCGGCTCACCTCGTTGGAGAAAGAGATCGGTGCGATGACCGCTCGCTGGGAAGAGCTCGAGACGATTGCCGCCGGCGCGTGACTGACGCTTAGTGTGTGTTGCGTGTCGCCAGCCAACCCTCGAGCTCCTCGCGCGTCTCGATCACCCGCTCGCTGCGCATGAGCTCCGGATGCATCTGCTCCGCCTCGTACCCGGTGGGCTGCCCGCTCTTGCGGCTCACCACCCACGAGTGGCGCTGATCGCGGTCTCGTCCCGCCATCAACGTCCTGGGCGATGAACCGACAATGGCCGCGACGGCGCCGTACGTCGCGCGCTGACGCGCCTGTTGGAGTGTGTCGAGAATCTCGTCCATCTTGTCGTTCGGCATGATCGTATCCCTCGTGTGAAGTGCGTGTGTCGTCTGACCTGACGCCGACATTCTCGCACACTCGATCCCGGGGAGCGTCACCGTATTTCGGCGGCCATCATCGTAGTCTTGCACGTTGCTTTTCCGATGAAAACAGAGACCAGGAAACCGAACGGACGACAGCAGGAAACCGAAGGGAGCGGATTTTCCGGATCTTTCGGATAACTGCCGGATCAGACCTCGGGCAGTTTTTCACACGCTTTGGATCAGACCTCCACTAAAAAAAAGAGAATTTTCTTGTCGTGTGAGCCGGACTCTATGCGCGGAGACTGAACTCACACGGAGAGAATCCGGCCTTTGTCCATCAAATCCGTTCAATCCGCTCCCTTCGGTTCACAAAGTTCCGGCGCACGATTCAGATCCTGTTGCCAGCCTGAATGTCCGCCTAACTCGCCAAACATTTGAGGCGAACTCGGGGAGCCTCTGGTGTAGAAATCAAGAGTACAATGTGTCGAAATAGTGGCTAAGTTCAGGAATACCAATAAGATGGGAGATAGAACCATGCCTACTCGCAAGGTCCTCATACGCGTTCTTTCTGCTGCTTTGGCCGCCGCGATGGGCATTTCTACGCTCGTTGCCGGCCTCGAGCATAGCTCGTTTCTGGTCCAAGCCACGCACTCGGAGACGGTCGTGGCCGCGGTATCCGCAGGCGCGAACAGCGTCACCTCAATGGCGAGCTCAACCATAGAGCCCGTCGCCAAACCAGCCTCCCTGGATTCGGGCTATCAGCATCCGCGAATCGACAAGTGGGTCGAGCGGCTGACCACCACGTTGAAGCAGGACTTCGCGACTTCCATGACGCGAATGGACAAGTACTCCGCCATGATCACCGCCAAGCTCGACGCCAGGCAGATGCCGCGCGAGCTCATCTACCTCGCGATGATCGAATCGAACTTCAATCCCACGGCGCGCTCGAAAGTCGGCGCGGTAGGCATGTGGCAGTTCATGAGTGCGACGGCTCGGCAGCTTGGACTGACGGTGAAGGGCCGCACTGATGAGCGAAAGAATCCGGCCGACGCCACCGACGCAG
>JAQBPV010000456.1 GCA_028287345.1 Gemmatimonadota bacterium
CACGCAGCAGGTTGTGGCTGGCAATCGGTGCTTCGAAAAGATTCCGATGGCCTGGGGCGAGCGCACCGTGAAGATATCCACCGTCGGTGACGACCCACGGCTCGTTGAGCGTCGCCCACATGGGAACGCGATCGCCAAGTCGCGCATAGACGACCGCGGCGTATTCACCAAACCATTCGGCAACGTCGCGATTGAGCCAACCCCCGCGATCGTCGAGCGCGGCGGGAAGATCCCAATGAAACAGCGTCGCGTTCGGCGTGATGTTCTCGGCGAGCAATGCGTCGACGAGATTGTCGTAGAAGTCGAGACCGCGCTCGTTGACCCGGCCAGTGCCTTCGGGAAGCACGCGACTCCAGCTGATGCTGAAGCGATAGGCCTGGAGGCCGAGCATCTTCATCAGTGCGACGTCGCTCCGCCAGCGGTTGTAGTGGTCGCAGGCGATGTCGCCGGTGTCGCCATTGACGGTGCGGCCGGGACTGTGCGCAAAGCGCTGCCAGATGCTCGGACCAGCGCCGTCGGCGAGTGGGCTGCCTTCGATCTGGTACGCGGACGTAGAAGCGCCCCAGAGAAACGAGTCGGGAAAACGGTGCGAATTGCTCATGCGGTCTGGAAGAGCACTGCGTGTGCCGGGTTGGCCAAACGCGATACCGAGAGAGTCACGTGACAGCCATGAAGAAGACGGCTGCGACGGTGCAGCTGGAAGCCGTACGCAAGGAGTATGACGGAGGCGTCGTCGCCGTGCACGGGGTGGATCTCACGGTCCAGGCGGGCGAGCTCGTCGTGCTCGTGGGCCCATCGGGCTGCGGCAAGAGCACGACGCTCCGAATGGTTGCGGGATTGGAGACAATCACCTCGGGCCGGCTCTCGATTGGCGGGCGAGTGGTGAACGACGTTCCGCCGTCGGAGCGCGACATTGCCATGGTCTTTCAAAGCTATGCGCTGTATCCGCACATGACGGTCCGCGAGAACATGGGTTTTGCCCTACGGCTACGCAAGCGGCCTGCACGCGAGATCGAGACGCAGGTGAACGAAGCCGCGGAGACGCTCGGTCTGACACAGTATCTCGACCGTCAGCCGCGCCAACTCTCTGGAGGACAGCGGCAACGTGTGGCGATTGGCCGAGCGATCGTCCGTGAGCCGAGTGTGTTCCTGTTCGACGAGCCGCTCTCGAATCTCGATGCAGCGTTGCGCGGCGAGATGCGGCGCGAGCTCGCTGAGCTTCACAGTCGGCTCGGCGCGACGATGCTCTACGTCACGCACGACCAGATCGAAGCGATGACGCTCGGCGATCGCATCGTGGTGATGCATCAGGGGCGCGTTCGGCAGGTGGATACGCCGGAGCTGGTCTATCAGCGGCCAGCGGATACGTTCGTCGCGGGGTTTCTTGGCAGTCCGCCGATGAACCTGATGCCCGGTGTGCTCGTTGGAGATGGTGAGCGTACGCTGGTGCGTCCCGACGCGGCGCCTTCGCTGGCGATTGCTGCGCCGTCGCTGAATGTGCTCGAGCGGTTGCCTCAGTCTGGGGCAGTGGTGCTCGGCGTACGGCCGGAGCATCTGCGGACGTCTGCGTCTGACGGCACATCGGCGGACGGGTTTGACGCGATAGTCGAGCTCGCCGAAGCACTCGGGCATGAGCAACTCCTGCATCTACGCGTCGAAGGCGTCCCGCTCACGGTGCGTGGCGCGCCGGGTGTTCGGCCAGCTGTTGGTTCGCACGTGAAAGTGCATGCCGACCCGGCGCATGTGCATCTGTTCGATGCGGCGAGTGGAGTGTCGTTGAGGCGAGCGGACTAGGGTCTCAAGGATTCTTGTACACCCGTCCGCCCTTCATCACGAACACCACGCGGCTCAGCGCAGTGATGTCCTTCGTGGGATCGCCATCGACGGCTATGATATCTGCCTCGAAGCCCGGTGCGATCGTACCGATGGAAGAACCGAGGCCGAGCGACTCGGCGTTCAATGAAGTTGCCGAGCGAATGACGTCCATCGCGTTCTGACCACCTTCGCGCACGCGGCAAGTGAGATCGTCCGAATTGTGGCCGTGCGCGCCCGCGACGGCATCGGTGCCGAATGCGAGCTTCAGACCCTTCGTCTTCGACGCCAAGCGCACGACGTTCGCCGCCATGGGAAGCGCCTTCTCCATCGACGCAAAGCCGACCGCATTGTAGTTGCCGATGCCGTCGTACTTCGCGCGGTTGTCGAGATAGTTGTGGAAGACGAGACCACACTGTGGATCGAACCAGGTGCCGCGCTGCGCCATGAGGTCGAGCACGTCCTGCGTGGCGAACACGCCGTGCTCGATCTGTGAGCATCCGGCGAGCGTGGCAGCGCGCATTGCTTCGACGCTGTGAGCGTGAATCATCGAGTGGAGACCGAGCGACTTGGCTTCGCCACAGCCCGCGGCAAGCTGTTCGTCGCTCCACGTCTGCTTGCCGCCGTCGCGAATGCTGGCCGACGCGAAGATCTTGATGAAGTCGGCGCCGGCCGCCTTCCGGCGACGAATGATGCTGCGAATCGAATCGGGGCTGAGGCGATCGTTCGAGAGAGGATCGAGCGATGTGAGCAGGCGTGGGCCTGGAATGACACCACGAGTAATGGCGTCGCGGAGACCCGCATCGGCATTCGAGCCGGGGCTGGCGATGGTCGTCCATCCGGCGAGGAGCGTGACGTACGCGTTGCCGGCGGCGGCGAGCGCTTCGTCGGCCGGCGTTTCGCCGTCGGCGGAAGTGTGAAAGCGGTCGTCCTTGTTGAAATGCCAGCCGACGTGGTCGTGGACGTCGATGAGGCCTGGGAGCACGGTGTAGCGCGAGAGGTCATATGTCGCAGCGCCTTTCCGCGAACCGACGCCGACGATCTTTCCGTTGGCGACGCTGATGGTCGTATTATGTGCGACGCCTCCCTTCCCATCGACGAGCCGACCGACCTTGATGACGATGTCGGTACCCTGCGCCGAGAGAGGCGCGATGGCGCAGATCAGCAAGGTGAGCAGCGGCAGCAGAGTTCGACGCATCCTGTCCTTGTCAGAGGTGTGCACTCCTAGCCGGAGCTATTGTATCGAAGCACCTTATCCTGCGCACATCGAACGCCTTTTCACCAGAGCCATGATCAACATTCGGAACACCGCGCAGCTGGCCATCGCCGGCGCGCTGGCCGCCTCACTCGCCGGCTGCTCGCAGCCACCAGTGATCGAAGCACGGACCGTCGCGTCCGCGCCAGCGCCTGACGCAGGCACGAATACGCTCACCGCCGCCGAACGATCTGCGGGTTGGCGACTCCTCTTCGACGGCACGAACATGAACTCGTGGCGCGGCTACAAGGAGCCCAACGTGCCGAGCGGGTGGAGTGTCGTCGACGGGACGATCGCGAAGGCGAGCCCCGTGGAGGACATCGTCTCGAAGGAGGAGTTCAGCGACTTCGACCTCCAGATCGAGTGGAAGATCAGCGAGGCGGGCAACAGCGGCATCTTCTATAGAGGGTCGGAAGAGGCAGACAAGATCTACTGGACCGCTCCCGAGTATCAGCTCCTCGACGACATAAAGGCGGCTGACAACAAGACGCGCCTCACCTGCGCCGGCGCTGCTTACGGCCTGTATCCGTCACCGGCGGGACACCTCAAGCCGGTCGGTGAGTGGAACGTGACGCGTATCGTCGCGAAAGGCGCGCACATCGAGCACTGGCTCAACGGGTTCAAGCTGCTCGAGTACGAAGCATGGAGCCCGGATTGGGAAGCCAAAGTCGCGGCGAGCAAGTTTGCCGCGTGGCCGAAGTACGGTCGGCTCAAGAAAGGACATCTTGCGATGCAGGGAGATCACTCCGGCACGCTGGCCTTCCGCTCGATCAAGATCCGTGAGCTGAACTGACGTTCGCGCCGGTTAACGCGCGGAATTTGGGACGCACGGGTGGCTCGGTCGTCCAAGAGGACGACCTGGCAACCTCGTGCGTTAGCCCACCTTCGCGGCCGGAGCCTGATGGTCAGCAATGATACCGCGCGCGACAGCCGCGCTCTGGATGTAGACGAACCACTGAAAGTCCCAGCCATTCTGCCCTGCGCAGAGTGCAAGACGTTGATGCGGACGGCGTACTTCAACCTGGACGGCCGTCCACTCTGTCCGCGATGCAGCCAGAGCTATCGCGAAAAGATCGAGCGCGGCACCGGCTCGGCCGCGATGGGCCGTGCGATGCTTTACGGCAGCGGCGCGGCCGTCGTCGGGACGATTGGCGTCGCCCTTCTACTGATGGTCGTGAACGGCTTTCGTATCATCGCGTCGCTCGGCGTCGCCTACCTGGTTGCCACAGCGATCGGCAAGGCGACGGCGAACTATGGCGGCCGACGCTACCAGGTCCTCGCCGTCTCGCTGACCTACGCCGCGCTCGGCTTGGCGATGCTCATGCCGGTCGTCGTCGCCGCGAACCGCTTGAGCAAGGTCACGGCGCCACCGAGGAGCGAATCACGCTCGGGTCCCGCCGGAGAGCGCGCCGAGTTCCAGGAGGAGATAAGCGCGCAGGCCAGCCAGGCCGCGGAAGGAGAGGACGA
>JAQBPV010000460.1 GCA_028287345.1 Gemmatimonadota bacterium
CGTGACATCGCTAAATCGCATGTGTCGCCGCGAGTCTTCCAATGCTGCCGACGATGCGGATTCGGCGGAAGACTGCGGCCCGTATTGGGGAGGAGGTCATGAGAGTTGCCGCACAGAGCGCACAGCCGGCCCTTCACTTCTGGCGTCCCGTTCCGCGCGAGGCCGCGGACATCATCTGCGGCGAGGGCGCTATCGTCGATGTGCCCATCCGCGCACACCAGGCGCTGCAGCTCACTCTTTCCCCGACACACGTCGAGGTGATCAACGGCCGGCGCGCCGCCGTCGTGATGCGGCCCGGACAGGTGTACGTCGCGGCTCCACTCGAGCTGCATGGCCTGCGAAGCGTCGATGGTGCGTCATGTGCCGTGCGGATGCTCCTTGTCTCGAATGAGGCGCTGCAGAAGCTCGAGCGGCGCATTCCTGGACTCTGGCGCGGGACGTCGTCGGGACATCAGCAATTCCTCGTCGATGACCCAGACGTCTACGCGGAGCTGTGGGCACTGATCGGAGAGATGCGCGGTCCGCTCGTTTCACTGTCATGCACGGAGCGACTGCTGGCCTGCCTCGACCGCCTTTTCTCCACGCCTGCCGTCCAGCCAGAGCGTGTCACAACGCCGAAGAGCGACCATGCGCCAGATGGTGTTGGTCGCGTCTGCCAGCACTTGCGTGCGCATGCCGATGCCAGCGTGTCGCTCGACGAATTGGCCAGCGTCGCCGGCCTGAGCAAGTTCTACCTTCTGCGGGCATTCCGGCGCGCGCACGGCGTCACTCCGCACGCGTACCAGATGCAGCTTCGCCTGGCACTCGCATGGCGTTACATCGTAGATGGAAGCCCTCTCACGCGCGCCACCTACGAGGCAGGCTTCGCGGATCAAAGCCACCTCACTCGGCGCTTCTCGGCGGCGTTCGGCATCACCCCCGCACGATACGCGCGTCAGCTCGCGGTGTCGCCCGGTGCGCAGTCTCGAGCGTTAGCTCTCGAGGAGGCGAAGCATCTGCGCCTTGCAACCGCGCACAGCGCGAAGTCGGCCTCGTCCGCAGCATGACAATCCACTTGCGCGCACGGTCGCGGCCGTCGCGAAATCATCGATCTCACAGCAGAAGTGCGGAGGAGGGGTGCAAGCTGGGATAGGACGCAGTAACTTGAAGAGAGGCTAGCACATCAGCTCGCGCCGGCAAGCGCGCGACGATCGTCCCACCGGAGTACCGATGCCTGGATCACGCACACGACCAGTCTCGTCCGCGATTGTGTCCTTTGCGCTGGCCACCGCGTCCGTCGCTGTGGCGCTCGGACTCTGGCTGGTGCTCGGCCGAATCCTTCCATACACGTTCTTCCTCTTTGCCGTTGCGCTGACGGCGTGGTTGCGTGGCACCCGCGCGGGGGTCGTCGCGTTGCTGCTTTCGATCGCAGTGCTCGATTACATCGTCGACGGTGCGCCGTACGAATTCGGGATTTCGGTCGCCAACGTGACTCGCATCGTCACGTTCACGCTGTCCTCCGTACTCCTGCTGTGGGTGATTGCTGCTCGACACAAGGCCGAAGACGCACTACGTGCCGCGCGCGATGAGCTCGACGAGCGTGTGCGAGAGCGAACCGCGTCCCTGGCGCTCACCAACCAGCAGCTGCAGGAGGAGATCGACGAACGCAAGCGCAGCGAACGACGACTGGCGGCGGCCGCCGTGCGTCTCGCGCGCACGAGGCGTCGAGCTCGCGAGCGCCTGCTCGAGGGGCGGTTCTCCGCGATGCTCGAAGAACGCACTCGGTTGGCGCGCGAGATCCACGACACCCTGCTCCAGGGCTTCACTGGCGTTTCGTTCCAGCTGCTCGCCGCCATGGGCAAGGTGAACGGCGCCGGGGAAAGCAATGCGTCGCTCAACGAGGTGCTGGCGCTCGCACAGAAGACTCTTGCCGACGCGCGACAGGCCGTGTGGGACATGCGACCACCGGCCCTCGAGGGAGACGACTTCTGCGAAGGACTTCGTACCGCGCTCGACGCCACGCAGTCAGGCACCGAGCTCGCGTTCGACTACGCCGTGCGGGGCGTGCCGCGCATGCTCGAGCCGCAAATCGAAACCGTCGTCTTTCGGGTGGCGCAGGAGGCGATGGCAAACGTCGTCAAGCATGCCGATGCGCGCAGCGTGCGCGTGACGGTCGCGTTCAAGGAGCGGAGCGTGCGACTCTTCGTCGGAGACGACGGACGTGGCTTCATCGTACACCCCGACCTGCACAGCTATGCGGGCCACTGGGGACTGCTCGGCATGCGCGAACGCGCCAGTCAGCTGCGCGGAAAGCTCAGTGTGCGAAGCGCGCCCGGCGCGGGTACGAAAATCGTTCTTCACGTTCCAACTTCGCGTGCCACGCAATCAGCCGAACAAGTGATGTGACGCGCGGTCATGGTGCCGGCACCTGCGGCACTACCGAGGGTCGCGCTGCGATAGCCGCGGATGCCGAGGTGTCGGCGGATACGAGTCGGACTCTCGTCCCGCTTCGCAGATTCTCCGCCGGATTGATGACGACCCTCGTTCCGTCGGCGAGTCCACCGGTGACTTCCACCCATGCTCCGTGGTCGCGCCCGATCTGAACGGTCTGGTATTGCACGGTCGAGTCGGCGCGAACGACGATGACCTGTGGTGGACCGGCACGGATCACGAGGGCCGTTGCCGGGACATTGAGCGGCATGTCGACCTGGCTGATCCGCAACTGCGCCTGGGCGTACATACCCGGCACATATGCCCCAGACTTGTTCGCGACATCAACCTCGGTGAGGAGCGTGCGCGCCACCGGATCGACCGAACGAGATGTTCGCGTCACTCGGCCACGCAAGGTGTCGCCGGGCAACTGCGGTACGGTGACGATAGCGGCCGCGCCGATCGCGAGGCTCGTCGTATACTCCTCGGGTACGGAGAGGAACACGCGCAACGTGTCGACCCTCGCGATCTGGAAAAGGCTACCGGTTGGGCTACCGCTCCCGGTACTGAGTGCGGCACTCGCACCGCCCGCCGTTCCCACCAATGCGCCCGGATCGACGTTGCGCTGTGTGATCACTCCGGCGAATGGAGCGACGACACGCTCGTACGCCTGCAGCTGCAGCAGTCGCCGAAGATCGGCCTCCGCGCTCGTGAGGTTGGCCGTCGCCATGTTGAATGCCGCGACTTTTATGTCGAGCTCGTCGACCGTCACCGCACCCTCGCCCGAGAGCGCCTGCCATCGCGTGAGTTGCGTGCGCGCCAACTGAAGTGCCGCACGATTTTGCGAGACGATCCCGCGCCCCTGCGCCACCTGCTGGTCCAGGTCGGGCGCATCGATCTCTGCCAGCAACTCACCGGCTCGAACGCGAGCGCCGATGTCGACCAGCGTGCGACGGATGAAGCCCGGTGTACGCGCGTACAATGCGGTGGTGAGCAGGGGCTGGAGCGTGCCGGGTAAATCGACGGTCGCATTGGGCGCTGCCCGTGATATCGTCACGAAGCTGACGGACGGAATCGCCGCAGTTACGCTGGCGACGCTGGCGGCGAGCCTCTTTCCCTGTGCGATGCGCGGCGTGATTCCGGCCACCAGCGCAGCAATCAGCACGACCGCCACAAACGTGGCGCCGATGATCGCGCGACGATGCGGGTGCGGCACGTTCGGCTCGTCCTGTTTCGGTGGCGGTGATTCTGGTCTGTCCGTCGAACGGCGGGACATCATCGGTTCAGTTGTCGTGCTCATGCGGATTCCTCCGGAATCACGATTTCGGGCTTCGGGTTTGCCGCGCGCAGAATGCTGTACAGCACCGGCACGACGACGAGGGTGAAACACGTTGCGAC
>JAQBPV010000507.1 GCA_028287345.1 Gemmatimonadota bacterium
CCGACTGCTCGATACCCCGCAGGACGTTCAGGTGCTGGCGCCGCTCATCCTGCGCGAGCTGCACTATAGACTGTTGCAGAGCGAGCAATTCGGACGCCTGGCACAGATGGCGATTGGCGACGGTCGACTGCGCCGAGTCTCGGGGGCGATCGCGTGGATCAAGGAGCACTTCGCGGAACCGCTGCAGATCGATGCACTCGCGAAACGCGCGAACATGAGTCCATCAGCGCTGCATAGCCACTTCAAGGCGGTCGCGGCGATGAGCCCGATCCAGTACCAGAAGCGTCTGCGTCTGCAGGAAGCTCGTCGGCTCCTGCTCTCGGGTGAGACGAGTTCGGAAGCGGTCGCTTACGAGGTTGGGTACGCGAGCGCATCGCAGTTCAGCCGCGAATACGCGCGTCTCTTCGGCCAACCTCCGCGTCGAGACACGGAGCGTATTCGTGACAGGGTACTCAGGTGATCGCGCAACTACGACAGTGACGTCGTGATCGCTGATTGGGTGAGCCAGTCCTCGAATCGTGTCTCCGCGAGACGCGCCGGCGGCCATCTCTTGCGCGAAGACGCGGCGTGCTCTTTCTTCCAGTAGACTTGCCTAGGGGAGACACGCATGCCGAACGACACGGGAGATCTGCTGCAGGGCACATTGTCGATCCTCATCCTCAAGACACTCGTCACTGGGCCGGCGCACGGATATGGCATCGCGAGCTGGATTCAGCGCACCACGCATGAGGTGCTGCACATTCAGGAAGGGTCACTGTACCCCGCCCTTCGACGTCTCGAGGACAAGAAGTGGGTCAGCTCGGAGTGGGGCCTCTCCGAAAACAACCGCCGCGCGCGCTATTACAGCCTTACCGCCAAAGGGAGGAAGCAACTACAGGCAGAGGCAGCAGTGTGGGTACGCTACGCCGCGGCGATCCAGCTCGTGCTCGGCGCCGAACCTGCGCTCGCCTGATCGAAAATGCCGTCACTGCCGATGTGGCGACGCTATCTGCGCTTCTGGGGTCCCGACATCGACGCCGATGTCGACGATGAACTGCGCTTCCATCTCGATCAACTCGCGGTGGAGTTCGAGGCGCAGGGCCTTGCACCCGATGATGCGAAGAGAGCCGCAGCAGCACGCTTCGGCAACGTTGCTGAGATAGAGCAGCAGCTTCGTCAGCACGATCGCCGCCGCGATTCACGGAAGCAGCGCATCGACATGGTCCGCGACTTCGCCGGTCAGCTGCGGGTCGCGACGCGCGGACTTCGGAGGACACCTGCCTTCACCCTGACCGCCATCATCACGTTGATGCTGGGCATCGGGTTTTCCACCGGCGTATTTGCCGTAGCGCACAAGCTGCTCCTCGAACCACTTCCCGTTCGCGACGAGAGCGCGCTGCTCGTTCTCTCGGGACGAACGCCCGATGGCCGCATCCCGAACTTCCCTCTCGGAATGGAGCGGGTTCGGTTGTTCGTGCCGAACGCGCGATCGCTGGAACAGGTGGCGCTGTTCACGTACCAGAGTCCTCTCCCAAAGCCCGTGCTGAACGGCGAGGGCATCCTCCGGCTCCGACAGTCGCAAGTCTCGGGAAACTTCTTCACCGTGCTCGGTGCGGGAGCTTCTCTCGGTCGACTGCTTGTCGCGGGCGACGATGCGAAAGGTTCGGATCCAGTCGCGGTGCTCAGCTACGACGCGTGGCAGCAGCACTATGCGTCAGACCCGAAGATCCTCGGCAAGCGACTACAGGTTTACAGCGCGGGCATCACCTACACCGTAGTCGGCGTCGCGAAGCCCGGCTTCGCGTTCCCGCACGACACCGAGTACTGGGTAACCATCGCGGCGTCTACACCGGAGTCCGAAGAGGGATTTCTCGGGGTAAACCTCGTCGGGCGACTCGCCGCCGGACGCTCGGCTCAGAATGCGCGCGACGAACTCTCGTCCTTCTACGCGCGACCGAACGGACCAGTGGAGACGCCGAAGGTTGCCGCTGTCGTCCAGTCCCTTCGCACCGTCGTTCTTGGAGACACGCGGCCGGCTATTCTCACGTTCTCCGTCGCAGTCGTACTACTGCTGCTCCTCACCTGCATCAACGTCGCGGCGCTCACGCTCGTGCGAGGCCTGACGCGCAGGCAGGAGTTGGTCGTGCGTTCGGCGCTCGGTGCTCGTCGAAGCGATCTGGTGTCCCTGTTGATGATTGAGAGCGGTCTCCTCGCGGTAGTCGGAGGCACGCTGGGCGTGGCTTTCGCCGCGGTGGGATTGAGGATGTTCGTCGCCTTCGCACCTACGGACCTGCCACGCCTCTCTGAGGTCGGATTGAGTGGCTCGTCCCTCCTTGCAGCCGTCGCGATCACTATCGTGAGTCTCTTCGTCTTCGCGGTTGTACCGGCGTTGAGCCAGTCGGACGTTGCCGTGGGGAAAGTACTTCGCTCCGGCACGCGCCAAAGTGGCGGCCGCCGATCACGACGTGGGATGGAAGCCCTCGTGGCAGCACAGATTGCGCTCGCACTCGTCATCGTCTCCGCCGCAGCGCTGATCTCCCAGAGCCTCATCAACCTGCAGCGTGCGCAGCTCGCGTTCGAATCATCGCACCTGCTCGTCGGCGATCTCGCATTCCGCTCCGAGGAATACGACGTCGTCGGAAAGCAGACGAAGCTCTTCGACCGCCTCCTCCCCGCAATTGGTGCAATCCCCGGCGTCATCGCCGTCTCTCCCGCCGTGGCAGCACCCTTCTCCGGTGTTGGTGGCTGGGACGCGCGCCTCGTCGCCGATGGGCAGTCGCAGATCGAGGCGAGGAACAACCCGTTGTTGAATCTCGAAGTCGTGACCCCGGACTATTTTCGCGCACTCGGGTTGCGCGTGCTCAAGGGCCGAGCACTCGACGACACTGACCGTGAAGGTGGTGTTCGGGCGATCGTCGTGAGCCAATCAACCGCGGCGTACTATTGGCCGGGACAGGATCCGATCGGAAAGCATCTTGCGATGCCGCCCGATCGTCTTCCCCTCACCGTCGTCGGCGTCGTCGATGACACGCGCTACCGCGACCTTCGAGATCCACGACCGAGCATCTACGTCCCGCAGCATCAGTCTTTCTTCCCATTCGGCCCGACCACCATAGTGATCCGCACCGTGGTGTCTCCGGAGACGGTGATACCAGCGCTGCGGCAAGTGGTGGCCTCGACTGCGCCAGGCGTGACCATTGCGCGCGTGGCGCCGTTCGATCACTTCATGCGGGCGCCGCTCGCGCTGCCGCGAATGAACACGTTCCTCCTCATCGTCTTCGCGACAGCAGCGGCGCTCCTCGCCGCCGTCGGCTTGTTCGGCGTCATGGTTTCGCTGGTTCGTCATCGCACGCGAGAGATCGGTATCCGAATGGCGCTCGGTGCCAGCCCCCGCGAAGTGCAGTCCATGGTGCTGAAGCGCGGCCTCACCATCGCGGGCGCTGGCGTAGCGGTAGGTTGGTTGGGTGCTCTCCTCGGCAACCGGGCCGTGCGCTCCATGCTGTACGAGGTGAGTCCGACCGACCTGTCCACATTCGGCGTGGCAACCGCGCTGCTCATCGTCATTGCACTCGTCGCCACGGCGCTGCCTGCGCGCACTGCAATGCGTGTCGACCCTGGCGTCGCACTGCGTGCGGATGTGTAGCCACGTGACCCTGGCGCGCGGTATGTTCGACACATGAGACATCTCAACTTGCTCCCGTTTGTCCTCGGCGCCGCGATGATTTGCACGCCGACGCTGCGCGCGCAGTCCGACCCTCTGCCCGTGCCCAAGCTGCATCACGTCGGCCTGAATTCCGTCGATCCCGACGCCGCGATCGCATGGTATCTCAAGCTGTGGCCGACTGCGCACCGCACCACGCTGGCGGGATTGCCCGGCGTCGAAGCGGAGATGCTGCTGCTCTTCACGCAGGTGGAGCGTCCGCCGGCCGGCGCTTTTAGCGCCACGCTGCACCGCTCCGAGCCGCAGAGCGCGTTCTGGCACATCGGCGCGAGCACGAATACGACGGACATCGCCGCTCGCCTGGCGACGATCGGCATCACGCACCAGCCGCTGTACCTGCGACCGACCGACTCTACGCATGTCTGGCGCGCCGGGCTCGCGCCGTATGCGGGATTGCTGACGGCGGCGCAACTGGACACCGCGACCGCTGCGTCACCGCGCGACGGAGGCTTCAGCTATATCGTCGCGCCGGACGGCGTGCTGTTCGAGCTGGTCGGCACGCCGACGACCAAGGATGCATTTGCGCACCTGCATTTCTTTCACTCCCAGCCGAATTGCGCCGCCAACTGGTATGTCGAGCAGCTCGGCATGCTGCTGCCCACGGGCCGTACAGCGGTGAAGCCGTGCGAGGTTGCGCACGCTGAGCCGAGCTGGCCGTCGCTCGAGCGCACGGGCACGTCGCGCCAACCATCAGCCGGCGTGCGCTTCGGCAATGGAACCGTGTCGTGGTATCCGCGCACCGGATTGGTGCCCTCGCGCGGGCAGGCGCTCGATCACGTGGCGTTTTCCGTGGACAACCTCAATGAGATGCTTCGCCGACTACGTCGCAACGGCGTCCGCGTGCTTCGCGAGCCGTACGACTTCGGCGGTATGCGCGCCGCGATGATCGAGGGACCGGATGGGTTGTCGATCGAGCTTATCGAGGTTCGGGACGGCTAGTCGGCGCGCACTCGCTCTGCGGACGTTGGTAGTCGCACTGGCATGTCTCCGCAGCGCAGGTCATGCCGATTCTGCCAGCGCGCACACACCGCCAGCACGGGGTGAGGGCTTCCGTGGTTTCGGGGAGTCCGAGCACCTGCGACGCGAGCATCGCTCCTCCTGGTTGCAGCGCGCGAAGTGATGGTCGGCCCACTCGGTCGAACGACATGTCCGCGAGCGCGACGAATCCCGCCTTCGTGATGCCGGATCCCGACGCATGATTTTCCGGAGCATACGCGATCCAGAATCGCTCCGCCTCGTCCGATTCGGAACGAACGATGGCCTGCAGGAGCCGAGGGTAGACCCCCAGGCCGCGGTGCGACGGAAGGGTCACGAAATTCCAGAGATAGCGATCGCCTTCGGGCAACGTGAACGTGGTGCCGAGCTCTCCGATGCTGGCCGTGCGGGTGGCCACCCAACCCCAAGCGGCCGGCGCATCATTCAGTAGCGCGACGTAGGCGCGATGCCCGGCATCGAACCGGCGGGCAATCTCGTCGGCTCCCCTTCCCTGTAGCAGCGACATCTGCGCTACATCATTCACCCTTTCGGTCGACAGCGAACGAAGCTCCGGCAAGACAGGCATTGGGTCGTCGCGATGACGTGCAGCGAAGGACATCGTTCTCTCCGATCAGAGTTGGGTAGAACAAGGCGAACACATCGCCGACCGTGCTGACGTTTACAAGCGCGCCGGAGGTGTTGTGAGGAAGCCCGGTGGCGCTGCGAGCGGAGAGCTCAACGTGCCAAGGAACGCCTTGATCTGCTGCCGCTCTGCAGGCGACAGATGCAGCGGCTTGAGCTCACTGTGTCCGATTGGCGCAGCCGGTGCGTTGCTGTAGTGCTCGAGGACCGCATCGACCGTCGCGAGCTGCCCGGCGTGCATGTACGGGGGCCGGCCCATCACATTCCGCAGCGACGGCGTCTTGTACGCCCTGACCAGCTCAGCTCCACTCGCCACAGCGAAGCGCAGCTCGTCGCAGTCGTCCGGTTTCGCGTCGCTGTAGCGGCTCGTGCAGTTGAACTCTCCTGCTAGCACCTGCCGTACTCCCGTCACTCGCCCGCTGTCCGGCGCGGCGACTGTCGCCGAGGTGGGCACGCCGGTGTTGTGAAAGTGATTGTCCGTCAGCAGCGGGCCGTTGTGGCAGTTCACGCAATTGCCCCTGCCGATGAACAGCTTCAGGCCGGCTTCCTCATCGCTCGAGAGTGCACTCTCCGATGTGTGAGACTTGCCGCCGACTTCTGCGTCAACGTAGCGGTCGAACCTCGAGGGGGAAACATTGATACGCCGCTCGTAGGCCGCGATCGCCTTGCCGATGTTGGCGTAAACTCGAGTGATCTCGTCGCGGCGAACAGGCGTCATGTGCTGCCATGCGGTTGTAGCCGCAGTGTCAGCGATTGGGCCGGCTCGCTCAGGCACTCCGCCAAGATCCGGTAACAGGCCGAACACCGCCTGATAGTCAGCCCGGTAGTGGCGATCGATCACGTGCGCATATTGAGTTCGGCTGCCTCCGTGCTCGGCGGCACTCTCCAGCGGGCCAAGTGCCTGCCCCCATTGGCTGTCTGCGCGTCCGTCCCAGAACAGCCATGGACTGTGCGCGGTTCCCGCTATCGACATGGTGCGTCGTGCCGTCGTGCCGACGCCGGTCGCCAAGGGCTTGCCGTCCTGGAAGTCCTGTGCGGGTGAATGACACGACGCGCACGACACCTTTCCGTTCGCACTAAGACGTTCCTCGAAAAAAAGGGCGCGGCCGAGTGACGCCGCGGCGCTGTCGTCCCCATAGCGATTCGACGGATCCGCGGAGAGTGGCGCCAGGCTCGAAAGCGAGAGCGAGCGTAGCGTCGCCTGCTCGGCGGCAGACCATCGGGGCGTCCCGCGCGCGGGGCCCGCCGTGACGGAGGTAGTCATGCTGAACACACTTACCAGGACCATGACGAGCGCACTCGTCTTGGCATGAGTCACTGTAGGAACGGGGACACGGGTCGGCATCGGAGTTTCCGGTGATTGGAGAAAGGAGTTGTGTCTTCCGTCAGAGCTTCAGGTTGAACACGACGGAGTCGCGTCCCTCCGCGGCATTCACGCGGAACTTCACGACCCACCATCCGCCCATGTTGAACTTCATCCCTTCCACGAGGTGATCGCCGTTGCCGAGCACTCGCGTCACCTGCGGCTTCGTCGGCAGGCCGTGTCCATGCTGCGGCATCCCGCCGTCGACCGTCATCGTCGCGCTGTCGACCGGTGCGCCCCCTGCTGTCTCCAGATGCAGGGTCCAACGCTGCAGCTTGCCCTGTGGAATCGAGTCGCCCTGGGGACGGATCGTGGCGCGATAGTATCCCGCCTCACTCGTGCGAGTGCGCGAGTAATCGAGATTGGTCGGTGGCTTGGCGAAGAGCATGCAGCTCGTGAGCAGACCAGCCGACACGATGGTGAGCACGGTTGCTGTGGCACGAGTCGAGAAGTTCCGGAAAGCGTTGAATGCGCGCATTTGATCCTCGCAGGGTGGTTGCTGAAGGCCGAAAGGCCACGTCCGACGGACGTGGCCTCAGGTTACGGCTGCGAGAGCGGGCGATCTTGAACGAAGCGGCTGGATTTGTACTATTGCGCTGCGACGTCGTCAGCGCGTCGCAAGGCGCTTCCGTACCGAAGGCTCATCCCGTGCGGCGGCGAGCAGCGCTACCTGGTCGGCGATAAACGCCGCATCCTCACCCACGCCGCCGATCAGTGAGGAGTTGAGACGGTGCTGAAAGCGGAGTCCCAGGAAGTACAGGCCCGGCATCTCGCTCACGACGCCGCGAACGTGTCGCGGAAATCCCTTCTCGTCGAAGATCGGAAAATCCAGCCAACTATAGTCTGGCTGATATCCCGTGCACCAAACGATGACCTGCGGATCAACGACTTCGTTTCCACAGACAGGTAATCCGCCGCGCACCTCCTCGAGACGGCCGAGTCGGGCAATGCCAGCAGCGGTCAACTCCGTCTCCGGAATGCCCACGAGGGCGTCGCCGCTGCCACGAATGCTTCGTCGCATGCGCTGTCCGAGCCGCGTATCCGTGGTCGCCCATTTCATCACCGGCCAGATCCAGTCAAAGATGTCTCGGCCGAGGAGACGACGGGGCATGTGGCCCGTATCGCGTCCTGCGAGCCAGACCTTACGGAAGCGAGCAAGCTCCAGGGCGATCTGTGCACCCGAATTGCCGGCGCCCACGACGAGCACGTTACCGGCCGGGAGGTCGAATGGACTTCGATATTGGCTCGAGTGTAGTTGGTGGATAGTGTTCGCGAGGCGCGCGCTCATTGCGGGCACTAGAGGTGTCTGGAATGCACCGGTGGCGACGATCAC
>JAQBPV010000512.1 GCA_028287345.1 Gemmatimonadota bacterium
CAGCTGCGCTGGATCGCAGCTTCCGTCGGTGTTGAAGTTCGACAAGTCGGGAAAGCTCGTGCGATCGTTTGGCGAGGGACTGCTCGTGTCGCCGCATGGGATCACCGTCGATCGCGCGGGAAACGTGTGGGTGACGGATTGCGCCTGCACGCGCCCTGTCGCCGGAACTGTGGTGGACAGCAGCGTGCCAAAGGGGCATCAGATCTTCAAGTTCAGCCCCACCGGCAAGCTGCTCATGACACTCGGCAAGGCGGGCGGCGGTCGCGATGGTGAATTCTTCTGGCAGCCCAACGACGTGCTCGTCGCGCCGAATGGCAGCATCTTCGTCGCGGAGGGACATGCGTCATCGCCTGGTTCGACGGCGCGTGTGTTCAAGTTCTCGAAGAGCGGAAAGCTGATCAAGACGTGGGGCTCGCTGGGCAGCGGACCCGATCAATTCAATCAGCCGCACGCACTCGCGATGGATTCGAAGGGACGCCTGTTCGTCGGCGACCGCGGCAACGATCGCATCGTGATCTTCGATCAGGACGGAAAGCTCCTCGACACGTGGTATCAGTTCAGCCGCCCGAGCGGCATCGCGATCGACGAGCGCGATCGGATCTATGTGGCCGATTCGGAGTCGGGATCCGTGGCACCTGCGCACAAGGATTGGAGGCGCGGCATTCGCATCGGCAGCGCGAAGGACGGTTCGCTGTCGGCGTTCATTCCCGACCCAGCGGAAGACCCTCCGAGCACGAGTGCCGCGGAGGGTGTGGCCGTTGATGCGACCGGAAATATCTATGGTGCCGAAGTTGGACCGCGCGCGCTGAAGAAGTACGTGCGCGGCCCCTGAGTCACTTGATCGGCAGCACCAGCGACACGAGCTTCGTCGAATCGGCGGCGCCCACCGCGAAGACGATGTACTGCCGGCCCTGATGCATGAAGGTCATCGGCACGGCGGTCGTTCGGGTGGGAATGTTGACTGCGCCGACCTGCTTGCCCGTCGTCTTGTCGACGGCGTAGAGCTGCGCCGGCCCCGGTGGCTGGTAGCTGCGCCCGGTGCCGTAGATGACGAGCGTCTTCGTGTTGATCACTTGCGGCTGTCCGCGTCCGTTCGTGGACGGCGGGAGAGTGACGCCGGCAAAGAGCGGATCCCTGGTCGTCACGGCTAGCGTCTTTCCGCCGTTGGGAAGCCACCACTTCTTGCCGCCGGTGTTGAGATCGTACGCGATTATGCCGCCGAGCTCCTTCGGCTTGAGGATGGAGACGCCGCCGATCGTCGTGCCATTCGAGCGCGCGGCGAAGTCGCCACCGCGATTGCCCGACGCAGGAGGTGTATAGCCAGCCGGCGTGGGCAGTGCGCCGAGCAGGCCGCAGGCGTCGTGTGGTGAGCTGTAGCGGAACTCGGAGCACGGATCCTTCTTGAGTTGAACTGTGCTCAACCCGCTCTGCGATGCGACATAGAGCGCACCTGTCTCGGGATCGACCGCGGCGCCGCCGTCGATGTTCACGCCGCCGGACGCACCGGGCGCGTACCAGGAGCAGGTCAGACCGGACGGTGACGAGCCGTCCGCGAGCGACGCGGGAATGAAGTACGGGCCCATGCGGCAGCGCTTCGCCAGCTTGAGCGCGGAGTCCTTGATTGCCGGCGTGTAGTCGATGAGGTCGGATTCGACGAGTCCCTGCTGCGAGTATGGCGCGGGCCTGGTCGGAATCGGCTGCGTGGCGGATGTCTGCTCACCTGGCACGTCGCTCTGCAGCACCGGTGTCTCGACGATTGGCCAGATGGGCGCACCCGTCACGCGGTCGAGCACGTAGACCCATCCCTGCTTCGTCGTCTGCGCAATCGCCTTGCGACGCGTGCCGTCGACCGTGATGTCGACGATGTTCGGGAACATCGGCGTGTCGTAGTCCCAGATATCGTGATGCACCATCTGGTAGTGCCATTTGCGCTGGCCGGTTCTCGCGTCGAGCGCGACGAGGCTGTTGCCGTAGAGATTGTCGCCGGGCCGATGGCCGCCGTACTCGTCGAGCAGCGGCATGCCGACGGGGATGTAGACGAGTCCGAGCTCGGGGTCGGCGGAGTATCCGGCCCATGCGTCATTCTTGCCGACGCCATCGGTGCCGATCTTCGAGCCCTTCTTCCACGTCTCGGCGCCGAACTCACCCGGTTGCGGCACGAGGTTGAACTTCCAGAGTTGCTTGCCCGTGCGCACGTCGAAGCCGCGGATGTAGCCGGGCAGATTGTGGGCGCGAATTGGATAGTAGCCGTGAATGGACGAGTTGCCGACGACGATGACGTCGCCGACAAGGATGGCCGGCGAGCTCGAAGCGATCTGTCCGTTCGCGGGATCGATGCCGATGGTACCGTCGGCGCCGGTGTGCGTCTTCGCGTCCCATTTTTCACCGGGTTTCGCGCGACGGGCGGGAGCTGCGTCGCTGATGATGAGCTCTCCGGTATCGTCCACGGCGAGTGGCACCAACGGGAAGCCAAGTCCGTCCATCAGGTCGACGATGCCCTTCCTTCCGAACTTTGGATCGGGCTTGCCGGTGCGTGCGTCGAGCGACGCGAGGTGATATCCCGGTGTCACGACGATGACGCGTTCCTCGTTGCCGCTCGTCCAGTACGCGAGTCCGCGGCCCGCATAGCGACGCGGTGCCTTCTGCCAGCGGATGCCTTCGTCCATCTCCCACTTCCAGAGCATTTTTCCGGTGGCGGGATCGAGCGCGAATGCCTTGCGGCGATTCGTCGCCACCGTGAAGAGACGACCTTTCGCGAAGAGCGGCGTGGAGCGGAAGTACTCGTCCTCACCGAATTGGCCGGCGCTCCACTGCCACGCGATCTGGAGCGAGTTGAAGTTGCTCGCGTCGATCTGGTCGAGTGGCGAGTAGCGCGTGCTCCATGCGTCGGCGCCCCAGTGACGCCATTCGCCTGGCGCGTTGCCGCGCACGAGCGCAGCTGCCTGTGCCTGCACGGCGCGCGAGGTGTTGGTGCGCGCGGCGAGCAATGCGGCAACGATGGCCGCGGCGATGGCTGCGGAGACGATTGCGCGGATGATACGTCGACTGGCTGAGCGTTCGGCCATGATCAAGGTCTCGTCTTGCGGGTGGGTTTCTGCGTCTGCTTTTGCGTTTTGGGCGCGGTGACGGGCGTCGCTTTCGGCGGAAGCTCGATACGAATCTGCGCGAGCGCAGACGAGTCGGCGAGCAAGTCGGCGATGCCAACGGGCATGGCGTTCATCTTCAGCAGGTAGGCAATGACGTCGGCGTACTGCTCGGGATCGAGGCTGCCGGGGTCGTTCTTGGGCATCTGCGTGCTCATGAACGCGTAGAGGTCAGCAACCGTGCGGTCCTTCCACCACTTGGCGAAGGTAACGCCGGTGTGGGATGCAGCGGTGTGGCAGGAGCGGCAGCTCAGCGCGTACTGCATGCGGCCACGTTCTGCTTGTGCGGCGGTGTAGATGCCGGAGCGCGTGGATTGTTTTGATGTCTGCGCCTCGAGTCTCGGCGTCGGCATGGTCAGCGCCACGAGCCAAAAATAACCCACACCGAACAGCGCACGCGGATGAACACGGAACTGTACGGATTTACGCGGATAAATCGTTCTGCGGTATCCGTGAAGATCGGCCGACATCCGTGCAAATCCGTGTGAGCTGTGGCAGTCCTCTCGCGGCATCACTTCGCTTCGACCTCGTGTTTCGCATCTGACGCGGCGAGACGACGGCCGAGCGCGGACATCGCCCACAGGGCGAATGCGGCAACGATGGCCACCATCGACGCACGCATCAGGCTCACGGCGAACGATGCGTCGAGCGCCGGCCATGCAAACCGATACTCGCGCAATGCCGCGCCGCGGTCGAGCATCCAGTGCCACGCCGTATGCGCGACCAACGCCGACAGGATGATCGTTCCCATTCGCTCGGCGACGACATACTTGAAGACCAACGCCAGGACGGGAATCGTCAGCGCGAGAACGAAGAGCTGTCCCAACTCGACACCGACGTTGAACGACAGCAGCGACATCGCGAGGTGAGCGCCCGCGAACTGCATCGATTCGCGCAGCGCGAACGAGAACGCGAAGCCGTGCACCAGCCCAAAGCCGAAGGCAAGCATCCACCGCCGGTCGGTGCGCGCGCCGACGATGTTCTCCAAGGCCATGTAAACGATGGAGATCGCCACCAAAACCTCGATCAGCGGCGGAAACCAGAGCGCATCCGGCGCGAAGCCAAGCGCTGATGCCGCAAGCGTGATGGAATGCGCGACGGTGAAGGCGGTGACGATGGCGATTAGCGGACGGATTCGACGAATCGGAATCACGAGGCAGAGCACGAACAGCAGGTGATCGATGCCGTCGAGGATGTGCGTGAAGCCGAGTCGCACGAAGGTGAACGCGGCTTGATACCAGCGCGGGTCGAGACGCACCAAACCGGGGTCGCCGTCGTATCGAAACGCACGCTCGGCACCACCGGGAGGAAGAAAGCGCAGCGATGTGCTCGTCGTCACGCCCAGGTGGGCGAGCGAGGGATGGATGGAGAAGTTGGAGCGATCAGACGTGATCGCATACTCCAGCGACACGTCGAGCATCGCCTGCGTCCACGGGAGGTCGACGCTCGAGTCCAGCGCGGGGGCGCGCAGATGCTGCAGCGCACCCTCGTACGTGACGAACGATCGGTCGGATGGCAGGCTCACGCGAACGGCCGAGATGTGTGGTGCGTCGAGCGGTGTGTCGCCCTCGTAGAGTGTGAGGTAGTCGGCGAGCCACGTCGTCGCCGCCTGTCGCAGGAGGGGCTCGGACTTTGATATGTCCAGATAGCCGAGGGGGCGAAGGGGAAACTCGATGTCGCGCATGGCCTCGAGTGGCACGCGCAGCACGACGTGCATCACGTTGCCCTGCGGTCGCACGAAGGCGACCACAGTCACTCTGTTGGGAATGTCGTGCGCCTCACCCGCGGTGGGCGTACCGAGCATGACGGCAAGCGCCACGGCGGCGGCGAGGCCGGCTCGGCGAACTGGGGCGCACTGGACGGAATCGCGTCTCACGTCGTAGAATCACCGGTCGAAATCGCTGGCGCGAGTATACACCGCGTGCGAACACGGCGCAGGACCCTTGGCGTTTCGCGCTGGCCTACTGAGGAGGACGTTGATGCGTCGTGCAATCATGGTCGGAGCAACCGCCGTCGGGCTCGTCGCCGCGCTCGGCGCTGGACAGGCCGCGTTGCAGGCGGCCACCGAGGCCCAGGCCGTGCAGGCGCCGAAGTTCGAGGTCGACCCGATGTGGCCAAAGCCGCTGCCTAATCATTGGGTGTTGGGATCGACGATCGGCCTTGGGATCGATTCACGCGATCACGTCTTCATCATCCATCGCGGCGACTCGACACTCAACCAGCGCACGGAAGTCGGCGCCGACGCGAATCCGCCCATCGGCGAATGCTGTCGCGCGGCCCCGCCCATTCTCGAATTCGATCCGGCGGGGAATCTCGTGAAGGCGTGGGGCGGACCGGGCGACGGCTACGTCTGGCCGAACTCCAACCACGGCATCACGATCGACGACAAGGACAACGTGTGGATCGGCGGCAACGGCGCCGGCGACTCGCACATCCTGAAGTTCACGCACGACGGCAAGTTCCTGATGCAGATCGGGACGCCGGGACAGCAACCGAACAGCACCGACCTGTCGCACTTTGGACGCGTGGCCAAGATCTCATTCGACAAGGCCGCGAACGAGGCGTTCGTCTCCGACGGCTACGGCAACAAGCGCGTCGCCGTGATCGACGTGACGACGGGCAAGATCAAGCGCATCTGGGGCGCCTATGGCAACGTGCCTTCGGACAGCAACCTTGGCCGCTACACGCCGGGGACGCCGCTCGCACAGCAGTTCCGCAATCCGGTGCACTGCGCGGAGCCGACGACGGATGGACTCGTGTACGTCTGCGACCGCCCGAACGATCGGATTCAAGTGTTCCGCAAGAATGGGACGTTCGTGAAGGAGAAGATCATCGCACCGCTGACGCGCGGCGACGGATCGGTGTGGGACATCGCGTTCTCGCGCGACCCGCAGCAGAAGTACATCTATCTCGCGGATGGGAAGAACGAGAAGGTGTACGTGATGGACCGTCAGTCGCTGGAGGTGTTGACGGCGTTCGGCGATGGTGGGCGGCAGCCGGGGCAATTCTTCGCGGTGCACAGTATTGCGACCGACTCGAAGGGCAATCTCTATACGACGGAGACGTACGAGGGGAAGCGGGTGCAGAAGTTCGTGTACAAGGGGATCGGATCGGTGGCGCGGACGCAGGGCGTTCCTTGGCCGTCGCGCTAGAGGCGTCAGAGGTCCCTGACGCCTCGCTCGTCGAACTACTTCACTCTCAACACATCCTCTGCCGCGCCGCCGTCACCAGTTCGATACAGATGCATCACGTGCTGCAGTGCCTCGCGTTCGCGTGGCCAGAAGAAGCGCTCGAGCGCATCCTCGGCTGAGAGCCACTCGTACGCCTGGTGTTCGGAGCCCAGCGTCACCGGCTTTGTGGGATCGACGAAGGCCGCAAACACCACGGCCATCTCCACCGTCCGCGACTTGTGCAGGTAGAACGGCTGCACCGTCACGTTGTAGAGTCGGTCGATAGCGAGGCCGGTCTCCTCTGCCACCTCGCGTACCGCGGCGTCCTCCGGCTCCTCGCCGGGCTCGATGCGGCCGTGCACCGTCTCCCAGGCGCCGGGGCAACGCGTCTCCGCAGACCGCTGCAGCACTAGCACTCGCCATGCGCCGGCGTCGAGCGATACGCAGTAGACATCGACCGTTCCTACGTTCACGCTGGCCATGGCACCTGCAACCGGTGGAGTGTGCTCGCGCGACGCACGCTGAACCTCCAATGTAGGCGGCACCAACGCCAACGGGGACGGCTCCGCCACCTGCGCCGCAGGCTCCGCCGCGATTCGACGCAACTCCTCCATTGTCGTCTCGCCCTTCCGCACGAGCGACAGACCGGACTCCCACAGCGAGATACAGCCGCTCGCCCTCGCCGCCTCGGCCAACGATTCCGTCGACGCGCCGGCCGCCACTCGTCGCTCGAACTCGGGCGACGTCACGAGAATCTCCGCAATCGCGCGCCGGCCGCGGTAGCCAGCGCCATCACACCCGTCACAACCGATGCCGGCACAGTCGGGACACACACGACGCACCAGCCGCTGCGCGACGACCCCCTTCACCGCAGTCGCGATCTGGTAGCTCGCCACGCCTATATCGATCAGCCGCGTCACCGCACTCGCAGCATCATTGGTGTGCAGCGTCGACAACACGAGATGCCCCGTCAACGACGCCTGAATCGCAATCTCGGCAGTCTCCTTGTCGCGAATCTCGCCGACGAGAATGACATCGGGATCCTGCCGCACGATGGAGCGCAGCGCTGCGCCGAAAGTCAGGCCGGCGCGCTCATGGATCTGCACCTGCACGATTCCCGGCAGCCGATACTCGATGGGATCTTCGACGGTGACGACATTCACACCGCGCATCTGAATCTCCCGGAGCGCTGCGTAGAGCGTCGTCGTCTTGCCGGAGCCAGTGGGGCCGGTGACGAGAATGAGCCCTTCGCGCTGTTCGAGCAGCAGCCGAATGCGCACGAGATCGTCGACATCGAATCCAATCGACTCGAGGGTTCGCAATCCAGCACTGCCATCGAGAACACGCACGACGATCTTCTCACCGTGCGACACCGGCAACGTCGACACACGAAGATCGACGACACTGCCGAAGACAGCCACGCGCGCACGGCCGTCCTGCGGACGCATGCGATCGGCGATGTCGAGACCGGACAGAATCTTCACCCGCGATACGAGCGACGGCGCCACGTGACGCGGAAGCGTCCGTACGGGACGCAACACGCCGTCCACGCGATGCCGGACGGCGATGCCCTGCTCCTCCGGCTCCAGATGCAGATCACTCGCGCCCGCACTGATCGCCTCGGCTAGAAGCTGGTCGACCAACCGAATGACCGACGCGCCGACGTCCACGGTCGCGTCGCCAGTCTGGTCGGCGATGAAGCCCAGGTGCTGCACTTCCACCGGCGGTGTTATTGGATCCGGTCGCGTCGTCGGCGCCTCGGGATATACGCGGTCCAGCTGTCGTGCGATTTCGTCGACCGACGCTACTTCCCACCGCACGCGATGACCCGTCGCGAATCCGACTGCGCGTTCTGCATCGAGGTCGAGCGGGTTCGCCGTGGCGACGATGATGACACCGCGCTCGACGCCGAGCGGCACCACCTTGTGGCGACGCGCCCACCGCTCGGCGAGCAGTGCGACAGCGCGTGGGTCGATGCGCGTGAAGTCAGCGCGCGGGAGGTCGATGGCTGGAGAGGCGGTCACGCGGGGAGAATAGTGCGGTCTCGGCTTCGGGCATCACCGATACGCTGCACGGCGTGTCTTTAGGGCTCCCGTAAGCGAGCAACGTGAGCGCCCCGCTCTTACAGAATCCCCCAATAGTCGCGCGACACGTCCACGTTCAAGCTCCACCGACCATTCCGCAGTCCACGCGCCAGCTGTATGCGCAGCAGATCGAAGAACGGCTGCACCGCGACGCCCACGCTCGGATA
>JAQBPV010000004.1 GCA_028287345.1 Gemmatimonadota bacterium
CTGTCCTTCACACCGAGGCGCAGGAACTTCCGATCGGCGCTGCGCATCAGGCCGACCACCTGCAGGCTGCTGTCGTCGGCGACGGCGCGTCGAAGGAACGCGAACTCGGGCCGAGGCTCGCCCTCGAGGTAGAGGACGCGCGCCGGTCCTGGCCGTACTTCGAGCACTGTATGGTAGGCGTTGTTCTCAGTGACCGTCTCACCCTGGATCGGCCGAACGCGAACGGAGAGACGATAGGTGCCTGGCGGCAGCGGCGGCACGCGGAGACGAACACGTGCGATGTCGCCCTGATCAGGAAGCTTGATGTCTTCCGTGGCGACGATGCGTCCGTTCGCCTCGGCCGTAACGGTGGCGTTTTCGCCTTTCGCGCCGCGGACGCCGATCGCCGCTTCCATCAGAATGGTCGAACCCGCCAACACACTTGGCGGCGACGTCACGCGCTCCACGGCGACGTCTCGCGAGAAGCGCTCCTGCCCGACACCTACCGTATAGACAGGCACTCGGCGCGCGCGAAGCGCGAGCAGCGCGGAGCCCAGGTCGCCGCCGCCGTTGTCCGCGCCGTCGGTGACGACCACGACCCCGGCGAGCGGCATGCCGGCGAGGTCCTCACGCGTGACGTCGAGCGCCGTGGCGAGATCGGTGCGCGCGCCGCCGGCCGTGAGTGTCGCCGCGCCGGATAGCGGCCCGGCGTCGGCGGCGAAACGGAAGACGCGCAGGGCGAACCGCTGCGATAGCCCTCGCATGAGCGCACTCGTGTCGGCGAAGACCTTCTGCATCGCCGCCAGTCGAGCGTCGTTGCCGACGTCGCGGAGACGCATGCTGCGCGAGTCGTCGAGGACGACGGCCAGCACGTTGCGCTGCGCCACGGCGCTGGCGACGACGACCGTCGGTCCGAGCAGGCAGGCGAGCACGATCGCGACAGCAAGGGCACGGATGGTCGCCAGCACGAGACGATCGATCCGGCTCACCGCCTTCACCTGCCGGTACATCACCACCACGAGCACCACGGCTGCGACGGCGAGCACGGCGAGCAGTCTTGCCGGAATGACCGGGGCGACGACGAGATCGCCCCGCTGAAAGACGCGGAGCGGATACTTGAAAAGGAACGTGAAAACCGATTCGAACGCTGCTCCCAATCAGACTCCAGCGGCTGAGGGTGCACGGATTGACATCCTTCTTCCGGCACCAGGGCTGAGCGGGTGCGGAGACGAATCGCGATGCTGGCACTGGGCAATCAGAAGCGCAATGCCTATTGATGTACGCAGGGCGCCCGTGAATGGTTCGACACTGGTGTTTCCCGCAAGGTTCGTGTGCCAGATGTGCAGGATGTGTGAGGCTGGCGCGGCCGGTGCGTTGCGGCGAAACTCCCCCGAGAAGAATCGGACTGCTCGAAGCGTCACAGGAAAGCGCGGAAGAAACAGAAAGGGCAGGATTCAGATCCTGCTCTTTCCACTGGTTTCCGCCTTTTCCCTAGTCCGCTTTTCCTGACGCGGCGCACTCGACTCCGCCGGCCGATTCCAGTCAACCGAGATTTCCATCAAATGAGATTTGCCCAAGCCCTGGCAGCTGCCCTGCCCCTTTTTCTCACCGCTCCGCTTGACGCGCAAATGCGTCCGGCGGCCGATGTTTCGACGTACGACGCCGCGCGCATGGGAGCGATGCGCTATCGCATGATCGGTCCAGCACGTGGGGGACGCGTTACCGCCGTCACCGGCGTGCCCCAGCAACCGATGACCTTCTACTTCGGATCCACCGGTGGAGGCGTCTGGAAGACCACCGACGCCGGCATCACCTGGCGCAGCACCGGCGATCAGGCCTTCGCGTCGTCGTCCATTGGCGCGCTCGACGTCGCCGACTCGGACCCGAACGTCATCTACGTCGGCACGGGCTCCGAGGCGATCCGCAGCAACGTCTCGATCGGCCGAGGGATCTACAAATCCACCGACGCCGGCCGCAGCTGGAAGTTCGTCGGGCTCCGCGACGCCGGGCAGATCGGCGCGATCGTCGTGCATCCCACCAATCCCGACGTCGTCTTCGCCGCCGTACTCGGGAATCCGTTCGCGCACACGCCCACGCGTGGCGTCTATCGCACGAAGGACGGCGGCGCGACGTGGCAGAAGGTCCACTTCCTCTCCGACAGCACCGGCGCGGTGGACATCGAGCTCCAGCCCGGCAACCCGAACGTCGTCTACGCGTCGATGTGGCATGGCCAGCGGCGTCCGTGGACGATCATCAGCGGCGGTGCCGAGGACGGCATCTACAAGAGCATCGACGGCGGCGACACCTGGAAACGACTGGGCAACGGGCTGCCCACGGGCGTCATCGGCAAGAGCGACCTTGCCGTTTCTGCAGCGTCGCCGATGCGCGTCTACGCGCTCGTCGAGGCGAAGGACGGCGGTGGTCTCTATCGCAGTGATGACGCCGGCGAGAGTTGGTCGCTCGTGAACACGACTCCCGGCCTGATCACGCGTCCCTTCTACTACGACAACGTCGACGCCGATCCCACCAACGCCGATGTCGTGTACGTCGGCACGGAAGGCTTTTACAAGTCGACCGACGGCGGAAAGACCTTTCGCACCATGCGCACGCCGCATGGCGACAATCACGACATGTGGATCAACCCGACGAATGGTCAGATTTTCATCCAGTCGAACGACGGCGGCGCAAACGTCTCGCTGAACGGTGGTCAGAGCTGGAGCACGCAGGAGAATCAGCCGACGGCCGAGATCTATCAGGTCGCAACGGATGAGCAGTATCCGTATCGCGTCTACGGCGCGCAGCAGGACAACAGCACGCTCATCGTGCCCAGCCTTCCCGTCGGCTCGGCGGGTCTCGACGATCCGATTCAGAGTTGGCGTCAGGGGCCGGGCTGCGAGACAGGTCCGATCATCCCGAATCGCACGAACCCCGACACCGTCTACGGCGCGTGCAAGGGACAGTGGAGTCGCATGAGCCTGCGTAGCGGCCAGGAGCGGCAGTCATGGCCAGGCGGGCAGTCGCTCTACGGCAACGCGAACGCCGATCTGCGCTATCGGTTCCAGCGCGTCTCGCCGATGGAGGTGTCGCCGCACGAGCCGCATACCGTCTACTACGGTTCGCAGTTCGTCCATCGCACGCGTGACGAAGGCGCCACGTGGGAGACCATCAGCCCCGACCTCACGGCGAACGATCCGCGATATCGCGGTGTGATCTCCGGCGCGCCGATCACCATCGACGTCACCGGTGAGGAGATGTACGCGACGCTGTACTCCATTCGTGAGTCACCGCTCACGCCGGGCGTGATCTGGACCGGTGCGAACGACGGTCCGATTTCCGTGACGCGCGACGGTGGCAAGACGTGGAAGAACATCACGCCGAAGGATCTTCCTCCGGGCGGACGCGTGCAGAACATCGACCCCTCGCCGCGTCGGCCGGGCGCCGCGTACGTCGCCGTGCTCCGCTACCTGCTCGGCGACTTCCAACCGTACATCTACAAGACGGAAGATTACGGTGCGACGTGGACGAAGATCGTCAACGGCATCCAGAACGATGTGCCGACGCGAGTCGTCCGCGAGGATCCCGCGCGCGCCGGCCTGCTCTACGCGGGCACCGAGTTCGGCATGTACCTGTCGTTCGACGACGGCGCACATTGGCGGCCGTTCCAGATGAACATGCCGATCACTCCGATCACCGACATCCAGGTGCACCGGAACGATCTGGTAATCTCGACGCAGGGCCGCTCGTTCTGGATTCTCGACGACCTCTCGCCCCTGCACGAGATGAGCGATGCTGTCGTGGCGAAAGCCGCGCACTTCTTCACGCCGCGTGAAGCCATTCGCTATCGCTATCGCGCCGGGTTCGGTGGCGCCGAGGCTGATCGTGGTGCGTCGGATGACGCGCCGGTATATCCGCCAAGCGGCGCGATGCTGAACTACTGGCTCGGATCGTCCGGACCTGTTTCGATGGACATCCTCGATGCGAAGGGGGCAATCGTTCGCAGCTTCTCGAGCGACAGCGCGCGCGACACCGTGATGACGCGCGCAGGTACGTCGCGTATGCCCTCGCAGGTGGGCCTCAATCGCTTCATCTGGGACATGACGTATCCCGGACCGTGGAGCGAGAACGCCAACCAGCGCGGCCGCAATGGGCCGATGGCGCCGCCGGGCACATACACGGTGCGTGTGTCGGCGAACGGCACGACGATGATGCATCCGCTCACCCTGCGCGCCGATCCGCGCACAGTGAAGGACGGCATCACGGAGTCGGTGATGGAGGCGCAGGTGGCGCACAACCTCCGCGTGCGCGACCTCGTGAGTGATGCGAATCGCCTGGCAGCTCGGTTGCGCACTGCGAAGATTCCAGCGCTCGACAGTGAGTTCTTCACTCCGCCGGTGCGGTACAGCCGGCCGGGTCTCCAGGCGCACATCACCTATCTCTACAGCATGGCCATGGGTGCCGATCAGCGCGTCCCAAAGGACGCCGTTGATCGGTATCGCGAGCTGCGACAGTCGCTCGACGCGCTGACGAAGAAGCTGGACGCAGCGGTCGCGCGGTAGCATGTGACACCCTTCGAGCACCAGGGCTGCTGACGCAGTCATTCAACTGATTCCTGAATTCCGTGATTCTAGCCATCTGTTGCAGAGTTCGGCCGCTACCTCCGGCGTGTGACAGTGACAAGCACTCTGAACTGAAACAGAAAAAGAAGGCTCGAATCACGGAATTTTGGAATCACGGAATTCTTGGAATCACGGAATTCTTGGAATCACGGATTGACTCGATGCAACACAGAATGCCGTCTCCCGACCTCAAGATCCGACTCAAGCGGCATACCGATGGCTCGGCGTCGCTGACGCTCACGCGCGCTGACGGCACGGTGACGTGGCAGCGGCAGCAGCCGAGTCTCGCGCTGGTATTCCCGCCGCACGACTTGACGCACTTCGCTGTCGAATCGGAGCTTGGCTATCGCGGCGGATTCTACGGCCTTGTCGCTGACGGCTGGGAGGTGGGCGACTTCGCGAAGCCATGGCCTCGCGGCCCGATTCCAGACGAAGCACGCGAGGTGGAGTTGATCGTCGGATTCTTCGACTCCGAGCGCCGCAGCATGGATCGCTGGTCCGCGGAGGCGTTCAACGAACACGCGGAGAAGTTCGTCGGCGGAAGCCGATCGGCGGGAAAGATGAAGGTGCCGGTGTTGCGCGACGATGACATTGCGCGCGTTCGCGCCATGCGCGATGCATTGGTCGAGCGCTGGTATTTGCTTCGGCCTGGGGATGCGATGGAGCTGGAATTCAGACGTTAGAGTGTTCGTCGCTACAAGAGCGCACTTCGACGGCCTCGGGCCAGCCCCAACAATTTGATACGCGGACACAAACGGACTTGCACGGAAACTGAACGGAAAGTGCCGGCGTCATTCGCACTGTCGTTTCCGTCAAGCTCCGTTCGAATCCGTTTGTGTCCGCGTATGAAACAGTTCCCTGTGTCCCGGGCGTGATGGACCCACCAGACGCGTAAACTGGTGGCCTGCTATTGGATGGCCTTCACGCGCTTGAGGAACGCGACGATCATCCCCGTCGCATCCGGGCCAGCCGGCGCCGTGAACGTCCCCTCCGCCGATCCACCACTCCATGCGTGGCCGACTCCGGAAAGCACGACCTTCTCCACACTCGCTCCGCCCGCGTTCACGACCGTCCACTGACGCACTGTCGCGTCGAGGTTGTTCGGCGACACGATCTTGTCGTCGCTGCCATGCAGTGCGATGACAGGAATCGGCCGCGCCCGTGCGCCCATCGCTGCCAACGCCGCGGCGCCGAGCGCGTCTCCATCCGGCGCCCCCTGCCTCATCGCAGCGAGTGCACCCATGACGTCGTTCGCCGCAAGTGCAGGCACGCCCGAGTGCAGCGCCAGCGCCGCGTATCGCTCCGGATACGCCACGGCGAGATTCGCCGCCATCGCCGCTCCGGCGGACATCCCGACGAGCGACACGCGTCGCACACCATGCGCACGCGCCACCGAGTCGATCATCTCCGCGAGCAACGCCGTCTCGCCCTTGTCGCGCATCACGTTGTCGGCCAGGAACCAGTTCCAGCACCGCTGCGGATTCGCCGACGCCGGCTGCTCGGGATAGAGCACGATGAACCGCTCGCGCTCGGCCGCCGCATTCATCCGCGTGCCGCGCGCCATGTCGTCCGCCGTCTGTGCGCATCCGTGCAGCATGACCACCATCGCGCGCTCTTCCCCCCTACCCGGCAACGATGCTGGCGCGAACATGACGAACTCGCGCGAACCCTGCGCACTCGTGTACGTCGCGCGCGTCGTCGGTGCTGGCGACGCAGGCGCCTGTGCCCGCGCACATGCTCCCGCGACGACCAACGCGATGCTCACCAATAGGCGATGACTCAAAAGGTGATCCCTCCCCCAACCGTTACCACCTGACCCGAGATGTAGTTCGACTCCGGCGAGCAGAAGAGATACACGCCATCCGCCGCTTCCTCCGGCGTGCCGAGCCGGCCGATCGGAATCGCGTTCTGCTCGAGATGCTCGATCAACGCCGGTTGCACGCCGATCTTGCGCACCTCACCCGACGCATCGGCCTCGGTGACGATCGGCTGCGTCATGCGCGTCCTGATGAAGCCGAACGCCACGCAGTTCACGTTCACCTTGTAGCGGCCCCACTCCTTCGCGAGCGTCTTCGTCATGCCGACCATCGCGGCTTTCGCCGTCGCGTAGTTCACCTGGCCTGGATTGCCGCCAAGCCCCGACACCGACGAGATGTTCACGACCTTCCGAAACACTTCGCGCCCTTCGGCCGCTTCCGCCTTGCTGAACTTGCGGATCGGCTCAGCGGCTGCGCGAAGAATCCGGAATGGCGCGACGACATGGACGTCCATGATCGCCTGGAACTGCTCGTCCGTCATCTTCTGGATGACGCTGTCCCATGTGTAGCCGGCGTTGTTGACGATGATGTCCAACCCGCCGAAGTTGTCGAGCGCTGCGGCAACGAACCGTTCGCCGAAGTCGGGCGCCGTGACATTGCCTGCGCACGTCGCCGCCGTGCCGCCGGCAGCGCGAATCGCCTCGGCAACTTCATTCGTCGGCCCGTCTTCGAGATCGTTCACGACGACGCGGGCGCCTTCGCTGGCGAGCTTGAGCGCGACTGCGCGTCCGATACCTCGCCCCGAGCCCGAGACGATGGCGACTTTTCCTTCCAGTTTCATGAGACTCGGCGAGTAGTTGTAGTGCGCTGCCATCAAATCTGCACCCCTTCCTCCTTCCAATACTCATCCCGCATCAACCGCTTCAGCGTCTTCCCCGCCGCATTGCGCGGAAACTCCTGCATGATGACGACCCCACACAACTGTTGATAGCGCGCGCCAACGCGCTCGTTGACCCAACTCTTCAAACTCGCCTCGTCCACCACAGCGCCAGCACGCAACACCACTGCACCCATCGGCGCCTCGCCCCACTTCTCGTTCGGAATGCCGAACACCGCTGCCTCGACGACATCTGGATGCGTGACCACCACCTCCTCGATGTCCTTCGGATAGACGTTCACGCCGCCGGAGATGATCAAATCCTTCTTCCGGTCGACGAGGTATAGATATCCGTCCGCATCCAGATAGCCCATGTCCCCCGTGAACATCCATCCATCGCGAATGGCGTCAGCGGTGAGGTCGGGTCGCTTGTAGTAGCCCGGCATCAAGAGCGGACTTCGTCCGACGATCTCGCCCACTTCGCCAACCGGAAGCTCCGAACCGTCAGGACCAGCGACGCGCAGCTCGAAGAACGGCTGCGGACCGCCGACAGACCCCGCCTTCCGAGACACGTCATCCTTGTCCAGAATGGTGATCACACCCTCGGTGAGCCCGTACAGCTCATGGAAGATTCCCGGCAATGCAGCCGTGAGCCGATCCTTGTGCTGCCGATGCAGCGGCGCACCCACCGACCCGAGCATGTGCAGCGACGCCAGCTTCGCCGGTGAAAAGTTCGGCGCGTTCATCACCGCAAGAATCTGCGACGGTACCATCATCACGTGGGTCACCTTCTCGCGCGCGACGGTCTCGATGAACTCCGCCGCATCGAATCGCGCCTGCAGCACGTACGTCGTGCCGAGGAAGAGCGCCGGCATCAGTGTCACGAATGCGCCGTTGAAGACGAGCGACCCCGCATGCATCACCACGCTCTCCGGCGTCATCCGCCACGTGCTCGCGAAATGGGTGCAATAGTTCGCGCGAATGTAGTGCGTGTGGATGATGCCCTTCGGCATCCCCGTCGTCCCGCTGCTGTAGACGATGTTGAACAGGTCGTCGTCGCCGATCTCCACGTGTGGTGGTGCGTCGGCCGTCTGCGCCGACACGAGCACCTCATAGTCCGTGTAGCCGTCGCGCGGCGCTCCGCCAACCGTGAGGTACCGGTCCTTGTCGATCGCAGGGAGCTCGGCGCGCACCGAGTCGATCTCGTCCATCATCCCGTAGCCCAGAACGACGGCCACTGAGTCCGAGTCGCGCAGGAGTGCCGCAAGCGCCGCTCCACGCAGCAATGGGCTCAACGGCACGAGCACCACGCCGATCTGGATCGTCGCCCAGTACGTCTCGAGCACCTCGAGACAATTCGGCATCACTACGGCAAGCTTGTCGCCCTTCTTCAGCCCAATCGCGAGCAATGCGTTCGACAGCTTGTTCACCCGCACGCCCAGCTCTCGCCATGT
>JAQBPV010000053.1 GCA_028287345.1 Gemmatimonadota bacterium
GACTTCGACGTGACGATGAACAGCGAGCGACGAAAGTCGAGACGAGCGAGCAGCGCCGATATGTTCGCCGGATCGACGTTGTCGAGCACATGAAGCCGCGGCTTGCCGCCGCGTGCCGAGTCGTCGAGCAGGTTCCATTGCGGCGCGCACAGCGACGTCCGCAGCGCGATCGGGCCCAGCGCCGATCCGCCGATGCCGAGCACCACGACGTCGGTCAACACATCGTCGCCCTTCCGTTGCCGCTGGCGCTGGATGAAGTCGAGCGTCTGCTTGTGCAGCGCGCGATCGTCGGGCAGGTCGAGGAAGCCGAGCGTGCCCGCGGCATGCTGGTCGACGACCGCCTTGTGCGCCGCCGTGAACGGCGCGCCGGCCTCGCCCCATTCGGCGGCCGTGATTCCGCCGTCGATCGGCGGCGCCATCATGTTCGTGTAGTCGAGTCGGATCGTCATCGTGTTGCTCTGTTAGACGGTGACCGTCAAGCCGTCGAATGCCGGAGATACGCCTGGCGGCAGCTCCGACTCGAGGTCCGCATGGAAGTTGTCGTGCGTGAGGTGCGTGAGATACGTGCGATCCGCACCGATCTTCTTCGCGACGTCAAGCGCCTCAGGAAGGCTCAAGTGCGACGGATGCGGGACACGAAACAGCGCATTGATCACCAGCACTCGCGCACCCTTGAGCAGCGCGATGGCGTCGTCGGGAAGCGACTTCGCGTCCGTGACATAGGCGAGCGGCCCGATGCGATACGCGAATACCGTGATCGGTCCGTGCGGCACCGCAACCGCGGTGACGTCGACGCCCGCGATGCGGACCGTTTGGCCCGGCTGGAGATCGATGGCGCGGCCCTGCGGCTTCGACGTGCCGGGCAGCGGCTTGATGTTGTCGTCGAAGATGTAGTTGAACTTCTGCGCGATGGACCTGAGCGTCGGCATCGAGCCATACATCGGCAGGTGGATGTCGCGTCGCGCCGTGATCGCCCGAAGGTCGTCGATGCCGTGCGTATGATCCGCGTGATCGTGCGTGAACAGTACGGCGTCCACGTGATCGATTCCCGCCTGGATCAGCTGCAGCCTCAACTCCGGCGGCGTGTCGATGAGGATCACGCCGCCGTCGTCCGTTTCCACCGCCGCACCGACACGCGTGCGACGGTCGCGCGGATCGCGCGAATGACAGACTGCGCACCCGCAGCCGAGCTGCGGGACGCCGAAGCTGGTGCCGGTGCCGAGAAAAGTGAGCTTCACACGCCGGCAGCGCTCATGCCGTCTCGACTTTCATCAAATTCGTCGTACCCGGAACATCGAATGGCACACCCGCGGTGACGACCACGCGATCGCCATCCTTCGCGAGACCCTGCTCTCGCACGGCGGCGAGTGCCAGCTTCACCATGTCCTCGTACTTGGCGCAGTGCTCCACGAGGCGGGGAATGACGCCCCACACAAGCGCGAGCTGACGATACGTGCGCGCTTGATCGGTGAGTACGAGAATCGGCACGTTAGGACGGAACGACGCCACGATACGCGCGGAGAATCCGCTCTTCGTAAAGACGATGAGTGCCGGCGCACCGAGGCTGCGCACCGCGGACGTCGCCGCCGCGGCGATGGCCTGCTCGGTGGACACCGGCGCATCGGCGGTGGAGCGACGCTCGTCGGCGCGCACCACGCGGGGATGCTTCTCGATCTCCATGATGATGCGCGACATCGCCTCCACAGCGAGCCGCGGATACTGCCCCGCCGCCGTCTCGGCGGAGAGCATGACCGCATCCGTGCCGTCGAAAATCGCGTTCGCCACGTCGCTCGCCTCGGCGCGCGTCGGCCGCGGATTCGTGATCATCGACTCGAGCATCTGCGTCGCCGTGATGACCGGCCGGCCCAGCTTGTTGCACAGCGAGATGATCTTCTTCTGCGCGATGGGGACTTCCTCGAAGGGCAGCTCCACGCCGAGATCGCCGCGTGCGACCATCACGGCGTCCGACGCGCGCACGATGCTCTCGATGTTCTCGAGCGCCGAATCCTTCTCGATCTTGGCGACGACGAGCATGTCCTTGGGGATCTTCTCGCGCAGCTCGGCGATGTCCTGCGCGCGCCGCACGAAGCTCAGCGCGAGGTACTCGAGCTGGTGCTGGACGGCGAAGGTGACGTCAGCCCAGTCCTTCTCGGTGATCGACGGTGCGCTCACCGCCACGCCGGGAAGGTTCATTCCCTTGTGGCTCTTGATGAGGCCTCCGTGCAGCACGCGCGCCTTCACCGTGTGCGTGCCCACCTCGAGCGCCACGAGCTCGATCAGCCCATCGTCGACGAGAATGCGGTCGCCAACCTTGAGGTCGTTGCACAGATCCTCGTACGTCGTTGGGAACTGATCCGCCTTGGCGTCTTCACCGGCGACGAGAATGACGTCCTCGCCATCCTCGACGCGACGAGGCGCCGCGAGATCGCCGATGCGAATGCGCGGACCCTGGAGATCGCCCATGATGGCGACTGGTCGTCCGAGCTCCTTGGCCGTGGCGCGCACGAGCGCGACCGTCTGCGCGTGCTGTTCGTGCGTGCCATGTGAAAAGTTCAAGCGGGCGACGCTGAGACCGGCCTCCATGAGCGCCTTGAGCGTCTCATGATTGTTGGACGAGGGGCCCAGCGTGCAGACAATTTTCGTGCGTGGAAAGGGCATTAAAGACCGTATGGGGTTCGGCGGTCAGACGTGAAGCGCTTCGCGCTTCTTCTCGAGGCCGGCCGTGAGCGACTCGAAGCTCTTCTGAAAGCTGGCGAGTCCTTCGGAGAGCAACTTGTTCGTCACGTCGGTCATGTCGATGCCGGCCGCAGCGAGGTCGCTCATGACACGCTCGGCGGCGGCGAAGTCCGCGTCCACCGTGCGCTTCACCTCGCCGTGATCGCGGAATGCTTCGATGGTAGCGGGCGGCATGGTGTTGACGGAGTCCGGGCCGGCCAGCTGTTCCACGTACATCACGTCGCGATAGGCGGGGTTCTTCGAGCTCGTGCTGGCCCACAGCGGCCGCTGCAGGCGCGCGCCAGCGGCGGCGAGCGGCGCCCAGCGTGCCGACGAGAACTCATCGCGGAAGAGCTTGTACGCGAGTTGTGCGTTGGCGATGGCCGCCTTTCCCTTGAGTCCAAGGATCTTCTTCTGCTCCTCACCAGTTGCCTTTGCGGCAAGGGCATCGAGACGCTTGTCGATCTCCGTGTCCACGCGACTGACGAAGAACGACGCCACGGACGCGATGTGATTCACCGGCTTGCCCGCCTTCACGCGATCCTCGAGTCCCGCGAGATACGCGAGGATGACACGACGATGTGCTTCGATGGCGAAGAGCAGCGTGATGTTGACGTTGAGCCCCGCTCCGATGAGCGTGCGCACCGCCACCGCACCCTCCTCCGTGCCCGGCACCTTGATCATCACGTTCGGGCGCGCGACCATCGCCCAGAGCCGCTCCGCCTCGGCGACGGTCTCCTTCGAGTTGTTCGCTGCACCGGGGGAGACTTCGATCGACACATAGCCGTCGTTGCCATTGGTCGACTCGTAGATCCCCTTGAACTTGTCGCAGGCGTCGCGGACGTCGCTCGTCTCGACGAGCTCGAACAGGTCGAGCGCAGTGGCGTCGTCCTTGGCGCCCCTGATCTGCTCGTCGTAGAGGTCGCCCTCGCCGAGCGCCTTCTCGAAGATCGTGGGATTCGACGTCATGCCTGTGAGCGCGTCGTCCTTGATGCGTCGCTCCAGGTCGCCGTTGCGCAAAATCTTGCGGTCGATGAAGTCGAGCCAGATGGACACACCGGCGTCGTGCAGTTGCTGTAGGCGATTTGGCATGGCTCGATACGGTTAGGCTGAGACAGGCGAAGTTTTCAAGATAACCGAAGGAAGGCGCTCAGGGCGTCACCTCCCCGTATACATCACGCGCCAGATCGTCCCGCCCGCGTCGTCCGTGATGTAGAGCGAGCCGTCGGAGCCTACGGCGAGGCCAGTGGGCCGGTGCGTGGTGCCGGTCGCGCCAGTGGCCGGACGGAAGCCGTCGGCGAAGACTTCGTAGTTGCCGTTCGCCTTGCCGTTGCTGATCGGCTGGAAGACGACGTTGAATCCCGCCTGCGGAAGCGGTGCGCGATTCCACGAGCCGTGGAAGGCGATGAACGCGCCGTTCCGATACTTGGCCGGGAAGGTCTTCCCCGTGTAGAAGGCGAGCGAGTTCGGCGCCCAGTGGCCGGGGAACGATGCGACGTTCCCCTTGAAGTTGGCGCAGCGGCCAACTGTCTTGCCGTCACCTCCGAACTCCGGCGCGAGGACCTTCTTCCCCTGCTGGCGATCGTAGTAGCAGTAGGGCCAGCCGAAGTCGTCACCCTTCGTGACGTGGAACATCTCTTCGGCAGGAGTCTCCGCGCTCTTCGCCTCGTCGAACAGTTTCGGCCAATTCTGTGCGAGCTGATCTCGACCGTGCTGCATGACGTACAGCGTCTTGTCCGTGGGATTGATGGTGATCGACACGGCGTTGCGGATGCCGGTGCCGAAGTGCACGCCGTCAGCGGCGGTCTGCCCGATACGGTCGGTCTTGAAGGCCCACACGCCGGCTCGGGTGTCGCGCTCGACGCACGGATTGACGCCCGGGTTCTCGAGTTGGCGATCGGCCTGCTGACAGCTGTTGGTACGCGAACCGAAGTTGACGTACATCGTGCCGTCGTCGGCCAGTGCGAACGTCTTGGCGGAGTGGCCACCAGGTGGCAGTCCGTCGATGAGTGTCTCGACCGGACCCGATGGCGTGAGTGAACCGCGCGCGAGCGGGTAGCGCACGATGGACGTGGTGTTGTCGGAGTAGAGGTAGCCGTTGCGAATGGCCACTTCGGACGAATGAATTCCTCCGCCCCATTCCTGAACGATGTCCATCTTGCCGTCGCCGGTCGTGTCGCGCAGCGCTATGACACCGCCGCGGCTCGACGACAGGAAGAGATCACCGTTGGCCATCACCACGAGATGACGTGGTGTATTCAGCTTGTCAGCGACGATGAATGCACAGAAGCCCTTGGGCAATGTGAGGCCGCCATTGTCAGCGGCGCATTCCACCTGTCCCTTGTGCGTCTTCGGAGCGTGCAGTGACTCCAACGGGGCCGGCGGCAGGATGAAGAATGCCGCTACAAATGCGGCGACCGTGGGGCGACTGACCGTCATGTATATGCTCCGAAGCGTTGAGCTGGCGTGGGCGCGTCGCAACGAAAGTACGTCGACGCGAGCGGCCGCGGAATGTATCCGAGCGAGAGTGGATTGCGTGCTCGCGCGCGCGTTCCTGCAAGCGAGCGAGCGCCTCGCTCACGTGACGAACGTTGCGGGCGAGCGCTGTCCTATTCAGTGTGCACGGCTGGCGCAATAGGACTTTCCTGTTGGATTTCGTGAAATTCGAACGAGGAGCGCGCCAAAGCGGGTTTTCACGGGGCATCTAATGTTTATTCTGAACAACGGCATGCTTTTTTTTCAAGATTTCTCGCCGAAATACGACGCCACGGCACGCGGTCTGCCATTCCCCGAGTCCGGCAGAACTGCGACGACCCTCGTCGCACCCGCAACCTCGCCCGCGGGGAACGAGAACATTGGGCGAAGGCGACGGAGGACAAGGATGAAGACCAGGAACTTTGCGTT
>JAQBPV010000096.1 GCA_028287345.1 Gemmatimonadota bacterium
AAGCGCCAGTTTCGCGAGATTGCCAGAGTCGCTGGTCTCGTCTTTCCCGGCTTCCCACGATCAGGCAAGACCGCCCGACAACTTCAGGCATCGAGCGGATTGTTCTTCGACGTCTTTCAGCGCTACGATCCCGGCAACCTGCTATTGGCCCAGGCTCACCACGAAGTGCTCGAGCGTCAGCTCGAGCGCAGCCGGCTCGGCCAGGCGCTCCAGCGGCTCTCCGAATCGAGGGTGGTCATCACCAACCCCAAGCGGTTCACGCCACTATCCTTTCCGCTGCTCGTGGACCGCACGCGAAACAAGGTGTCGAGCGAGAAGCTGTCCGATCGGATCAAGCGCATGCAGCTCGCACTCGAGCGCGCGGCGGGATGACAGCCATCGCAACGGTGGCAGGCGAGGAACTCGAGCTGCACGCCGAGCGCGCCGTCTATTGGCCGAGGCGGAAGATGCTGCTCGTCGCCGATCCGCATTTCGGCAAGGCGGCCTCGTTCCGTGCGCTCGGCGTGTTCGTGCCGAAGGGAACCACGAACGAAGCACTCTCCCGGCTCGACACATTGATCGCCCGCGTCGCTCCGGAGCGGATCGTCTTCCTCGGCGACTTCCTCCACGCGAAGGAAGGTCGAAACCCCGAGACGTTTGCTACGCTGGCGAAATGGCGATCGGAACACACTGCTGTCGAGATGCGACTGATCCGCGGAAACCACGATCGCCGCGCCGGTGATCTCCCGATCGATGTCGGGATCCCGAGTCTCGATGGTCCACTGATGGAGTCGCCATTTGCGCTGGCACACCATCCGGTGAGTGTGGCGAATGCATATGTGCTCGCGGGCCACATTCATCCGTGCGCGGTACTCACCGGCCCCGCACGACAGCGGGAGCGGCTGTCGTGCTTCTGGTTCGGAAACAACGTCGGCGTACTGCCCGCGTTCGGTGACTTTACTGGCTGCGCCGAAGTCGACGCCGAGGGCGGCGACTCACTCTGGGTCGTCGCCGGTGACCAGGTAAGTCGAGTGTCTCGAACGCTGGTTGCCGAGTAGCCAGCCCGCGCACCTTGTCGCGGGTACGTCCCGAGCCGCTGGACGAACTGCGGCGGAAGCCGTATGTCTCACGTGTCGCAACGGCCTATGTCGACGCGGGCTAGGCGGGTGCACGACGCGATGGATCATCTCGCGTGAACATGTGGCCTAGACACGGCATCATCGCAGCAGTCGTCGTCGGATTCCTTGTTCTCGCCGGATACGGGTTGTATCGGACGGGGCAGGAGCTTCCTCGCGCGGTCGATTCCGCGTCGGCTAAACCGTCCCAACGGATCCTGACCGAGGACGCCCTCCTGGCCGCCCAGCGTCTCGTGCGTCTTCCCACGACCGCGAGCGAGCTGCCATTCGCGGAGGAGGCATTTCGTCTCGCCGATCAGGAGATGGATCTCGAGTTCGCCGATGCCGTCCGCGACGCCACCGCGAATCCGCAGCCGATGACGCCGGACGCGCAGGTCGCTCAGGAGCATCTTCGGCACGTGGAGCAGGACCGCATCAAGGATTCGGCCCTGGTCGCAAAGCTGGAGGCGACAGGCGCGAGCAAGCACCTGGTCGACATGGCAAAGGCCCGCCTCGAGATCGACACCGACGAGATGGACGACGCGACCAACGATCTGAGTCGCGCCGGCGGGGATCCGCAAAGTCGCATCCAGGCCATGACGGTGGCGCATCAGGCCGGATCGCGAAACGCCGACACCACCCAGATCAAGGTCGCGCCGCCAATCGACGCGGAGGGTCTGGTGCAGGCCGCGAAGTCCTATCTGGCATTGAGTGCAAAGGAGCAGCAGCTGCAGCAGGCGAGAGCCGCGGCCGTATCGGCCGGCGTATCATTGACGGCCCAGCACGAGACACTCGAGAAGAAAGTCGGACACGCCGAGCACGACACCGCTCACCTCTCGCTCGAAGATGAGCAGCAAAAAGCGCTCGAGCAGAAGGCGCGATCCATCACCGGCCAGCGTGGCTTCAATCAACAGCAGCTCGCGGTCGTCTATTCGAAATGGCTGGGCACCGTTCGCACGCAGGAGCGCGCCCTGGTGAATCGCATCCTGCGCGACGTCGTGTTGATCCTCTCCATCGTGCTCGTGCTACTCTTGCTCGATTCGCTGCTGATGCGAGTGCTCGCGGTCATGAGCGTCCCGAAGCGAAGTGCGCAACGGCTGCGCGTCGTCACCCGCGTATCACTCCAGGCACTCGGTGTCCTGCTCATCCTCATCGTCATCTTCGGCGTTCCGAACAATCTCGGCACGATCATCGGCCTGGCCACGGCCGGCCTGACCGTCGCACTCAAGGATTTCATCGTTGCCTTCGTCGGCTGGCTCGTGCTCATGGGCAGGCACGGCATCCGCATCGGCGATCTCGTGGAGATCAACGGCGTCACCGGCGAAGTCGTGGAGCTCGGAATGTTCAACACCGTGCTCCACGAGACGGGAAACTGGACCGACTCCAGTCACCCGACGGGCCGCCGCGTGACGTTTACCAACAGCTACGCCATCGAAGGGCACTACTTCAACTTCTCGACCTCGGGGCAATGGCTGTGGGACGAAGTTCGAATCGACATCCCGGCGGGGCGCAATCCATATCCCGTCGTCGAGGCGCTCAGGACGCAAGCCGAAGCGGTGACGGCCGAGAGTGCGCGACTGGCGCAGCAGGAGTGGACGGGCGTGCATCGCTCGCCGGGTGTAACGACCATCACGTCAGCGCCGGCCATCACGATCAAGCCGGTCATGGGTGGCGTGGAGATCACGCTCAGGTACATCACCCACGCCGCCGAGCGATACGAGGTGCGTGCAAAGCTGTATCGCGCGGCGGTGGAGATACTTGGCGAGGTGCCTGCGACGTCAGCGACGACCGCCTAGCGAGTCTACATCAGTGGGCGGCCCGCCAGTCCTTTCACCATGTCGTTCCAGAACGCCGCCGCATCGTAGATGCTCTTCTCGCGCACCTTCTCGTTCAGCCCGTGCTCATTCGACTCGCCGTCCACCCCGGCGACTGCGCTCAGCGAGTACGTCGGAATTCCAGCGTTGCGCAGATAGAGCCCGTCGCTCGCGCCCAGTGACATCGACGGAATTACAGGTGCACCCGGGAAGTACTGCCCGGAGAGACGCTCCAGCAGCGCCATGAGCTCGGGTCGCAGCGGTGACGCAGCGCTCGGCACCGGCGGATAGGGAATCGACACCGCGATGCCGTCGCCGACCGCGCGCTTGATCGCCGCTTCGACCTCCGCGGGCGGATCGTTCGGCAGCATGCGGCAGTTCACCGTGGCGCGTGCGCGTTGCGGCAGCGCGTTGTCGGCATGGCCGCCCTCGAGCAGCGTCGCCACGCACGTCGTTCGAAACAGCGCGTTGAACGACGGCTCGCGCGACAGCCGAGTCACGGCTGCTTCCGCTGCGGCAGTGAGCGTTCCGTTCGCATAGCCCGACGCGATGGCCCGCATGTCCGCTGCGGTGTCGGCCGCCTGAAGCGCGGCTCCGCGTTCCAGCTGCGTGCGCGAGACCTCGTTGAGCTTCACTGGAAATGTGTACGCCTCTAGGCGGGTCAGCGCGTGTGCGAGCTGGTAGATCGCATTGTCCGGGCGAGGACGTGAGCTGTGTCCACCAGGATTGACCGCCTCGAGTCCGAAGTCGACGAACACCTTCTCGCTCGCTTCCATGCCGAACATGCGCGGCTTCCCATTCGCCAGCTCCACACCGCCACCGTCGGTGTTCAGGCAATATTCTGCGTCGATGAGTTTGCGTTCGTGCGCGATCACCCACTGTATGCCTCTCGTCGCGTCCGTCTCCTCGTCCGCCGTGAACAGTGCGATGATGTCGCGGTCCGGCGTCCACTTCTCGCGCTTCCACCGAATGAGGTTCGTGATGAGCACCGTCACGCCGGACTTGTCGTCCGACGCGCCTCGTCCCATGAAGAATCCGTTCTCCAATCGGATGACGAACGGATCCTCCTTCCAGTCGGCGCGCTTCGCCTCCACGACGTCGAGATGCGCGGCGAGAAGGATGGCCTTCTTCCCGGAGCCTGAGCCGCGCAGCCGCACGATGAGATTGCGATTCTTCGCGTCGGCGCCGACGATGTGGATGTCGCTCGACGGATATCCCGCCGCGAGGAGCCGCGTTCTGAGCTTGTTCGCGAGGGCAGTCGTGCTCCCGACCGACGCCGTAGTGTTGGTGTTCACCGCTTCGGTGAGCACCTCGCGAGCGAGGCGCTGGTAGGCGACAGGGAGCGGACTGGCCGCGGGCGTCTGCGCGGAGAGCGACGCGGCCGCAGTGACGGAGAGGAGCGTGGTGGCGAGAGTGCGCATTTTCGAAGGTAGCCGTTTTTGGGGGGTCACGCGACGTCACTGGCACGCGTCCGCGCCGGATTGCGCATATTGAGACAGGCCGCCGCGGCAAGTCATGTGGGTGGCGCACGCCCATCCGGCGCCCGCGCAACGAGAGTCTTCGATGCAACCTGATTCGCCAGCCAACATCGACGTCGCACTTGGGCATCGCTACACCATCGAGCGAGAGATCGGTAGCGGTGGTATGGCCACCGTCTATCTCGCCAACGACGTGAAATACCACCGCAAGGTCGCGGTCAAGGTGCTGCGGCCCGAGTTGGCCGCCACCATCGGCACAGACCGATTTCTGCGCGAGATCGAGACGGCCTCCAGGTTGAATCATCCGCACATTCTTCCGCTGTACGACTCCGGCGTTACCGACGAGGTCTTCTACTTCGTGATGCCGTATGTCAGGGGCGAGTCGGTGCGGCAGAAACTCACGCGCGAGACACAGCTGTCCATCAGCGACGCCGTCGACATCGCCCGACAGGTCGCCTCGGCTCTCGAGTTTGCCCATCGAGAAGGGATCATCCACCGGGACATCAAGCCGGAGAACATCCTGCTCCACGAAGGCGAAGCGATGGTCACCGACTTCGGGATCGCACTGGCGTTGCAAAGCGCGAGCGTGGGCAGGCTGACCCAGACTGGCGCGTTGGTCGGAACCCCCGAGTACATGAGTCCCGAGCAGTCGCTGGGCGAGCCCGTCGACGCCCGCAGCGACGTGTACAGTCTCGGCTGCGTGCTGCACGAGATGCTCACCGGCGAATTGCCGCATCCGGGAGCAACGGCGATGGCGGTCATCACGAAGCGATTGACCACGCCCGCCCCTGCCGTGCGACGCATTAGGAGCGCCGTGCCGGCCAGCGTCGAGCGAGCGCTGATGAAGGCACTCGCGAGGGAACCGGCCGACCGCTTCGACTCGGCCGCGTCATTCGCCGACGCGCTCAGCGAGCGCGAAGCCGTGCGCGCGAGCCTTCCGTGCGTTGCCGTGCTTCCATTCACGAACATGAGCGCGAATCCGGAGAACGAGTACTTCGCCGACGGCATCACGGAGGACGTCATTGCGCAGCTGTCGAAGATCCGCGCGCTCAAGGTGATCTCGCGCACCTCCGTGATGCAGTTCAAGAATCGCGAACAGAGCCTGCGCGACGTCGGCGC
>JAQBPV010000101.1 GCA_028287345.1 Gemmatimonadota bacterium
CAAGTCAGTTGTGATGGAATCAGAGGTCGTCGACGAGAACCATGGAATGGTTTCGCGACTTGTCTTCGCCGATAAGGAGTGAGGAGTGAGCCGTGCGCCATCGAGGTAGCGGTGGCTGTATAACGCCAATTATACGGACTACTTATTGTGCAAGCGTGGCTAGAACGTGCAAGCCCTCGCTCGCTATTACGCCCTACATCGGAGACTAGGACCGCAAATCGTTACAGCACAACGCTTAAACACTTCCACGGCCTTGCCGCATGACGCATTAGCAATGCGTGGCTTCCTCACTAAATTTTGTCGCCCGATTTCACAGACCGAGTATCGCCAAGGACGACCCTGCAAAACGGCGTCTCGTCGACGGAACCCAGGACCTTCGGTGTTGAAATGATCGCGCTTAGCGCGAGGACGACAGGACGACCCCATCGCTGAGCCGCGCCACAGTGCGCAGGCCCGGCACCTTCACGAGCAACGCCGTCGGCGCATACTCGCTCGCTGCAACGTCGAACAGAAGCACGCGTCCACCGCGCACACGCACCGTGTCGGCAAACGCTTTCAGCGTGGCTGCATCAAACTCCTTCGGCAGCTCACGCGCCGGACGATGCAGATGGAAGTACACCGCTGCCGGCCAGTTCGAATAGAGCGTTCCACGATCGTGGCGCGCCCAATCGAGCAGCTCACTGTGCCGCCACTGCTCGCCCGCGAAGTCCGAGCCCCACTCGAGCGCATAGCGCGCCTCGCCGTACGTCGCACTCGCGGCAGCGAACCACCAGCCGAGTAGCGCGCCGCACACCGCAATGCGCGCGATGATCAGTCGCGTGCCGCGCCACCACAGCGCGAGCGCCGTTGCAGCGAGTGTCGTCGCGAGCACGAGTGCCGGCGCGAGAATGCGCTCGTCGAGCGGAATGTCGGGATCGGCAAGGAGTCGCGAGATGCCGACGATGCCGAGATAGCAGACGAGGAGCAGTGCGCCAGCGGTAAAGAATCGCCAGGCAAACGATGCGTCCACGTCATCACGAGCTCGCGTCGCACGCCACGCGCGCCAGATACCGATGCTCATCAACACCACGAGCGCGAAACCCGCGACCACGGCAATCGCACCTCGATGCACAATTGGCTCCGAGCTCGCGAGCGGATCGGGAACGATCCACGCCACGAGTGTCGCAGCACCCTGCGCGAGCGTCGGCCGCAGGTCGCCATAGACCGCGAACTTGCGAATCTCTTCCGCGCCGGCCGACGCGGCGATGCGCGTGCGCACGATCCAGATGCCCTGCAGCACGACAGCAGGCAGCAGCGCGAACGCCGCGCGCTTTACACGCTGCATCCACGTGCCTGGCTGCATGAGCGACCACAGCGCGACCGCACCCACGAGCGACGCGCCGGCGTAGCGCGTCATCACACCCACCGCCGCAGGAATGCCCGCACGCAGCGGACGATCGGGCGCGTATACCATCGCCGCGAGCACGAGCGACATGCACGCGAGATAGAGCGGCTCGCTCAACACCGACGCGTGCACCTCGTGCATCGACGTCATCGCGAACAGCGCGACGGCGAGCAGGATGCCGGCGAGCGGTGTCGCCGCTGCACTCACCAGCAGCACCAAGGTGAAGATCGTGATGAAAGCGGACGTCGCCTGCACGAGCCGCGCGGCCTGCGGCGGCTTCATGCCGAGTCGAACGGGCAGCGCGAGGATCGTGGAGTAACCCGGCGGAAAATGCGCGAGCGGCGCGGTGCTGTCGGCGCTCGTCCACTTCGCCGCCGGAATCTGGTAAATGCCGTGCTCGGCGACCGACTCTGCGGCGCCCATGTAGGAGAGCGCGTCGGGATCGAGGCCCGGCCCCACTGGATCGGTGATGACCAGCGCTAACGCGAAAGCGACGGCGCCGAGTAGCGTCGCTGGAAGTAGTTGGGCTACAAGGGTTTGCCAGTTTCGAAGCATCTCTGCCATCGCGGCAGCGGTTGCGGTTTCGGTTTTCGTTCGGTAGATACCACCCCCCGCCCGGAAGCGGCCCGAGCCCTCCCAAGATAGGTGCTGCCGTACGCTTTGCTTTCGGTATTTGTTCGGGCACCATACCTGCACTACCGCTCACGGCTTCATCGACCACTGCCTTGTCTCTCTCCCTCGCCGAGCTCACTCGGCTTCTCCCACCGCCCGCGCCTGTCGTGCCCGCACTCCCCACCGGGATCGCGACGCTCGACCAAGTGCTGCTCGGCGGAGGACTCCCGAGGGGACGACTCACGGAGATCGTCGGTGGAACGGGAAGCGGCAAGACGACCCTCGCTCGCGCCATCGTCGAAGCCACGGTCGAAGCGCATGGCTGGGTCGCCTACATCGACGCCCAACGCACGCTCGATCCACGCGACTGGGTACACCTGGGCGACGCGGAAGGGGTGTGGATGATCCGTCCACACGATGCGTCGCGCGCTGCCTGGTGCGCCGACGTCTTGCTCCGCAGCAGCGCCTTCGCGCTCGTCATCGTCGACGGCGCACCGGCGCTCTCCAAGGAAGTCGCGGTGCGACTCACACGACTCGCTCGAGAATCAAATGCCGCCTTCGTGTTGCTCGGCGACAAGGCAGGAGGTGCGACACAACTGGGCGGTGCGGTGCGACTCATCGTCGAGCGACGAAGACCGAAGGAGAGAAAGACAGAGACTCACACGATCGGCGTGCGAGTCGAGAAGGGAGGAACGCTTCGGACGGTGGAGGTAAGCTGTGCAATCGCTGTGGCGCGTCGCCTGTGTGCGCATCCCGAGGTTCCCG
>JAQBPV010000115.1 GCA_028287345.1 Gemmatimonadota bacterium
CTGATCGAGCGCTTCGACGAAGAAGGGACGCCGTTCCGGATAGAAGAGCGCGAAGCGCGCGTCGGCAGCGATTTGCGTTGCGTCGGCCTCGACTTGCGAGAAGTCCGGCTTCACCGTGCCGTTCAGCACGAAGTTGCTGCCCATCGCCCATCGGATGTTGCCGCCGATCTGCGGACTCGAGGAGTACTGCCAGCGATCGAGTTGCGGATTGCAGCAGGCCGTCCCGCGCGTCGTGTTGGTGAACTCCGGATTCAGCTCGACGATCTGGCCGTGACGCATCCCTGTCAAACCATCGAGCGTTCCCGCCTGCGCGATGAACGACGCCGAAGCGCGACGCGCTGGAGTCCACGTCTCTTCATAGCCGTTGCGTTGAACGCGACGGTCGATCTGAAGTCCCCACGTTTGCGGCGATGATGACGACGGATAGCGCAGGCTGCTGAAGGGAATCCGCACTTCCACTTCGTAGCCCCAATCGGTGACGTGACCGCGCGACTGCCAGAGGAAGTCGGCGCTCAGATCGTTCTGACCGGGACCGACGTTCGAGCCGGGGATGAAGCCGCCGCCTTCGCTCTTGGTGCCGTCGGCCTGGACGCCGAGTGGGTTGACGATGAAGACGAACGCGCGATTGAGCTCGTGGAAGGTGTCGAGGTGGATCTCGACGTTGTCGTCGGAGGAGATGCGGTCGCGATCGGCCAGCGTCGCGGCGACGGTACCTGGTTCGGCGAAGGCACGGATGCCGAAGTAGATGGCGTCGGAGGAATACCAGACGCGGACTTCGGTGGAGTCGGGTGCGGGGCGTCCGTCAGCGGGTTGGTAGAGCGAGAAGCCGTTGAGGATGGCCGCTTGCTGCCAGATGGCTTCGTCGAGGCGTCCGTCGATGACGACGGTGGCTTCGATCTTTGGCGGGAGAACGTTCGTCTGGCCCGCACGACCATTGTAGATCGCGGGCGGCGTCGATGCGGCGAGCTGGAACGCCGAGAGGAGGTGGATGAGCACGCAAGAGAAACTAGTCGCGTGCTCATTGGTCAGACCATCAGCTCTCGGCGGCCTTCTTCAATCCGTCGAGCACCATCGTCCAATTCTTGTCGTATTCCGCGCGGTTCTTGTCGGTGAGCGGCTCTTTGTCGCTCTGATTCGTCTGCGACAATGTCACCTCCGTGCCGCTGGCCGCGGGCTTCAGATCGAAGGCGACGATGTGGTAGTTCTCCGGCTTATCCTCCATTCCGGAGAGCGGACTCCAATGCGTGAAAGCGAGCCGCTTCTCGTTGTCGACCGACTTCACGACGCCCTTGTCCTCGTAGGGCTTGCCCTTCCATTCACCGCGGAAGGTGATCGGACTGCCGACCTTCCAATCGGTGGCGACATCCGATCCGAAAAAGAACTTCTTGAACGTCGCGAGATTCGTGAGAGACTTCCACACGGCGGCCGGTGACGCACTGATCGTCGTGTGGACGCGAGAAGCTTCGACGGCCATGGGAGGTCGCTCCGTTATCGGGGATTCATGCGCGCGCGCTGGGTCCAGTAGACGATGACACTGCAACGCCCAGATCGCGTGATACCACCGTTCGGCCAGGTGTAGCGCTGATACTCGGATGGCACCGAGTCCGGCCTAGCGTAGACCTCCATAGCAACGAGGTCGGATGGGAGCTCCGGGACGGGCGTCGCGCCGGTGTTTGGGCGGCCATCGATCAGCTGCGTGATGCATCCCCAGGGCGGATTGGCCTCGACGACGCGTATGGGACCCAAGCGCGTGGAGCGCACGGCCGTGCGGAAGCCCTTGATATCGTGGAAGAGGTCGGCGGTGTAGAGCGCGTCCTTGTCGTCGATGTCGGTATAGTCGAAGAAGAGACCGCCGCCAGCCTTGCGTCGACAGACGAAGCCGTCGAGAGACCACTCGGAGCACGTGCGCCCGGCGACCACCTTGATGGTGTCGAGCATCGGCATCGGCTGGTCGAAGACGAGATTGATGTCGACTCGGCCGGCGCTCGAGAGGTCGACGTCATAGGTAGTGGGGCCGTAGCCGATCTTTCGGGCGCGGACCATGTATTTGTCCGCGCCCAGGCCGGTGATGATGAATCTGCCGGCGGAGTCGGTGCGGGCGCGGAGTTGGCCCGGTTTGACGGAGATGTCGGCGGCGGCGATTGGGCGGTTGCCGGTGTCGCGGACTGTGCCGGCGATAACTCCTCCCTGTGCGGCGGCGAGGGAGGGAAGGGCGACGAGAAAGGCCGCGGCGACACGAAGCTGTGAACGAGGCATATGAACCTTCGAGGTGCTGTGCTGAAACCCTACTCCGTCATACCCCTGGGCGCTAGGACGTTCAGCGCACGGCGGCGCCGAGCTTCTCCTCCACGTAGCGTGGAAAGTTCGTGATCACGTTGAGGTGGGTCGCGCGGGTTGCGGGCGGCCCCTGAAGAAGCAGGAGCCGGCCGTCCGCGGCCATGTCCCAGCTCGCGAACGCCTGATTGTACACGCCGCGCAGCACGAGACGCGGTGATGTGAGTGCGCCCGTCGCGGAGGGCTGCGATGGCACCGCGAACCACTGGTCGCCGGTGCGGTACACCAACTCTCGGCCGTCCCGCGACCAGCGCGCCTCATTCGCACCTGCCGGTCCGACCTTCCGCCGCGCGCGCTCAGCGGTGCTGTCGGTGGGAGCGACGAAGAGGCCTGCCTGCGAATCCCACGCGATGCTCCTTCCGTCCGGCGAGAACCGGCACCAGTTGCCCCGCCTGTCGAAGCGAATGGCCTTCTCCGGCGCATCGGCGGGAAACATCGTTCCATATGGACTGCACCGGATGCGGCCGTCACGGCTGGACGCATAGTAGAGCGCACTGGCAGTGTCGAGCTTCATTCGTCCGCCAAGTTCCCGCACGATGCCGTAGCGCCGTCCCTTCCCTTGCGACTGCGAAAGAAGCACCGAAATCGCTGAGCCGGCATCCACCCAGTTCGCCACCTGGACCTCGACGGGGAAGCGGGTCGAGTCCGTCACATTACGCCTGAGATCCACGATGCGGAGCACGCTCGTGTTTCCCGGGAGCGTTACAGAGTAGGCGAGGCGTTGTCCATCGTCGGAGAGCGCATAGCTGCTTACCGTGGTCGGCAGGAGCTGCAGTGGATCGGACGTCGTGCTTCCAGGCGACACGAACACGAAGCGTGCGACTGCGCCGTCTCCGCCACGCGCCCACACCAGCGTGCCGTTGGCGCTGAGCGAGATCTGCGCTGCGCCGGAGAATGCCTCGTGCCGGATTCCCGTAAGGATCTGCCTTGCCTCGCCGGTGATTCGCGCGGATTTCAGGTCGAGTGGGGCGGCGAACAGCGTGCTGTCCCTCAGGAAGAGCAACACTTTCTCGCCGATGAGTAGCGGCGTCTCGCCAGTGACGAGCGAAGCGGCGTCCGTGGTGTCGCTGATCGCCGACTGCCGGAGTTTTCGCACGCGTGCCGTCGCGGCATCGAGAAGCGCGATCGATCCGCCAGCGGAGATCACGTGCAGGTCGGATCCGACGTGCGCGAACACTCCTCCATTCGCCGACGCGCATTGGGGCGACGGGAAGGGGATGAATTTCCCGCCATTCAGCGTCGCGGAGCGCAGACACGAGCTGTACGAATAGTCGTAGGCAAGGATTCTGTCGTACGCCCGCCAAGCCAATCCGTCCACCACCGACTGAGTCCCGACGCGTGTGACCGTGCCGTCCGACAGGTCGAGTCGTCGCACCTGCGTATCCACCGCGAACGCCATCGATCTCCCATCCGGGGAGATCGTCGGAAGGATCGCGCCCGACGTCGCAGCAAGCGGTGCGCTCGCCCCCAGGTCGGTGCGCATCTGCCAGAGGTGAGATGCGCTGTCGGTCGCGCTCGACCAGACGATGAGCTTCGCATCCTGTGAGATGTCCAGCGAACGGACGAATTGCCCGAGCTGATCGCGCATTGGCGTGAACGGCGCACTATCGGGCAGCGTTATCGACCAGAATCTCGGCGCCGACGCACCCGACGCCTCTGCGCGTTGTTTCATCAGAAGACCTGCCACTACTGCGCCGGCCAGCAGTCCGGCTGCGAGCGTCGCGACAGGCAACACGCGCGAGCGTCTTCCAGCACCAGGAGCGGCCTGCATTGCATGCGCTTCGGGGGCCAGCGCTCCTTCCCGCATCAGCGCGTCGACGTATTCGCCTGCCGTGGCGAATCGATCGGCCGGAAGCTTCGCCAGCGCCGTCATCACCGCACGATCGATCGACGGCGACACCGATTCCCGCACGCCGACGAGACTGCGCGGCCGCTCCGTCATTGCGCGCGCGATGATCGCCTGCGCCGTGGGACCGGTAAAAGGCGCTTCGCCGGCGAGCATCTCGTACGTCACCACGCCGAGGGCGTAGATGTCCGCTCGCGAATCGATCGTGCGCTCACCCATCGCCTGCTCGGGCGACATGTACTGAGGTGTGCCGAGCGACAATCCCGTCTGCGTGAGACGTCCTGCGCCCGCCTGCTGCACGGCGAGCGCGATGCCGAAGTCAACGACCAACGCATGGCCATCGTGCAGGAGGATGTTCTCGGGCTTGATGTCGCGGTGCACGATCCCGCGCTTGTGTGCGTACCCGAGCGCATCCGCCGCCTCGCGCGCAATGCGCAGCGCGTCGGCAACGGGAAGCTGCTGCTCGCGGTTGAGCCGTCCGCGCAGCGTCTCTCCCTCGACGAAGGGCATTACATAGTAGAGTTGCCCGTTGACGTCGCCCGAGTCGAAGAGCGGGAGGATGTGTGGATGCTGGAGGTTGGCGGTGAGCTCGATCTCCTTGAGGAAGCGCTCGGAGCCGATCACAGCCGAGAGTTCCGGGTGCAGCACCTTGATGGCGACCTTGCGGTGATGACGGATGTCCTCAGCCAGATAGACCGTGGCCATCCCGCCGCTGCCAAGCTCGCGTTCGATTGCGTAGCGGTCGACGAGCGCAGACACGAGGTCGGACGGCGGTGGCGTATTCATGGCTTCCTGGACCTGAGCGACTGGATCCAGTTCGTCACGACCACCACCTGCGGGCTCGTGGCCGATGTATGATCGGCGAGGCGGGTCAGGACGAACCGTGTACCATCGCCGGACACGTCGAACGTGCCGCGCGTTTCCGGTGCGTTGAAGAGAACGGAGGGGCGACCCGGCGTGCCCGTCGCCGGGTTGATCGCGACCGACATGATGGCATCACCAGCGCGGTAGACGATCTCGCGTCCATTCTGCGACCAGCGCGGGGAGGTGGCGCCATTCGTGGAGAGCTGCCATCGTGCACGCGTGACGTCCGGCCACGAGCGAAGAAAAAGCTCGTGGCGACCTGCCTCATCGGAGATGTAGATGAGCCACTTTCCGTCAGGGGAGATCCCTCCATCGGTCTGATCGCCCTCGGTTCCGGGCACCCTCACCGGCTGGCGAGACGCTTCCACAGGGATCGTCGCGAGAAACGAGTTCGCACCTGGTGCGGAGCGGATCAGCAACGTGCGATCATCGGCCGAGATGTCCAGCAGGTACTTGTCCGGCGCGACGGCGTTCACGACCGACTCGGCACTCGACGCGTCGGCGGCACGCTTGTACACGTCGTAAGTGGGAGTCTCCACGCCGTAGTAGAGCGTGCGTCCATCGTGTGACCACACCGCCGGAAGTGTGCGCGCCTCGCGCTGGCTTACAACCGTGAACGTTTCGCGCGCCGGATCATAGACCCAGAGACTCGCGAATCCTCCGTTTTCCGTCAGGAATGCGAGACGACCGTCCTTCGAGACGCGCGGATCGGAGTGCGCACCGCTCCGCGTAAAGGCCGGCGTCATGCGGCCCGTGCGATCGGACCACACGACTTCCGTCTCCGGCATCAGGGCTTCGCGCGGGACGTACGCGAGCGTGCCCGATTGCGAGATGGTATAGAGCGCGTCGCCGCCGGAGATCAGCGAGCCGAGTCCGGCGATCACCGGCTGCGCCGCGGCGGTCGTGCGCAGCTTTTTCTCGTCGAATGGCGCTGCGAAGAGTGCGTCGCCCTTGGCGAAGAAGAGGTAGCCATTCGCGTAACGTGCGTTGACTCCGCCCTCCGCAACCACCTCGCGCTTTCCATCGCTGGCCGAGATTACCTCGATGCGCGCTCTCGGCAGCGGGCTCGCGTAGCTCGAGAAGAGGACGTGCTTCCCGTCGGGAAGCATCTGCACACCCCAGTGACCGAGCTCGTGACGCGACGAATCGGGCGTCGTAAAGACAGTGGGCGTGCCACCGGCCGAGGCGAGGCGCGATAGTCCTGAGTTGTATTTCGAGCCGAAGAATAGCACTCCATCCGGGCCCATCGTGCCTGCCCCGAAGCTAGCCCCGGAGGTAAGCTCCTCCGCTGGCCCGCCGTCGATGGGAATGCGACTGATCTTCTGGGCGTTACGCCGGTTCACGAGGAGAAATCGGCCGTCGCTGGAGAAATTGAGGCTCGACACTCCATCGGTACCGGCCACTGCTCGCCATGCGAGGTCGTCGAGGCGGCGCTCGAACAGACGTGCGGTATCCGCCCGCTGCATCCGCACGACGAGACGTCGTCCATCCGGCGAGAGCTCGAGCTGCGACCCGCCAGTGCCGAGCGGCGGGAGCGTCCAGCCCGGCGGAAAGTCCACCGCGAATCGTCCGGGCACTGTGGACGACGACAGCTCGTCGCTACCGGCGGCACGCGACGCAATCCAGCCGCCGACGAGCGCCGCGAACACCAGTCCTCCAGCGATTAGCGCGAGGTGGCGCGCACTGAACTTCTTCGATGCGCGATCCGCCGGCAGCACTACCGACGCGAGATGCGACGGCGTCGTCACCACGCCGTCGAGCATGTGCAGCACTTCGCGCGCGTCGTGCGGACGATCGGCCGGCCTCTTCTCCAGGCATTGCATCACCAGCGCGGCGAGACCGGAAGGCACGTTCGGCCGGCGCTTCTGGATTGGCTCCGGCAATTCGGAAACCTGCGCCGCGATCACCGCTGCCGCATTGCGGCCAGTGAATGGCGGATGTCCCGTGAGCATCTCGTACGCCATGCACCCGAGCGCGTAGAAATCCGTGCGCTGATCCACCGTCGGCTCCGCGGCCGCCTGCTCCGGCGACATGTAGGCAGGAGTGCCGAGCGACATGCCGAGTTGTGTGAGCGTCGTTCCGCGCGCGGCCGAGTTGTCGGCGGCGGCGGTCACTGCCTTCGCGACGCCGAAGTCGGTGACCATGGCCGAGCCGCCGGAGAGCATGACGTTGTCCGGCTTGATGTCGCGGTGGACGATGCCGCGCTCGTGCGCGTAGCCGAGCGCCCTCGTCACCTCGCGCAGGATGCCGACTGTATCGGTGACGGGAAGCTCGCCCTCGCGCGTGATGCGCTGCCGAAGCGATTCGCCTTCGACGAACGGCATCGTGTAGTAGGGTAGTCCGTTCGCCGTCTCTCCAGCGCCGAGCAGCTGCACGATGTGCGGATGCTGGAGCTTCGCGGCGAGGGCGATCTCGCGGCGGAAGCGGTCGCCGGAGAGCGCGGCGGCGGCGTCTGGCGGAAGCACCTTCACGACGACGTCGCGCTCGAGCCGGTTGTCTCGGGCAACGAACACGTGCGACATACCCCCGCCGCCGAGTTCGCGCTCGAGGGTATAGGACGTGCCGAGTGACTGTTGGAGATCCGCGTGAAGCGAGTCTGACACTTCGGGAACGGCGGCGGGAGGTGGTGCGGGGAGGACAAACATACGGCGTGGGCGTCTTTCTGGCGACGACGAAACAGCGTCAGCTATCTGCTTTAGCGTCGATCCATCGCCATTCGGGCCAGCTCGGACTCTGGTCGCTCTTGAATTCACGTGCACAGCCCAGGCAGTACATCTCCTCGTCGTTCCCGCATTCATCGCACACGAACCGTCTGCCCTCCGCCATCAGGTTCGATACTCCTCAATCCCACACCAACCGCTCACGAGTAGCATTTCGTCAACCGACCGCACACGCACATCGCCGAGCTTTGCCGATCCGACGACGATCGCCAACGCCTGCGCACGCGAGATAGCGACGTTGAGCCGATTCTTCGACAACAGAAACGCCGGCCCGCGCGGCGCATCATCAAGCGTCGACGCACACATCGACACGATGACGACGGGCGCTTCCTGTCCCTGGAACTTGTCCACCGTGCCGATGCGCGCCGTTGCGCCGAGCCGCCGCTTCAATGCTCGCACCTGCATGTTGAACGGAGCGACGATGAGGATATCCGCGATCGTCATCGGCCGAACCGGTTCACTCTTCACAGTGACATCGCAGCCGAGTAATTCGCGCACCAACCCTTCGATCGCGTGCACCTCGCAATCGCTGTCCTGCGTGCATCCCTCATGATCGACCGGAACGAAGCGTACGCCCGACTCCTTGCCGACGCTCGTCGCCGCCGCGCCGATGATCCGATGCGTCGCCGTCGCTGGCGCACTGTGCAGACGACCGTCGTAGTACGATTCCGAAACGAGCCGGCAGACATCGGGATGCATCCGATGCGACTGACCGAGAAACACGCCGAGCTCCGGTGGGATCGTCGCGCGGTCCTCGAGGAAGTATTCGAGAGCAGACCTGCCGCTGTCACCGGGATGTGCGCCCTGCGTCGGCTGCGAGAGCTGCATCTGGTCGCCGAGTAAAACGAGGTTCCTAGCGGCGACGCCAGCAGCGACGGCGTTGGCGATGGAGAACTGCCCCGCCTCCTCGATGAAGAGGTGGTCGAGCGCATCATCGAGCTCTGGTCGCGCAAACGCCCATGCCGTTCCGCCGATGACCAACGGTCCCTCGGCCAGCTCCGCAGCCGCTTCCTTCGACTCGACGCACTTCATACGTCCGCTCACGATGAGCGGATGATCTTCGTCGCCGCCGACTTTCACGAGACGGGGATTGATTCCGCGCTTGTCTCCGAGCTCGGCGATCCGCTCCATCAGGTTGAGGACGACCTGATGCCCATTCGCCACCACGCCGACGCGCTTGCCATCCGCGATGAGTGCGAGAATCATCTCCGTCGCAATCGTCGTCTTGCCTGTGCCTGGAGGTCCCTGAATGCAGAGTGTCGAGTCATCGAGATTCCGCACCGCGTTCACGGGATCGCTCAGCGTCGCACCTGCGCGCAGACGCGGCGCACGGCGCGCGAGCAGGTCAGCGATGGCCGGATTGCAGTTCGCATCATCGACCCAACGCGTGACGAAGCGCAGGATCGACTCACGCAACGGCTTCGAAGGAATCGTACTGGCTGGAATCAGCGAGATGCGATCAGGCAGTGTCTTGCCTGAACCGATCTTCAACTCGACGAGCCCTTCATCGCGATCGACGAAGCCTTCG
>JAQBPV010000116.1 GCA_028287345.1 Gemmatimonadota bacterium
GTAGTTGACGCCGAGCTTGTACGCTTCGTTGGACATGTCGAGCGGAAACATTCCTTCGTCGGAAAACTCCCAGTATTCCGAGATGTCGTTGTTGAAGTTGGCCACCGCCAGCAGTCGCTTGGTGCGATCGTTGTCCTCGTAGAATCCCCAGAACTCCGACGGCGTGTTGCGATAGTACGGATGGTTGTACGTCAGGTTCTTGATGCGATAGAACGAGTCGAAGACCTTGTCGTCGATCGTCAGGCGCATCGGGCGCAGCTTTGGCAGCACGCGCTGCATCTGCGCCGTGAAGTTCATCCAGTCGTTGTGCGCAAAGTCGTCGAAGATGATGAACCCGCCCTTGAGCAGGTAGTTGCGCAGGTTCGTCGCTTCACTCTCGCTCGGGCGCCAATAGCCTGCTTCGCACAGGTATGCGACGGGGTACTTGAACAGCTCCGCATCATCGAGCGAGAAGATGTTGCTGACCGTCGTCCGCACGCGGATGGTCGACAGCTCACTCACGATCTTCGTGAAGTGGCGTTCGCCGCGCGGATAGTCGTGGCCCCACTTGATGTCCTGCCGGAATCCGCCGCCGTAATCGGGCAGGTTGTAGCGAATGCGAACGAACGTGAAGCGGCCGTCGTATGGCGTGTTCTCGGCGAACGTCTGCACTTGGCGGTTGCGTCCGCCACCGAACTGCGCATTCGCGATTTGTGTCAGCAGGAGGATGCCCAACATTGTCATCCCGCACGCGCGAAGCGCGTGTCGGGACCTATCGTCCCTACCCAATAGCCGGCCAAAAGCGCAGCGACAGTAGCTCCCGACACTCGCTAACGCTCGTGCGGGATGACAGATCCTCATGGCTTGCCTCCCTTGTTCCGCAGCTCCAGCAACAGCGCCTGCGCCTTCTCGAACGACGGCGCCTGCTCGAGCACGCCGAGCAACTCCTTCCGCGCACCGGCCGCATCTCCGGAATCGGCGAGCGCACGCGCGAGCTGATACCGCGCGTCGAGCGGATCCGGTGGATCCAGCGCGACGACCGCCCTCCTCTCCCTCAACACCGTCGCATGATCACCCGCACGCGCCGCCAATTCGGCAAGGCGAATATGGATCGTGATGTCATAGGGCGATATCCAGAGCATCCGCTCGAGCGGCGCCCGCGCGCCGCTCGAGTCGCCAAGCTTCGTGCGAAGATCCGCCTCGAGCAGATTGGCGTCCCACGCCGTCTCATTGCGCGACGTCACGCGCTGCACCTGATCGAGCGCGCCGCGGAAGTCGCCACGATCGAACGCGATCTTCGCCAGCATGAGCGCCGGCGCACTCGGCCCCGCGTAGTCCGGAAACAGTGCCTGCGCGCGGAGAAACGCAGCCTTTGCAGAGTCGATCTGATTCGACGTCATCAGCGCCATCGCCGAACGCATCGTCGACACGAACGCGCCGGTCGCCTCACCCTTTCCGTCACCGGCCGTGATCGAACGCAGCGGTACCGCGAACTTCGCACGCACCCACGTGTCGAACTGCTTGTCCACTTCCTCGGGCTTCATGCCGAGCACCTTCGCGAATACGCCGGGTGTATCGAGCCCATCGCGATACGCGGTCAACATCGCGACGAGCGCCGCAGAGCCCTTCTGCTGTTCGATCATCTCGCAGACGAGCGACGCCTCGTAGTAGCTGAGGATCACTTCCTGGTCAAAGCGCGGACGCACGAAGCCGTCGCTCAACTGGCTCACGGGTCGCAGACGTCCTCCCGCGTACGCTGCAAGGAACTCGACGCTCGCATCCGCACCCCACGACGGCCGCGCGCGACGCTCCTCGAGCACAGACAACCCCTCGGACAACCACCTCGGCGCACGATACTGCGACAGCCCGAGCGTGAACGTGTGCGTCAGCTCGTGCCACGCCGTGGAACCCCAGTTGAAATCGCCCTTCGTTCGCGCACTCGGCGCATCCATCATCAGCACCGGCCCGAAGCTCACGCCGAGGGCGCCGAGTCCGGCCAGACCGACCGTGCGCACCGAGAAGTCCGCGTGCTGCCGATACAACTCCAACCGCACCGGGCCCGATGGCTTGTACTGATACCGCTTCGATAGCGAATCGTACGCCTCCTCGAGCAATGGCACGAGGTACGTCGTGAGTAGCTCCGCTTCCTTCGGCGGCGCGATGATCTTGAAGTGCCCGCGGTCGATCGTGCGAAACGCGCGCAGATTGTCGAGCAGGTCGAGCGTGTTCTTGTGCCACAGGTTGAACGGATCGATTGCGAACGCGCGTTCCAACAGCGCTCGACCCTCGTCGATGTTGCCGGCATGCAGCTGGTTGTTGCCGAGCAGGCCGAGCACGCGCGTCGATGTGGAATCGATGGCGAGCGCCGTGCGCGCGATGCGCATTCCATCCACGTATCGACGCTGACGAATTGCCGCTTCCGCTAATTCAGCATAGAAGTCCGTGGGCATCGAGCTCAATCGCTCGGCCGCCGCCTTCGCGCGGTTGTATTCCACCGAGTCGCCCTTGATCCACGACACTGCGCCAAGCATCGACCATGCGGGGATCGACGAAGAATCCACCGCGAGCGCGCGACGCGCGGCGACTCTTGCCGAGTCGTACTCTTCGGCCTCGAGCTGATAGCGGGCGAGCTGCACCTGCGCGCTCACGAGCGACGGATTCGCCGCAACCGCTCGGCGCAACAGCGTCATCGACTCCAGCTTGCCTTCGAACTCCGCAACGCGCGCCAATCCGAGCAGTGCGCGCGCATTCTCAGGCGAGCGATTGAGCACGTCCTGGAACGAGACCTTCGCGTCCGGCGCGTTGTACTTCTCGAGGAACAGGTCGCCGACGCGAAGACGTCCCTCGAGATTGGTCGAGTCGGCCTGCACGGCACGGTCGAACGCCGCGAGCGCAGAGCGCACGGCGGCCGCATTGCGCGTTCCGAGGATCACGTATGCTCGACCCGCCGCGACGCGATCGTCAGCCGACCATGTACCAGCAGGATTCTCGAATGCGCCCGCCAGCACACTCGCACGACGGAACGCCTCTGTGCGATCACCGCGACGATACGCCAACTCGGCGAGTGCCGCTTCCGCCGTACGTCGGCCGGCGGGGTCGCTCGCGAGAGCCGCGCGCAATACCGAGTCGGCCTGCGCGAGTCGTCCGCGCATGACGAGCACTTCGCCGAGACTCGCCTGGAGCGACGGCCCACCGCCGCGCGCAATTCGCTCTGCCTCGTCGAGGCGTCCCGCGTCAGCGAGGGCACGCACCTGCGCACGCGTGTCCGCAGGCTGCTGCCATGCGCACGCGAGCACGGCGGAGAGGAACACCGCGCAACTGCGCATCATGGCTTCGACCCCACGGCGCGAATGGCCTGCGTCTTCTCCGCGACGAGCAGCAGCAGTCGTTCGAGCTCGTGCTCATACGTTGTGGAGTCGGTCGTCGCCTTGCGCGAACGCAACGCCGCAACCTGCGACTCCAGATCCTGCCGCTCGGCGACAAGCGCAATGACGCGTGGATCCGAACTGCCGCTCTTTCCGCCGAATGCCACGGTACGAGCCATCGCGGTGTCGCTCAACACAGCGTGCTCGGTGAGCATCTTGTTGTCGACTTCATACAGTCTGTCCACTTCCTTCTTCGCGTAGTCGAACGCCTCGTAGACGGAAATTCGGCCATCCTTGTCGGCGTCGGCTTCCGCGGTCGTGAGCGCACGGATGAATGGCTTGGCGAAAACTGTCTCGTTGCGTTCGATGGCAGTCTTCGTGGCGGAGACGATGAGACGTCCGCGCCCCGCGAGCACGGGCACGAAGTCTCCACTCCCACTGGCGGCGTTCACGAAGACCACCGTCTGCCGAGTGAAGCCGGCGATCCATGTCGCGAAGTCGGCGGCCGTTGGATCGGGGCCAGGAAGATTCACGCGCGACGTCGGACCTTCACCGGCACCGTGGCCATTCAGGAACACGAGCACGATGTCGCCCGGTGCAACACGATGCGACAACCGCACGAACGCCGCGGCGACTTCCTCCTTCGTCGCCTTTCCCTTGATGTGCTTGGGATCCTGCGCCGGATCTTCGCCGAGCACGATGAGGCTCGAGTCGGCAACGCCCCAGCGAGTGCGCGCGGTGTCGGCAAGCGTCGCCGCCGCTTCGAGAAAGCGCGCGCGATACTGCGGCTCGCCGGCGAGTCCAATGATGATGAGGACGTGGACGCGCTGTGCCTGTGCTGCGAATGCACTGCCACAGAGCAGCGTGACTGCCAAGCCGAGAACGCCAAAACGCATTCTCATGCTAGCCCCCGCCGCCGACGATAGATCCACTCGCCACCGAGCAGCGCCGCCAGAATCAGGAATACGATCGGCATGTCCCACAGGTCGCGCGCGTCGCGCACCGTGACGCCGGCTTCCGTATAGATGACGTCCTCCGCGAGACGACTCGCGTCCGAGAGCGGGTAATACCGACCTCCGGTTTCCTTCGCGATGCGCCGCAGCAGGGGCGTGCGCAGCTCCGCCTGTTGGACATCGGCACCCTGATCGTCGGCGAGGAGCGCACCAGCCAGCGAGTATGTGGTGTCACGCCCGCGACGTGACTGCGCCGACAGACCGTAGACTCCCGGCTCGTCGGCGATGAAGCGCGCGGTGTATGAGCCATCCTCTCGCAGCGACCACTCCATCGGCACATCGACCTTTCTCCCCGTCGGTGTCGTCACCTGCGCCACGACCGACGCGTTGTTCACATCCTGATACGTCGAATCGGTGACATGCGCGCGAAGCGTGACCGGCTCACCCGGCCCCACGCGCGACGGCACCGACGTGATCTCGACCTGATCGGGCACACCTTCGACCATCCACCGCAGCAGCTGTCGCCAGAGCGTCGCGTGTGTCTCGTCTTCGACCGGCATGCTCGCATCCATCCGCCACAGCCATGAGTCCTGAACCGCGAATACCGCACCCATCCCTCGGCCATACCGCTGAAAGGCGAGCAACGGCATCTCGATGCCGGCGCCATGCTCGCCGGTGCGTCCGGTGAGCAGCACCGTCGCGCCGGAGCGCAACGCACCGAGATGATTCACGGACGTCAGCGCCGGCAGCGAATCCCAGCGTGCCGCATTCGCCGCCTCCGTTGGGCGCAGCTGAAGCGCCGCATTCGCCAACCCCGCGGGCGTCGGATGCGCAGAGACCACAACCGGCGCCGCACCTGTATCCGCACCTGTCCTCAGCAGCGACACCGGCAGCACCTCGGCCATCGGCGTATCGGCGAATCCGCCCTCGGACAGCGATGACCGTCCGCCGAGTGCGAGGAGGCTTCCGCCGCGTTGGCTCACGAAGTCGGCGAGCATGCGCAACTGGTCGCCGGTAAAGAACGACGACTCGATGGAGCCGAGTATGATCGCGCGGTACTTGAAGAGCTCGTCGCGCGAGACGGGAAATCCGCTCAACAGCTCGAGACTGTCCTTCACACCGAGGCGCAGGAACTTCCGATCGGCGCTGCGCATCAGGCCGACCACCTGCAGGCTGCTGTCGTCGGCGACGGCGCGTCGAAGGAACGCGAACTCGGGCCGAGGCTCGCCCTCGA
>JAQBPV010000131.1 GCA_028287345.1 Gemmatimonadota bacterium
CAGTCAGTTGCTGTTCCCATTCGAGTTTCTTCATCGCCGCTGAATAGCTGGAGTCTATCGCTCGAGCTGCGCGTAGCCGCCGCGATAGTAGAGCAGCGGCCGAGCGTCGCCGGTCGTGGCGCGCTCCACTTCTCCCACGAAGATCACGTGGTCGCCCGCGTCGTAGCCGGCGATCTTCCGGCACTCGATGTGCGCGAGCGCATCGCCGAGTAGTACAACGCCGCTATCGCCGCGCAGGTAGCCGATGCCGTCGAAGCGGTGTACGGAGTCCTCCTCGGCGAAGCGTCGCGAAAGCGATTCCTGATCCGAGCTGAGGATGCTGACGCCGAATCCATTCGCGTGTTGCAGCGCGGCGAACGCCGAGGCCTCGCGACCGACGCAGATCTGCACGAGCGGCGGATGAAGGCTCGCAGCGGAAAACGCGCTCACAGTCATGCCGACGTCGCGACCCTCCGCGTCGACCGCCGTGACGACGGTGATGCCCGAGGCGAAGCGACCGAGCACGCTGCGGAAACTGTCCGGATCGATCGTCATGCGTTCGGCCGAAAGAGGTTGAACGCGTAGCCGGGACGCAGGACTTCGCGTGCCGGAATGAAGTCGCCGCAGACACCGACGAGCAAGTCCGCCATGTCCTTGCGCGCCTCGAGCGTGCGCGAGAAGTAGTTCATTGCCGGCGCGTAGGCTACCGCGGCGCCGATCAGCTTTTCGACCATCCACTTGCCGCGGAATTCGGTGTGTCGCGCGCGATCGTAGTCGCGGAGCGCGGCGTCGCTCTGCTCTGCAGTCGAAGCGCCGAGCGCCTGCAGGGCGAACGGCGCGAGCAGCTCGCCGCCGCGAAGTGCCGAGTAGATGCCTTCGCCGGTGAAGGGATCGAAGAAGTCGGCTGCGTCGCCCACGAGCGCGACACCGGGCGCCCATGCTCGGCGCGCGTGCGACGCGAATGGGCCCGTCGCGAGCACTGGCGTCACTCGGCGCGCGTTCGCTACGCGAGGCGCGAGTTGCGGCCGGTCGCGCAGCCATTGCTCGAAGAACGCAGTGCGATCGTTACTCACGGCACGTGCTGCCGAGTTGGGGACGACCATCGCGACGTTGGTGAGACCGCCGTCCACTGCGGCGAGTCCGACGTAGCCGACACCCTTCTCGACGTGCATCTCTCCCCAGTCGCCGACGTCGCCGAAGTTCTCGTAGTGCGCAACCAGCGCGATGCGGCGCGGCCAGAACCGGCTGGTGTGCGCAAGCGCGAGACGTCGCGCCACGACAGAGCGCAGTCCATCTGCGCCGATGACCAGCGGTGCGTGGTGGGCTTGCGTTGCGCCATTCTCGTCGAGCACTCGGACGCCAGTGACGCGGCCTGTGGTGTCGCGCTCGACGTCTGCGACGCGCACGCCCTGACGCAGTTCGGCACCAGCGTTCTGCGCGCACGCGAGCAGGAGGGGATCGAGCTTGGTGCGGCGAAGCGCGAGTCCACGATCGCGGAAGGCATGGAAGCCATGCTGTCCCACGAAGTCGCCGCGCAATGTCGCACCATTCGGCGCGCGGATCGTCATCCCGGCGAGATGCGCTGCACCCGCATGCTCCACAGCGTCGAGCGCGCCCATCACACTCAACAGCCGGGACGCCTGCGGACTCAGATACTCGGCGCAGGGCTTCGAGCGGGGAAAGGTCGCGCGGTCGAGCACGAGCACGCGCGCCCCCGCACGCGAGAGCGCGAATGCCGTCGACGAGCCCGCAGGCCCGCCTCCCACGATGATGACGTCGAACCGTGATTCGCTGTGCGGCATGCTCACCTGATGAAGGCTAGACGTAGGCAAGCAGCACGGCTACCGCGGCTCCGACGAACGTGGCGATGAGGTTCACCAGGTCGTTGTCCATCCACTCTCGTCCGCCAACCAGTCTCGTGGATGAACCACAATTGTGCATCCGTTGTTCCGAACCACGGTCACAGGCCGCGCACCAGCGTCGCTCCTGAACCGTGGCGCCGATCAGCGAGTCGGCCGCCGCGCCGGCCACGCCAGCGATGGCGATGATGACGAGATCGTTCGTGAGATCGAGCGCAACGGCCACGGCAGCGACGAACGCTGCACCGGCGATCATGGCCAATGAGCCGGCGATGGTCACGCCGCCAGAACTCCCTGGCGGTACTGGCCGCATCGTCAGCAGGGAGCGTGGCGTGCCGCCATACAGCGTGCCGATTTCCGTCGCCCAGGTGTCGGCAGCGGCGGCGGCCAGCGCGCCGAGCGCGGCGAGAGAAAGCGTGACGGCAACCTTGTCGACCGTGATGGCGGAGAGCGGGAGGCACGCGGCGAAGATCCCGCCGTTCGCGATGACCTGCGTGGCGTCGCGCTTACCGCCCTTGGCGAGCACGCCACTCGTGAGCGCCTCCTTGCGGGTGCGTCCGAAACGAGAGAACAGCGTCGAGACGACGAAGTACGCGATGAGCAGCGCGCCCCAATACCAGCTTGCCGCGACCGCGGCGGAGCCGATCACCACCGCGACCAGCGCGCCCGACCACGACAGCGCGCGAGCCGCGTGGGCGACAAACGCGATTGCCGCCGCCACAACAGCGCCGAGGATGGCGCGCTGCAACATCATCGTGGCGAAATGGGTCACTGGCATGGCCGGCAAGGTAGTGGTGTCCTCCCGAGCACGACAGGAGGAGCAGGGTCTCCTGCCATTGAGTGCCCCTCTCGTTCCCGTTAGCTTCACGACTGCCTTCGTAACTCCTGTCGCCCTGTCGTCCTGTGTAGTTCCTATGCTCGCCACTGTAGACGCACTTCTTCCGCTGAGCCTTCTCGAAGCCGTACGCGACGTCGACACTCCCGAGGGGGTGCTCGAGGCCGAATTCGTCGACGAGCTTCGCAACAAGCGCCTCGGATTGAGTGACACCGTGTACACGCAGATCAAGCGTTACACGGAGTCGGTGCGCCGCAACCAGCGAACGCCGCAGGACGAGGCCATCGCACTGGCGAAGCTCATCGGACGTCGGCCAGACGCGGAAGCCGTGCTGCGCGCCGCGGGACGGTTCCTGGCGCGCGAGGCGTACATGACCGTCTCGCCCGTGACACGCGGCGTGCTCAAGGTGATGCCGTCGATGATCTCGCGGCCGCTGGCGTTCCGGAAGACGCGCCGTATTGCGCACCGATACCTGAATGGCAACGTGCGGCGCGTCGGCCAGTTCATCCTGCTCGAGGTGCCGCGCTCTGTGACGCTCGGCGTCGCGCCGGGCAGCACCGGTTGCTCGTTTTACGAGTCGACACTGCGCGAGTTGCTGCGGCTCCTGGTGGGAACGACGGGTTCCGTGGAGCACACGCGATGCGAGGGTCGCGGCGAAGGCTCGTGTGAATGGCGCGCGGACTGGCGCGGTGCCGATCGCACGCGAGGAGAATGACCGAACGATGCTGAATCCTGAAACGCTTCCAGCAATCCAGCGAGCGCTTGCCGACGCGGGTCTCGACGGCTGGCTGTTGTTCGACTTTCAGGGCGCGAATCCGATCGTCGCCGGGATGCTCGGCCTGAAGGGGATGATCTCGCGGCGGATCTTCATCTGGATTCCGCGCGAAGGCGTGCCGCACGCGCTCGGGCACGCAATCGAGCCCGGACCATGGGAGACGTGGCCCATCGGCTGGACGAAGGGCTCCTACAGCTCGTGGAGGAGCCTCGAGAGCTCGGTCGCCGAGATGGTGCGCGGGAAGCGCATCGCGATGGAGTATTCGGCGGGCGACGCGGTGCCTTACCTCGATCGTGTTCCGGCGGGCGTCATCGAGATGGTGCGCGCTGCCGGAGCGACGTCGATCGAGTCGAGCGGAGAGCTCGTGACGCAGTTCAACGCGACCTGGAGCCGCGACAACATCGCGTCACACGTGCGGGCGGCCGAGGTGATCTCGACGATCGCGAGCGCGGCATTCCTGATTGCTGGGGAAAAAGCGCGGACGTCGAAGCCGATTACGGAATTCGAGCTGATGAAGTGGATGCAGGAGCGGTTCGCGCGGGCGAACCTCTTTACGGATCATGGTCCGAACGTGAGCGCCGGTGCGAACGCGGCGAATCCGCACTACGAGCCAACGGCGAACAATCCGCGGCCGATTCGCGAAGGCGATGTGCTGCTGATCGACCTGTGGGCGCACGAGAAGGACGGTGTGTGGGCGGATCAGACGTGGATGGCGACCATCGGTGCGCCGTCGGCGCGGGCGCAGGAAGTGTGGTCGGCCATTCGCGACGCGCGCGATGCGGCGATTCACCATGTGCAGACGCACGTTGCTGCCGGCACACCGCTCCGTGGCGGTGACGTCGATGATGTCGCGCGGAAGGTGATCGTCGATCGCGGGTTGGGCGACTACTTCACGCATCGCACCGGTCACTCGATCGATGCGCGCTCGATCCACGGCTCTGGTCCGCATCTCGACAACCTGGAGACGCGCGAAGAGCGGCTGTTGATTCCGGGGGTTGGGTTTTCGATCGAGCCGGGGGTGTACATCCCCGGAGAGATCGGCATGCGGACCGAGGTGAACGTGTATCTCGAGCCGGGCAAGGCAGTGGTGACACCGCGGAAGATTCAGGCGGATTTGATCGTGGTCTAGGTAACCTGTCGGCAGGGTCGAGCAATGCGACGTACCAGCTTCGCTCTCGTCTCACTCCTCTGTGTTTTGGCGACACCCGCGCGCGGCGCGCGAACCTCGCGTGCAGGTGCGACCATCGTCGTGTCTGTGGCGAGCAATACCTATAGCCCGCTCGAGAACGTCCAGGTGCATGTGCGGGCAGCGCGACTCTCCGCGCGCACGGACTGGATGGGCGAGGTGAAGCTCGGACCGTTGCCTCGGGGCATCCATCGCGTCGAAGTGCGCCTGCTGGGCTACATGCCGGCGAGCGCCGACATAACGCTCGACGGCGACACCGCGGGCGTGTTCTTCGTGCTCGAGCCGATTCGCGTCGTGCTCGATACGCAGCGCACCGTTGCTCGTATGGTGTCACCGAACATGGCCGGCTACGAGCGACGCAAGGCGATGGGGATCGGGCGATTTCTCGACGACACGCTGCTCGACCGACAGCAGCTCAAGGATCTACCCATCGCGCTCTCGATGCTGCTGCCGGGGCTTCGCGCGGCCGAGGATAGAGGTCGTCCCGGCAAGTACGTGCTGTTCTCGAGCCGAAGCTCTGGAAGGGCAGACACTGGCCCTTGCTTCGTGGACGTATACGTCGAGGGCAAGCGTTACGATGGCGACCTGGACGACTTCGGTCCATCAGACCTGGCTGGAATCGAGTTCTATTCGATGGGTTCGGCGCCGGTGGAGTATCGTCGGCCATCGCCGTCAAAGCGGCCCGCATGCCAAGTGCTGCTTCTGTGGCTTCGCTACTGACGTAGCGACCTGGCCGCCTCGGACGAACACCAACGCGCAACGCAGCGTCGATGTATACGACGAAGGGGCCACTCTTCCGGTCTCCATCCTGAGGCGCGGGCCGCATAGGGCGTCTCGACAGTTGAGTGTCCATCCCGACATGCGCACAACAAAACTTCTCGCTCTTTCGATTCTGCTCTCGACTGCCTGCGTCGACCTGAACTCCGGTCCGCAGAGCACGATCAAGATTCCTGCCATCACTACCCAACCGACAGTGCAGATGGTCGCCCTCGGAGCGCCGGCGACGTTCAGCGTCGTCGCGACAGGAGACTCGCTCACGTACCAGTGGTACAAGAGCGCCGCGTTGATAACCGGCGCCACGGCGGCCACGTACACCATCCCTGCGACCGTCGTCGGCGACGCCGCCGTCTACCAGGTCCTCGTCACCAACTCGGCCGCATCGATCGCCAGCGATACCGCGCGACTCACCGTCGTCGTACCAGTGAACCTCATCGGCTATCGGTTGATCGGCGGCACGGCGTCGTCGACGAACCAGGGATACTCGTCGACGACGGGCGATCAAGCGGCCGTGTTCGTCGCCAGCGGCGGCGACCTCACGCTCGTCAACGCGACGATCGCGAAGTCGGGGAATGCGACGACTCCGTCCACCGGGGCAAATGCCGCGGTGCACGCGGAGAGTGGCGGGCATGTTGTGACGACAGGCGGCAGCATCGCCACCGACTCAGCCGGTGCGACAGCGCTCTATGCCACACAGGGCGCAAGTATCGAGATGTACCGCGGCACCATCTCGACGACGGGATCGTCGGCATATGGAATACTCGCCGCCGCCGGAGGAACGGTTCGCGTCGAGCGCACGCCGATCCGCGTCCTCTCGGATACCATCGCGCGCGCGAGCGGAGCGAGCACCGTCACGCTGCTCATCGACGCCGACACGTTGTCCGGCGCACTCGTCGCCGACGCGTCGAGCACCATCAGCGCCACGCTGCAGAACGGAGCGAAGCTCACGGGAGCAGTGCAGGGAGCAGCATTGAGCATCGACGCTTCGAGCAGCTGGGTCGTGAGGTCCAACTCTGCGCTCACGACGCTCACACTTCCAGGCGGAATCACCGGATCGTCGATCGCCAACATCGTCGGCAACGGATTCACCGTGACCTACTCGGCAAGTCTCCCTGGCAACGCCGCGTTGGGTGGCGCGACGTACACGCTCGTGGGCGGCGGACAGTTGGTGCCGAAATGAGCTTTCTCGAGCGCTACCACATCGCGACGTCTTCCGCACCGAGGCGCCAATAGGCGACGCGCGTCACGTTGAGCGCAGCGACCTCGCGCTGAAGTGCCGCGAGGAGCACGGCGTCGCTGACCCAGAGCTCCCATTGAGCGCCGACGGTGCGCAGGGCATGCAGCGTCGACGTCGAGGGATCGCGATCGAGCGACACGCCCGCCTCGGCGACGAGGCGCCGCGCGTCGTCGTAGGAGATCGCGCGCGCTGCGACGTTCGGACGCCACTGATATCCGTACGTGGGCAGCGCCGCGACCATGCGACTCGCGCCACTCTCGGCCACGCGCATCGCGAGTGTGCGACGCACCCACGCCGGCTCGGCGATCGCACCCGGCGGTGACGTGGACCAATGCTGGTCGTACAGCATGATCAAGAGTAGGTCGGCGCTCGACTCGAACAGGCGCGCGGGATAGCCAACGGTGTCGGTGGCGGGGAGCGCAACGGCCACCGGACCAACGCCACGCGTCCGTGCGACGCTCGCGATCGTCGCGACGACGGCGCGTGTGAGCGCAGTGTCTGGGCCAGTCATTCCCTCGAAGTCGATCACCAGGCCGCGATAGCCGCCGCGCACCATGCGGTCGGCGATCGCCGCCGCGGTGGCCTTGAGTGCGATCGAATCCACGGCAAGCCGTCGGATCAATTCGGGATGAAAGCGATCGGTGAGAAATGACGTCACCATCGCCATGCGCCGGACGTTCGGTGGCAATGATGGCGACAGCGAGTCCCGGTAGAGCTGCAACGGCAGCCCAGTGAGCGAGTCGAGTGCGATCCAGTCGAGCACCACGCCGTCGAGCGATCCCGCGTGTGCGCGGACACTTGCGTCGCTGCGCGGGTCCCACGGCGCGTGGAAGCCCCAGCGTTCGGGCGCGCCGCGGCCGACCACCGGCAGGGACGAGCACGCACTCGTGAGCGCAAGGGCGAAAGCGGCAATCGCACGCGGGAGGATTCTCATGTCGAGGATGTTAGTTTGCGTCGCGGAGAGGAGCGAGCTCGGCAGAACGTTGGCTCAGCCCTTGCCCTTTGGGGGAACGAACTTCCCCCAATCCTTTCGACGAACCACGTGATCGCCGTAACTCCCCCGAGAATTCAGAAGTATTGCGCAATCGCGCTCGCCCTCGTGCTGGTTTCGGCGTGTCAGGGAGACGCGTCGGGTGACGGAACCCGTCGCGCCGCGGCCGCGCCAGCCGGATCGCGCACGGCCATCGCGAAGGGCGATGTCGTCATCGCGTCACCGAGCACGCCGTATAAGGTGGCACCTGTCGCAGCACCGGGTTCCGTCACTGGCAACGTGACGCTGAGCAAGCCGCTCGACGCGCTGCCGGCAGTGGAGACCGGTGACGCGAGCGCGATCTGCGGTCCGAGCATTCCCGACGGCTCGGTGACGATGCAGGGCAACGGGCTCACCGGCGTGGTCGTGTGGCTCGACGGCGCGCGCAGCGGCAAGGCGCCGGCGATCGAGCGTCGAGTGGAGCTGGAGAGCGATCACTGCAAGCTCATTCCGCGCGTGCAGGCCGCGCTCAAGGGCAGCGCGGTGAACATCATCGGGCATGACGACTTCCGTCAACATCTCCGGTTCACGGCACCGGGCGACTCCGCACCGCGCGCGACAATCCTGCTCGGCGGCGGCGAGCAGGTGATTCCCACCGAGCTGCCCTTCGTTGCGCCTGGGATGGTCGCGGTACGCGACGCCGAGCATCCGTGGACGCGCGCGTATCTCGCGGTGTTCGATCATCCGTACTTTGCCGTCACCGGAAATGGCGGATCGTTCACGATCGATGGTGTGCCCGCGGGGAAGTACAAGCTCAATGCGTGGCATGAGCGAACGGGCGTGTCGGTGCAGGACGTCGACGTCGCCGACAACACGGCGACGAAGGTCACGGTGACGTTGAGCGCTCCGTAGTCACAAAACAGCAACTGATTGACTTGAATCATGCGAATTGTTCTGAATTGCATCACTGCCATTCACGATTCCGTGCGCCGAGTCTCGCATCGCTACAAAGACGAACAACGCAGTCATCCTCCTTATCCTTGAATCCTTGAATCCTATCCGAGCAGTTGCTGTTGCGCTTTCGAGCCTCGGCACGCCAGGAACTACAAGGGCAAGGATAGGATGAAAGGATCGAACGTGAGGGGGAGGAGCGGAACCTCTACTGCCTGACACGGATGCACACGGACACGACCTGATTTACGCGGATAGCCGAAGGGCCGGCGTCGATCACCGACGCCAGCCCTTCGACTACCAAGAGATTTCGCTTTCTTGCTTCGCGTGGACAGTCGCCTCGCGCTTCGGTTAGCCTGAGGTAGTATCCGTGAAAATCTGTGCAGTTCTCCGTTAAATCCGTGTCAGGCAGTGGCGGTCATGCTCTTTTCAACTAGTCACCCAGCAGTGCCCTGACCTGTGCGAACCGCTCCTGCGCATCCCGACGCCCATCCGTCGAATCGTACTTCGCGCGAATGGCCGGCGGCAGGAACTTCCGATCAGTGCACTCGATCACCGCCGCCAACTCCTGCATCTCACGCTCGAGCGTCTGCGCCGAGGGGACGAAGTCCGCGATGACTTCAGTCAAAGCCTCTTTCGTGAGATGGCTCGCACCGGACAGCCGCGACTTCCTCCACGCGCGCACCACCATGCCCTCGACATCGGAGCCCGATAGACTCCCCGTCGCCTTCATGTGCGGGACGTCGTCGGCTGCGAGCACCGCGCCGATCTTCCGCGCGAGAACGACGAACATCTGTCGCAGCTCCGCCTCCTCGTACGAATAGAACAGCGGAATGTGCACCTCGGCGCGACCCTGCCGCTTGATGTCGATTGGCAACAGGTCCGGACGCGCGGTAAGTAGCATCCACACGAGACGTCCGCGATAGCGCGTGTCGCCCATCTGCGTGGCGAACATGCCGAACACGCGACTCCCCGTACCGCTGTCGCCATCCGAGCTGCGGTCGCCGAGCAACGTGTCGGCTTCATCGACGATGACCATGATCGGGCCCATCGCGCGCAGCACCGCGAACACGCGCTCGAGATTGCCTTCCGTCTCGCCGACGTACTTCGAGCGGAAGTTCTTCAGCATCACGACGGGAATGCCGATCTCCTTCGCGGTACAGTAGGCGAGAAAGCTCTTGCCCGTGCCGACCGGTCCGCAGATGAGATATCCCATCGGCAGCGTATCGAGCTCACCGCGCGCGAGGAGTTGTGCGTCCTCCAACAACTGCGCCTTCGCCGCCTCGAAGCCAATGACGCTATCGAGTCCCCATTTGGGTTCGACGAATTCCAGAAGACCGAGACACTGCTGCTCGATCAACTGCTTCTTGAGCTCACTGAAGATCTTCGCCGAAAGCCGGTCGCCGCCGCGAAGGGCCGGGAGCACGAGACCGCGCAGACTCGTGAGGCTGAGACCCGCGGTCAGTGTACCGAGTTGCGCGATCGGAAAATCCGACGCCGCCTCGAGACCCGAACACACCGGCGACTTGAGGAACGCTGTGCGCTCCGCTTCGTCGGGAAGTGGCAACTCGACCGCGACGACATGCGGACTCCCAGCAAGACGCTCATTCAGATCCGCACGACGCTCGTCGATGAGCACCACGCTCATGTCGATCGCCTTGAAATGCGGACTCGTCGCCCAATTGAGCGCCGTGACGAGCATGCCTGCCGCAGGAAAGCTCTGTCGACCCGGCTCGCCACTTGGAAACAGGAACGACGCATGATCGATGAGCAGCGCCATCTTGAGACGCTTCTCGGGCACGGCCATGAGGTTGCGGCGGAAGATCGCGTCGAGGCCCTGAATCAACCCCACCGCATCGGCACGCTCGGCCTTCTGCAACAGACCGTCGAGCACGGGCATCGTCGCTGCCTTCTCGCGCATCGCGGCGAGGCGCGCACCATCACCGCCGGCAAATGCGCGCAGTCCACGACCGAGATCGTAATGCAACACGAGGTCGTAGCGACCGAACGCCTGCTCGGCGAGAAAGTGCGCGAGTGGCCCGTACTCCTGATGCGCTTCGTCGAGAGGAAAGAGGTCGGTCGTGTTGCCGACAAGCACGAACACCGACGCCGTGCCGCTCCGAGCGAAGGTGCCGAAGCGATGCGCCCACTTGGGCGCCCACGCCGGCAATCCAGACGAGAGACTTTCCGTCATGCGCGCAGCCGGCCGCGATCGTCGGAGAGAATGGCCGGCGCGTCGAGAAGCTCGGGCATCACAGTGGTCGACGACTGGAATTCCGAGAGACGGCTCTCGGTGGCCTGCATGCTCGCGGCGGTCGCGTCGATCTGCGCGCTCAAGCCGTGCGAGTCCGCCTGATTCACCGCCATCTCGCTCAGCGCCTGGATCTTGTCCTCGATGCGATCGAGCTCCGCGGTGACGAACTCGAGATCCTTGTTCGAGCGATCATAGTGTTCGAGCCGCGCCGTCACGGTGGCGAGACGCTCCTCGTGGGACTTGATCAGGCGTTCGTCGCCGCTCGCCTTGGCTTTCGTGAGTCCCTCCGTGACCTGACGCTGCTTGAGCGTGATGTCCGCCGAGTCCATGGAGGTGAGCAACTTTCTGAGTGCTGCCTGATGGTGCAACAGTCGCAGGAAGCCCCAGAGCAGCTGATTGAGCCCCGACGTCCGCATCGAGCCTGCGACGTCGCCCACCGCGTCTGCACCACGCATGTCGGTCGCGATGGCCTGCATGTCGACGCAGCGCCTTCTGAGCGCCTGAAAGCGCTTCTGTGCATCGATGCCCAGTCCGCCGATCAGTTCATTCAACGTTGCACTCGGCGTTTCCGCGGCCACCGGCCTGCCGGCGTGCAGCTCGGCGTCGATCGCTTCACGAAACTTCGGGATGCCGACCATGCTGCCGAGATACAACGTCTCGAGCAAGCCGACGAGCGGCAGCGCGACATCAGGCCATGGGCTGAGCAGCGCGCCAACCGTACCGATCGCGAAGAGGCCGAGATTCCAGTGATACGTGAACGCCTTCCTGAGATACGCGGCGAGTCCGGCGCGACTTGGTGCAACTGGCGGCGTCATGACTCAGTCTCCTGCCTTGGTCGACGACTCGAGCTTCTCCACCGTGTCGCGAATGGAGAACACCACCTGAAGAAACTCGGGCTCACGCTGCATCGCCTTTGCGGGGCGATCGGGCGGAGGAACCTCGAGTTGCTGGAGTATGCGTCCCGGTCCGGGCGACATGATGATCGTGCGATCGCCGAGGTACACAGCCTCCTCGATGGAGTGCGTGACGAAGAAGATCGTCGCCTCGAGCTCGCGCCACAGGCTCACGAGCAGATCCTGCATGCGATACCGCGTACCTGGATCGAGCGCGCCGAAGGGTTCGTCCATGAGGATGATCTTCGGACGCATGATGAGCGTCCCCGCAATCGCGACGCGCTGTCGCATACCGCCGGAGAGTTGGTGCGGATACTTGTGCGCGTCGCGAGCGGCCGAGAGACCGACCTTCTCGATCGTCTCCTTTGCTCTCTCGTAACGCTCGGCGACACCGACCCCATCGCACTCGAGACCGAACGCGATGTTGTCGAGCACAGTGCGATTGTCGAACGCAGTGTAGTCCTGGAAGACCATGCCGCGATCCTGGCCAGGCCCAGCCACGTTCTGTCCGAGCACGAGCACGTCACCCGACGTCGGCGGATGCTGCGGTGTGAGCCCAGCGATGAGCCGTAACACGGTCGACTTTCCGCAGCCGGACGGCCCGAGGATCGTGATGAACTCACCCTTGCCGGCGAGATCGTCGACACGGAAGGAAACGTCCTTGATGGCGACAGTTCCGCCGTCGTAGATCTTCGTGACGTTCCTGAACTCGACGATCGGCGGCGGCGCGGTAGGCGCAACCGGTGCGGCTACGGGCGCAGAAACATCCTTCACCGTCTCGGGCGTGATGGAGACCTTCTCTGGTGTCGTCGGGGTCGTCACGGCTACTCCTCGGCCACGCGATACGGGAAGATCTTGCGCTGCAACAGACCAAGCAGCTTGTCGATGAGATACGCCAATGCGGCGATGACGACCAGCGTTGCAAAGATCGTAGGTAGATCCGCGCGTCGCTGGCCGATGTTCAACATGTGACCGAGACCCAGGTCAGCATTCACCAGCTCGGCGAGCATGATGTAGCCGACCGCGAGACCGAACAGCGTTCGCATGCTCGCATAGATCGACGGCATGGCGAGCGGGATCAACACCTTCATGATGACCTGCAGCGTCGTCGCGCCGCGTGTCTGCGCCGTCTCGACGTAACGATCGGGCACGCGAAGGATCGCGAACATCGTGTCGCCGAGGATGAACGGCACCGTCGCGATGAAGATGAACATCGTCTTCTGCTGCTCGTCGATGCCGAAGGCGACCATCGTGAGCGGGATGAGCGCAGCAAGCGGGATGTTGCGGAGAAAGAGCGCGTGTGGTGCGAGTGCAGCGCGCACCGGCCCCCACACGCCGGCAAGAATGCCGAGGGGAACGCCGACGAGCACGGCGAGCCCGAAGCCCGACAGCACGCGACGCAGGCTCGCGGCGACGTTGAGCCACAGCGTGCCCGCTTCTCCGCCGACACCGGTGATCAGCTCGATGAGCTTCTTCAGCACTTCACCGGGTGTCGGCAGGATGGTCGGCGAGATCATCCGCCCTTCGGGCGTGCCGAGCGTGGCGAGGAACCACACGAGGATGAGCAACGCCACCGACGCCAGGCCGATGAGCCGGCCGGTGATCGCCGGTGGTGTTGCCCGCAACGCGAACATGGACCTGCCGCCAGAAGCCATCCGCTACTTCACCGCTTCGAGCGGATAGACCTTCACTTCGACGCGCCGATTCTTCGCGTTGTTGCCGGCGTCGGTCGGATCGGCGGGACGATCCCAGCCAATGCCGGCGGCGACGAACTGATTCGCTTGCAGCTGCGGAAACTTGCGGAGCAGGGCCTGCTTCACCGCATTCGCGCGCCGCAGCGACAGCTCCTTCACCGCGCTCGGATCCACCTGACCCTTCATGGATGCGTCGGTGTGTCCTTCGATCACGACGCGCGCGTTGCCGTACTGCGCAGCGAGCTTGCCGATCTCCTCGACCACGGCGGCGACGTTGGGATCGTAGGGCACCGTCTTGCCGTCTGGTGTAAGGGTCGTCTTCCCGAGATCATCCGAGTTGGGGAAGAACTGCACGACCACCGTCTTGGTGAGAATCTCGTTCGATTCCGACTGCACGGCCGACGCAGTCGTCGGCACGAACTGCACGAGATACTCGTCCTTCGAGTTCGCGTACTTCGGATCGCTGCCGAGCTTGGAGATGATCGAGAAGTCCATCACCTGGTCGAACGTCACCTTGTCCTCGTCGAGCACGCGGATGCGGCGATAGAGGAAGTCGGCGTTGTTCCAGATGCGCTCGAAGTTCGCCGCGTTGTTCGCATCCATCATGAACGCGCGCGTCTCGGCGTAGTTCGTCAAGTGCGCGTCGGCGAGCATACTGCGGGCGTCGGTCTCGGGAATCGAGTAGGCGTCGGCCATGAGCTTCGCCGCCTTCGCCTTGCCCGGCTCGGTCTTGAGAACTTCGATGGCGTCGAACGTTCCGCGAACGAGGCCTTCGATGATCGGCATGTTGTCCTTCGCGAAGTCGGCGCGTGCCATCCACACGTCGGCGATGAGCTTGTTCGCAGTGCCGGTGTTCACGAGCATCCGGTTGCCCGGAATCTTCTCGAGATTGTAGATGTCGGGCGACCACGTGACGACGCAGTCGATCTTCTTGTCGGCGTTGAATGCGGCGGCGGCCTGGAACGCGTCGCCGGTGAACTTCATCGTGACTTCGCTCGGCTGCACGCCGCCGTTGATCAGCGCGTTGAGCAGGAAGAAGTGCGA
>JAQBPV010000176.1 GCA_028287345.1 Gemmatimonadota bacterium
CGGCCATCGCGAGCCGGGTGGCCCGCACCTGATTCAGCATGGCGCGCAGACAGCTCGCCTCGTCGCGCCGGTGTGGATACCAAAGCCCGTACAACGCGCTGAAGCGTGCCGTTGTCAGCGGCTCGTTGACGGGTGTGAACCGTGTGACCCACGGATAGCGCTCGGCCACCTGTCTCGCGAACATCGCCAGGCCGTCGGCGAAGCCACCGTCGAGGAGATTGGTATCGCGCGGGCCACTGCCGTGATGCACGAGCCCGAGAATGGGATCGAGACCCAGCTCGCGCATGCGAGTCAATTGCGCGTCGTACCATCTCCACCGAGGGTCATCGTCGCGACAGCCGGCGAGGTTCTCCCAAAGCATGGGATAGCGCAGCGTCCTGACGCCAAGTGCGGCGACGCGGTCGATGTCGTCAGGCCGGTCGTAGTGCCCGGAGAACGCAAGCTGGTCGTGATACGCGTCGCCGACGCGATTCAACGTGCACTCGAGTCCAACCCACAGTTGTAGCGGGGGCAGCCCGTAAGCCTCGCGCTTGAGCGGCATGGTTCAGTACCACGGCTCAGGCGACCGCGTCGCCCTGAATGGGCGCCGTCGAGCGCTCCGCTCGCCCCTTCGCAACGAACGTATGCGGGGCGACACCGTTGCGGACGGTGCGCGAGGCCGCACGCCCAGCGAGGGACCGGTCCATGACGCGCTGCATTCGCGACACGATGGTGTCCCAGGAGTTCTGGCCTGCCTGTTCGACACCCCGCGTGATCAGTTCCGCATTGGGTCGCTCGACACCATCGCGCACCGCGGCAATGAATTCGCCGGTGTCATTTGCGACGGCAACCACCGGCGTGAAGTGATGCACCACATCCGCGATGCTCGTCGAGACGATCGGCTTGCCGGCCGCCATGTACTCGAGCGTCTTCGTCGGGTTGATGTACTCCGTCGACTCATTGAGCGCGAACGGCATCAGGCAGACGTCGAATCCCTTCACGAGTGCCGGCAGCTCGGAATAGCTGCGCTGCCCCAGCCAGTGGATGTTGGCGGCCTGTGGAAGCTCGCGAGGATCCACCTTGACCACGGGTCCCACCATCACGAACGCGACGTCGGGCAACGCATCGGCGAGTGTGGCAAGGAGCGGATAGTCGATGCGCTCGTCGATGACCCCATAGTACCCGGCGATCGGCGCTTTCACGGATGCCAACGTGGGATGAACCGGGAGGTCGTCCGCGCGCGCAGCACCGAAGTGCGCCACATCCACGCCACATCCAAAGAAGTGGACATTCTTGTGCCGCCGCGCCTTTGACTGCGCCAGTCGATGGCCACCGGCGAACACGACGTCCGCCTCTGCCATGAGATATGCTTCGCGGTCCACGAGCTCCGAAGGCGCAAACCGAAACTTCGAAAGCTCGTCCATGCAGTCGTACACGATGCCGATCTCATTGAACGCACCGATCATCGCTGGCGCGGGCATCGGTGTGTAGAACCAATGGATAGGCCGCGCGAACCGCTCCCCGAGCGCCGTGCCGTCTGCGAGGAGGAGGCCGAGCAGGTCACGCACGAGCAGGATCGACGCGTCGTACGCTCCGTGAAGCGCGTGTGGAAGCATTGGTACGACCCGAACTACGTTCGGCATCGGCCTCGACACATCGAGCCGAGGTTGGGTCGAGTCGTCCAGATACACCGGTTCTTCGACGAAGAGCACCGGCACGCGCTCACTCAGGCGCGATAACAGCTGCTGCGGGCGCTGCCATACAAAATCCCAACGCAGGTGACTGTGGGCAATGAGCGAGCTCCCCGCATTGTTGGCGAATAGCGACATTGGAGCAACGAGGTAGTGGGATTGGTCAGTCGCCGCCCGAATGGGTCGGCAACGTCTACGTCTGCTCAACGCGCAATGGTTGTGCCTTCGACGGATCGTCTGTTCACGACCGCAAAGGTCCGCCGCCCTTAGCCAGCGCGCGCGGGAACTATCACTGAGTGGTCATCATCGATCACCGTTCGCCACTGCGCCACGATCTCCTTGTACCGGCGACCGACGGGCCGAATGCGCCGATCGAGATCGTACAGGCCGACGGGATGAAGATCATTGCGCTGCCAACGCAACAAGTGCTGCCAGTCGACTTGGTCGGTGAGCGAATACCACGTGAAGCCGGTCATCGGTACTCCTGCCGCCTGCAAGGCCATGACGTCGGACCACTGTTCGTCCAGCCACGCGACCGCATGCTCGTCCACGCGATTGGTTTCGCAGTGAAAGATCGGCACGCCGTATCGCCGGTGATACTGCGTCACCAGCCGTCGAAATCCCAGCGGGTTTCGGCTGCGGGTGCTCCGGCCAGTGGACGCGACACGGTGCTCACACGTCGGGTAGTAGTCCACACCAAGCCAACGCTGGCCCACCGCGCGCTTCTCCCGAAAAAAGCTGAGGTCGTTGGATGTGACGCCGTTGTCGTTCAGGAGACGGGCCATTCCCCCATCGAGCTCACGTCCCATCGTGAGATCGAGAGAGAGATGCTTCATCGCATTCCACCGCTCCGCCACACGATCCGCCGCGCGCCCGGCTGAATGAAAGTGCTCGATCGATTCGCCTTGCACGATGATCGCGTCGGGCCGCTCGGCGAGAATCGCCTCGACCGCCAGCTCGTGCGCCATGCACAAGTTGCGCATGACGCGTACGAATGCTCCCTCGCTCTCCTCGCAGTCGTTCCACCATCCACGCAGCGCCGAGAAGCTCGCGCAGACGAAGATCTCGTTGACCGGCGTGAAGTGGCGGACTTCCGGATAGCGCTGCGCAAACTTGCCGGCATACTCGGCAAAGAGCACCGGGAAGGCGGGGTCCTGGAATCCGCCAAGCCAGGACGGTAGACCGAAATGGCAGAGATCCGCGATGACGGTGATGCCGAGCTCGCGGAGCCGATGCATCGGCGCGTCCACGATATCCCAGTCGTAGCTCTGCGGCGCAGTGTGTACGCGATAGTACGGCGGGCCGTAGCGCAGTGCATTGAGACCGAGCTCCCGGACCAGCGCGAAGTCTTCCTCCCATCGCGCATAGTGCCCGCACGTGTCCATCTGGTCGATGCGGACGCCACCTTCAATGGTGGGATAGCTATTCTCGATACCTGTCGCGAACAGAAATGGCGCGGACATCAAATTCTATATGAACGTGCGGCCGAAGCCGCGATGAGTCGGATTGCCGACGACGTGACGGTGAGCCCAATCCCGTTGCTTGAGGACGAACCACGTACGGTAGAGGACACATTGTATCAGACACCTGGCTCCAACCATTGATCCAACTGCCGAGTCATCGCAGCTGTTTCGAAGGTCTGGGTTTTGCGAAAATCCACTGTGACCCGCGTCACTCGCGTAGACTCGCGTGTACATCGACTGCCGGCCTGACGTTCACGCGCAACGTCCACACTCACAGAGGAAGCATCATGTCACTCGACTCACTCAACGATCTGTACGTCGAAGAGCTCAAGGATCTCTACAGTGCCGAGAATCAGATCATCAAGGCACTCCCGAAGATGATCAAGGCTGCGACGAACCCAGAGCTTCAGCAGGCGTTCGCGGACCATCTCGAGCAGACGAAGGGCCATGTGGCACGGCTCGTTCAGATCTGCGAAGACCTTGGCGTAAGTCCGAAGGGGAAGAAATGCAGTGGTATGGAAGGCATCCTGGAAGAGGGATCAGAAAAGATGGAAGAGGACGCCGACCCGAGTGTTCTCGACGCAGGGCTGGCAGCTGCCGCGCAGCATGTCGAACACTATGAAATCGCCGGATACGGCAGTGTCCGCACGTGGGCACAGCAGCTCGGCTATGGCGAGCACGTCACGCTGTTGCAGCAGACGCTCGACGAGGAGAAGACCGCCGACGAGTTGCTCAGCAGGCTGGCGATTACCGAGCTGAACATCGAAGCGGAAGCAGAAGGCGACGCGGCCGATGAAAACGAGGAGGAGGCGGCAGCGCCGGCTCGCTCTTCCAAGGCCAGGAGCGCAGCGAAGTCAGGAAGGTCACGGTCGCGCGCCAAAGCCTGACCCACTTGACTCACCGACGCAGAAGGGCCGTCCGCCTTGACACTCGATGTCATCCGCGAACGGCCCCTTTCGTACCTCGATAAGTCCTTCGTGCATTGGTCTCACCCGCACACCATCCAGCGGTCACTCGCGCTGGCGGTTGCGCTCGCTGTTCTTCTCTGCTTCATCATGCTGCTGGCGATCCGTCGCAAGGCGATGCTTCTCGTCGCGGTGGCGAGCGATGACGTTGTCCGCCTCGTTCGCAGGTGATTCATGCAACTGTTCGATGAATCGCTCGTGCGTTTTCACTCCGTGTTGGCCTTCGGCATGCTCCGTTGCACCCTTCATTTTCCCACGTTCATCGTCGCGCGTGCTGGCCATGGTATGGTCTCCATCGTGTGTGGTACGTGCGTGAGAAAATCGCAATCGATGGGCCAAAGGCATTTGTTTTGCCTCCATGCAAATGCACGGGAAAGCCGGCAACGGGTGCCGCGCTTCAAGGACATCTGGACGGAGGTAACTATGGGTGACAAGCAGAATTCAGGTTCCAGCAGTGGCAAGTCCGGTCAGTCGAGTGGCAAGTCCGGCCAGTCGAGTGGCAACTCGGGTTCGTCTAGCAACTCGGGTTCGTCTGGCAACTCGGGTTCGTCTGGCAACTCGGGGAGCTCGCGCAATGCAGGGTCGAGTGAGTCCGGCCCCGACTTCTCCGCGGGGAGCAGCAGCCGCTCGGACAGTGATCAGGGCAACTCCGGCATGAATGCAGGCAGCGGACGCTCCGGCAGCTCGAGCTCACAGGGTGACTCCGGCGATGAGTCAGAAAGTGATTCGTCGACCGGCGGATCCAGCTCGAAGAGTGGCTATGGCTCGGAGAACCTGAGCGACAACCAGCGGAACAAGCGCTCCTGATCTCTATCGCGGTCGAGCGCCACGCGCTCGGCCAGCGTGATGAGGGAGCGTACGGGAGGGCACATCAATCGATGTGCCCTCTTCTCGTTCTTGCAGTCGACGGCGAGCGCCGAATCACGAGGGTCCGAAAACGGCAAAGCTACGCCGCAGAACGATCTTGAATCCGCGAGCATTCACCGGTGACAGGAATCGTTCGAGATCGCCGGTGCTGCGATTCTCGTTGAATGTCCCGAAGTTCGCGCGTCGCGTGTCGAACAGATTGGTGACGATGCCACTGATGTCCCAACCTCTCACCGTGATGCCGAGATTGGCGTTGACCAGCACGTAGCCATCGAGAGGAGTCGTCTCATTGCCCTCATCGCCACGCAGCCATTGCTGTCCGATGTATCGCGTGTCGACACCGACCGAGAGCATGGATGTCAGGCGCGCGAGTATCCCGGCCTTTGCCTGATGCTCCGGAACCAGGGGCAGAAGATTCCCTGCCCTCACCGAATTTGGACCGGCCAGATCGCTTCCCGCGAAATCGTCCTTCGAGCGGATGCTGAACACCTGCGTCGCGCTTTGAAAGGTGGCGCGCGTGAACGCATAGTTCGCATACCAGTCCACGCGACCCTCGGCGGCCGATCCTTGAATCGCAATCTCGGCACCGGCGCGCCGAGTGCGATCGATATTGGTGAAATAGCCCGCAAGCAATGCCTGTTCCGAGGCGATGAAGAAGATCTCGTCGCGAACGTCGGTGCGGTACAGCGACCCGTTTACGAACAACGGCCCCACCAACCACCGCGCGCCCACCTCATACGTCGTGGCCTTCACCGGTTTCAACGGCGGATCGTCGCCCAGCGCGAACGGCAGTGGACACGTTGCGTCCGGGTCCGCGCATCCCAGCTCCAGAATCGCCGGCGCGCGAAAGCTCGTTCCCGCCGACGCATACAGCGATGCGCCGCTGCCCACGTCGACCGACGCACCACCACGTGGGCTCGCGCGGTGATAGCTGTTCTCCGTGACGTCGCTCCGATCGATCAGATTCTCGAACGGAACGCGCACATGGTCATCGCGTGCTCCGCCCGAGAGCGTGACTCGACCAACGCGATAGTCGATCAAGGCGTAGCCAGCGATGTCCCAACTCGGGCTCTTGATGTCGGTGGTCAGTACATCATCGGCTTCATTGTCGCTCGAAGCACCGTCCCCAGCGTGTGGCGCATTGAGGATCCTCACACGAACGCGGTTCGCTGCGCCATCTACGCCGGCGCGCAGCGCCAACGTCCCACTGCCAGCCACGGTCGACCAACGCCAGTCGGCGGTGCCTCCAACCGTGTAGTTGTTGGTGAAGCTTCGGACGTTCGCATCGGGCGCCTGATTCACGTTGAATCGCTCGGCCGCCGATCGTCGGAAATAGGTCGTGAGCAATCCGCGCCCCGGTCCGATCGGCGAGAACATCGACGCAGAGATCTGTTGCGCGTCGAGGTCCTCGAAGTCACCCGGCGTGAAGTTCGTTCGCGGTGACGTGCCGAACACGCTCGCGGGCAGTGATCCCGCGGTCTCCGCGCGCGAGCGCGCGGCCGATGCCTGAATTCGCACGCCGCGCTGCTCGTCGCCGCGACCGATGTTGGCGAAGACGTTTCGATTCGCCGCCCACGTCGCCTGGCGCCAGCCGCGTTCGCGCTCTGCACCGCCGGCGAGATAGTAGTCCCACCCGTTCGACGCGCGGCCCTTCACCGTACCTCGGCCGGAGAACGCGCCGTACGATCCAGCCGACGCCTCGAGCTCCCCGGCGAGCGGTCCATCGCCGCGTTCGGTGATGAGATTGATTGCGCCGCCGAGGGAGTTGGGGCCGAGCAGTGATGCGCTTCCGCTGAGGAGCTCGACGCGTTCGATGTGTTCCATCGGAAGGAGATCGAAGTTCACCTCCTGGGCATCGGGTTCATTCTGCCGAATACCGTCGACGAACACGGAGACGCCTGGCGGAAGACCAACGGTGGGGCCGGCACTGAACCCGCGTGTGCTGAGATTGAGCTTCCACGGAGTTCCGAGGTCGTCGTAAAACGAGAAACCTGCGTGCGTGCCGAGGACGTCGGGAAGGATGCGCGGCTGCCATGTGTGAATCGCAACGCCGGAGATCGTCGCAATGCGAGCGGGAATCCCTGAGCCCACCGTGAGGCCGGCGGTCGGCGCGATGGACGCGTGAATCTCCAACGGCGCGAGCCGCAGCGCTGCGCGTCGAAGACTGTCCTGACGCTGGACACTATCGGCGCTGGCGGGAACACGCTGTTGCGCGCCGGCGACGTGAACCGCCGCGAGACAAGCAACGCTGAGCCATCGGATAAGGCGATGCATCCTGGGAAGGCGTCGCGCGAGACGAGAGGAAGGCTGAATGGCAGGCAACGCTCGTGCCGACGACGGGGCCGTCGCGGGCATGTTGGATGCGCAGCGTCTACTCATGATCTCTCGACTTCACTTGCCTCGACATGAACTGGATCGATGGTGGCGCTTCATGCCCGCGATACCTATGCGTGCAACCGTCGCCTTGATTGCGCTCACGGCGTCGTGCGCCCTGCCACGCGATGCGAACGGTACGCTGAGTCGTGTTCGAGGGGGAGTGCTGCGCGTCGGTGTTTCGCTGAACGGGCCATGGACGATGCGGTCTGACAGCAGCCTCACGGGGAGCGAGGTGCTTCTCGTCGGCGAGCTCGCGCGTCAGCTCGGAGCACGACCCGTGTGGCGCGTGGGACCAGAATCAACATTGCTCGAGGCGCTCGAGGCTCGAGAGCTCGATCTCGTGATTGGTGGTCTCACCGGCACGACCCCGTGGGCCGGCCGCGTGGCACTGACGCGGCCATATGAGACTGTAGGCGAACAGTCACACGTCATGGCGACATCGCCGGGCGAGAATGCGTGGCTCGTGCACGTCGAGCAATTCCTGCAGACACGCCCGCGGCCCGGCGGGAACGGTGAGTAGCCTTCACGCCTTCGTCTTCCCGCGGGAAAAGCAGCAGCAAAGGCGCAGAGCCGCTCAGCTTTCATGGCTGAGCATCGCTCTCCTCACTTCGACTGCCGTCGTCATCTTCCTTTCACTCGGGCAATCGGAAGCGATGAAGACCGCGTGGATCGAG
>JAQBPV010000221.1 GCA_028287345.1 Gemmatimonadota bacterium
GAGCGCATGGTGGGAATGCCGTACGACACATCGTTCGATGTCGTACCCGGCATTCGCGCGACCTTCTACGACGCCGGCCACATTCTTGGCTCTGCCTCGGTCGCGTTGGATTGCGTCGAAGGAACGACGAAGAGGCGCATCGTATTCTCGGGTGACGTCGGCCGTGCCGGGCTACCGATCATTCGCGATCCGAAGCCGCCAAGTGGTGGGGCAGACGTGGTGTTGCTCGAGTCGACGTATGGCAATCGGGATCATCCGTCAGTCGCAGGCGCGCGCGACCAGCTGGCGAAGATCATCATCGAAACCGCAGCGCGAGGAGGAAAGATCCTCATTCCTGCCTTCTCCGTAGGCCGCACGCAGGAGATCGTCTACGATCTGCATGTGCTGGCTCGCGAGGGACGGATTCCGGAAATCCCGATCTATGTCGACAGTCCGCTGGCGATCGATGCGACGACCGTATTCGCCATGCACCCCGAAGTGTTCGACCAGACGGAAGATCTCGTCGAAAAAGTGCAGGACCTGTTTCACTTCATGCAGGTTCGCTACACGCGTGAAGCAAGTGAGTCGAAGGCACTGAACACCCAGCACGGCCCGATGGTGATCATCGCCGCATCGGGGATGTGCGAGGCGGGACGAATCCTCCATCATCTCGCCCACAACGCGAGCGACCCAAGGACGACGATCCTCATCGTCGGTTTCCAGGCGGAGCATACGCTGGGACGGCGGATCGTGGATCGCGCCCCGGTGATTCGTGTTTTCGATGAAGAGATTCCGTTGCGCGCGCGTGTCGAGGTCCTCAACGGCTATTCCGCGCATGGTGACCGGACCGAGCTGCAGCGATGGCTCGACAGCGTACGAGCGGGAGATCCACGCCATTCGACGCCACCCATCTATCTGGTACACGGAGAAGCCACTGCTCAAGATGCCTTCGCTGAACAGCTGAGAGGGGCTGGCTATCCGGCAGTGCGCGCGCCGGAGCGAAACGAGGCGATCACGCTGTGACGGAGCGCGATGCGCGCAAGGCGGTCGTTGGGGACGCGCGATCGCGCATTGTCCGAGCGGGCATTCGCTGTGTGGTGCGGGACGGACTGGCCGACGCGAGCATGGCGGCAATTGCGCAGGAGGCCGAAGTCAGCAAGGCACTCCTTCACTACCACTTCGCGGACCGCGCGCAACTGCTCGCCGAAATGGTCACGCTGATTGGACGCCGGTTGATCACGCGAGAGCAAGGGACGCTCGAGCGCGATGAGGTTTCTGCTCCTGTCGATGTGCTGTGGCGATGGCTCGAGGTAGAGCTGGAGCGCGGCGAGCTCCGCGCCTTGCTTGCGTTGAGCGCGCTGCGTGATGCCAAGGTGCGCGACGCGGCTGAAGAAGTAAGCACGGCACGGAGGACGTCTGCGGCCGCGACGGTGGAGTACGTATTCGCCCGACTCGGGCTTACCGCCCGAGTGCCGCTTACCCTGATCGCGGACGCGATCGTGGCGTTCCTGGATGGGCTGGCACTGGATAGCGACTCGGACCGCGACTCACGGGTCAGCTTCGACGTCTTCTGGCTTGGCATATTGAGCCTCGGCGACTGATCGCAGAGACTTCGCGCTCCAGCCACGACGACTAGCTTCCAATCGATGTCTCCTCGTCGTTCGCTCCGGGCACGTCTTACGCTCACCCTGCTCGGTGTCGTGCTACTCGGCTGGGTGGCATCGCTGGGCGCCGTGCTTGCCTTCGAGCGCCGCGATCAGACACGAGCTGTCGGCGCGATCGTCGTGCTCGGTGCGGCGCAGTACGTAGGCCGGCCCTCGCCAGTGCTGCGTGCCCGGCTGGACCATGCAATCGTCCTGTGGCACAAGGGGATAGCGCCCATCCTCATCGTCACCGGCGGCCGCGGAACAGGGGATACCACCACCGAAGCAGCAGTCAGCCAGCGGTATGCAGTCCAGAGGGGGGTACCCACCTCCGCCATCCTTCTTGAAACAGAAGGCCGGACTACCAGTCAATCTATGGCCGGGATTGCCGCCTTGATGCGCGGGCTAGGCCGCAACGACGTGCTTCTCGTCAGCGATCCCTTTCACATGCTCCGCCTTGTCATCCTGGCGAGACGTCACGGCCTCGAGCCATTCGCCTCGCCGACACCGACCAGCCCGATCGCAGCCAGTCCAGTCGAACGCTGGAAGTACGCCCTGAGCGAATCAGTCAAAGCACCTTTCGCCTTCATCTTCGAGAGGAACAGTCAGTGAGATCACGTTACTTCGTATCAACATGCGCCTTAATAGCCTCGATGATGACGGCTGCGCATGCCAGCGGGGCACAGACCGTCCCGCGGATCCAATTTGAAAAGACGACGCTCGCGAACGGCCTCGAAGTCATCCTTCATGAGGATCACTCGACGCCCATCGTGGTGGTCAATACCTGGTACAAGGTCGGCTCGGGGGATGAGAAGCCCGGCCGCACGGGCTTCGCGCACCTGTTCGAGCACATCATGTTCATGGGCTCGCAGAACGTTCCCGTGGGAGCATTCGACAAGTGGCTCGAGGCTGCGGGCGCCAACAACAACGGCTCGACGACGGAAGACCGCACGAACTACTACGAGTCGATGCCGTCGAACGCGCTACCGCTGGCTCTCTGGCTCGACGCTGACCGCATGGGCCAGCTGCTGCCAGTGATGGATCAGAAGAAGTTGGACCTCCAGCGCGATGTGGTGAAGAACGAACGCCGGCAGCGTGTGGACAACGTGCCCTACGGCAAGTGGAACGAGACGATCATCAGCGCCCTGTTCCCGGCGAATCATCCATACAGCTGGCCGGTCATCGGTTCGATGACAGATCTGGGGGCCGCATCGCTGGAAGACGTGAAGGGCTTCTTCCGCACGTACTACGCACCGAACAACGCCACGATGATCATCTCGGGCGACTTCAATCGCGACTCGGCGCTGGTCTGGGTGAATCGTTACTTCGGTGCGATCCCACGCGGTCCGCAGTTGCCTCCGCGTCCCGTCGTCGCACCGTTCACCGTTCCGCGCGACATGTTCCTCGTGCTCGAAGACCGCGTGACGCTGCCGCGCCTGTACCACACCTGGCATAGCGGAAAGATCTACGCGCCGGATGATGCACCGCTGGACCTCCTCGCCGACATCCTCGCCGGCGACAAGAACTCACGTCTGTACAAGCGGCTCGTGTTCGAGATGCAGGTCGCGCAGGACGTGACCGCGTTCAACAACAGCACGAAACTGGATGGCTACTTCAATGTCTGGGTGACGCCCAAGCCCGGTCACACGCCAGCAGAAATGGCGGGTCTGGTTACCGAGGAGATCAACAAGATCGTGAAGGACGGGATTGCGCCTCGTGAGCTCGCGCGTGCGCAGAACACGCGGCGCTCGTCATTCCTCGATCGCATGGCATCCGTATTCGGGAAGTCCGACCGCCTTGCGGAGTACAACTATTTTGCCGGCAATCCGGACTACTCACAGCAGGACGCCGCGCGCTATGATCGCGTGACTACTGCCGACATACAGCGCGTTGCCGCGCAGTACCTCACGAAGCCGAAGGTGGTGCTCACCATCGTGCCTCAAGGAAAGAAGGAGCTCATGGTCTCGGGAGGAACCAAGTGATGCGCCGTACTCAACGACTCAGCGTCGCGCTCATTGCCGCGACCACGGCCGCCGCGTGTGGCGCACCCGTCGTCACCACGTCGACTCCGGTCGTGGTTGCACCGCCAGCCGTGTCGCTCGACCTGACCAAGCCACCGACACTTGGCGCACCGCCCACGTTGTCGGTGCCGTCCATCGTGACACGCCAGCTCGCCAACGGGCTCAAGATCATCGTCGTCGAGCAGCATGAACTGCCCTTGGCAGACATGCTGCTGCAAGTGCGGACGGGTGGTGAAGCGGATCCGGCAGGCAAGCCCGGCGCAGCGGGACTCACGTCGAGCATGCTGATGGAAGGCACGGCATCGCGCACGTCGCTGCAGATCGACGATCAGCAGGCGTTCCTGGGTGTGACCGTTTCGGCGGGAAGTGGTTGGGAGCAAAGCACCGTTTCGCTGCACACACCAACCGCTCAACTGGACAGCTCGATGGCACTGATGGCGGACATTGCCCTCCATCCAGCGTTTCCGGCGGGAGATCTCGAGCGCGTTCGCAAGGTACGACTGACCGCGCTTCAGCAACAGCGCGACCGTGGACCAGCAATCGCCGATCGTGCATATGCCGCGGCCCTGTACGGCAGCGACGCAGCATATGGTCGTCCGCTGGCGGGTACGGAGCTATCGATCGCGGCGCTCACTCGCGACGATCTCGTGAAGTTCTACAGCACCTTCTACCGTCCGAACAACGCGACACTGCTCGTCGTCGGCGACGTGAAGCCGGACGAGATCGAGCGTCGCGCACAGGCGCTGTTCGGTTCGTGGGCGCGTGGTGACGTTCCGTCCGTCACGGCGGCGAACGCCAGCAATGCAACCGCGACAACGCTAGTCATCGTCGACAAGCCGGGTGCGGCGCAGTCATCGTTCCGACTGGGCGGGATTGGTGCCGCACGCTCGACGAAAGACTTCTTCGCGCTACAGGTGATGAACACGATGCTGGGCGGTTCCTTTGGCAGCAGGCTCAACCAGAACTTGCGCGAGAAGCACGGTTACACCTACGGCGCAAACTCCGGATTCTCCTACCGTCGTTCGGCGGGCCCATTCACGGCGAGTGCGGAGGTGGTGACCGCGAAGACCGATTCAGCACTGATGGAATTCATGAAGGAGTTGAGCGCAATCCGCGACACGGTGCCGACTGACGAGCTCGAGCGGGCGAAGCGCTATCTGCAGCTCGGTTTGCCGCAGGCGTTCGAGACGACGCGTGGTATCGCGGGCCAACTGCTGCCGCTGGTGACGTATGACATTCCGCTCGACTTCTACAACACGGCCGTGCAGCGCATTGGCGCGGTCACGCAGGCGGACATCCAGCGCGTGGCTCGGCAGTACATCGATCCGAGCAAGCTCACGCTCGTCATCGTGGGCGACAAAAAGGTCATCGAGCCGGCTCTTCGCGCACTGAATCCGGGCACAATCGTGATTCGGGATGCGCGCGACGTACTAGGCGCGCCTCCGACGCCATAACCAAACGGTAGGCAAATGAAAGGGGGTGCCGGTCGAGTCGACCGGCACCCCCTTTCCTATCCATGCCGGGTATCGGCTGCTACAAATCCGCTACCGAGAGTACAATTTGTACTGATGCGAATTCCGATCGAATCCTTTCGACTCTCCAACGGGCTGTCGGTCGTCCTCTCGGAGGACCACACGGCACCAATCGTCGCCGTCAATCTTTGGTACCACGTCGGCTCAGCGAACGAACGGGAAGGGCGCACAGGCTTCGCGCACCTATTCGAGCACATGCTCTTTCAGGGTTCTGCAAACGTAAAGTCGAATGAGCACTTCGAGCTCATTCAACGCGCCGGCGGTACGCTGAATGGATCGACCTGGCTGGACCGTACGAACTACTACGAAACAGTTCCGTCGAATCAACTCGAGCTGACGATCTGGCTGGAAGCGAATCGCATGGGCTACCTGCTGCCGGCGATGACGCAACAGAAGCTCGATACACAGCGGGACGTCGTGCAGAACGAACGGCGCTGGTCGATGGACAACCAGCCGTACGGCACCTGGTGGGAGCGGCTCCCCGCGCTCGCGTTCCCTTCCGAGCATCCGTTTCATCATTCGCTGATCGGATCGATGAGCGACCTGGATGCGGCGAGCCTCGAAGACATTGCCCACTTCTTCTCCACGTACTACACACCGGACAATGCCGTGCTGTCGATTGCCGGCGATTTTGATTCCGCCGAAGTGCGCGTGATGATCGAACGCCATTTCGGTTCCATTCCTCGTGGGCGCGGCAAACCACCGTTGCCCGACATGACGCTTTCGCCCTCATACGGCAGACCGCTGCGCGAAGTCGTTCCCGACGACGTGATGCTGCCGCGGATCTTCGTCGCGTTTCGCTCACCGGTGTTCGGTAGCGACGGCTACTACGCCGCCAGCGTGACCAGTGCGATCCTCGGTCTCAAGAAGGGAAGCAGGTTGCATCGAGCCCTGGTGCGCGAGCAACAGGTGGCTGCCGAAGCGACGGCGTTCACCTACGATCTGGCAAAGGGCAGCGACCTTCTCGTCGTCGACGTCACGGCGCGCCCGGATGTCTCGACCGACGCGCTCGAGGACGCCGTTCATTTGGAGATCGATCGTCTACACAACGACGGAGTGACAGACGAGGAAGTGGCGCGCGCCGTTGCACTGATCGAGACGGATCTGATCGCGGCCCTGCAGTCAGCCGGAGATCGCGCGGATCGTCTCTCGATGTTCGCGACGTATTTCGAAGACGCCGGGCTCGTGAATGCACAGGCAGATCGATATCGCGCGGTAACAGCAGGGCGGGTGAATGCATTTGTGCGCGAGCGCTTGTCGCGCGACAACAGGGCGAGCTTGATCTACGTACCGAAGGAGCCAGCTGAAGTGCCACCGCAGAACGACCTTGCGATGGCGGAGGCTCCATGAGTGAGACAACCTCCGCAGCGCTGTCGAGCGAACCAACGTCGAAACCAGCGCCGGCTGCTCCACGCGACTACCGCTTTCCGCACTTCGAGCGCGCCACTTTGGCGAATGGCGTTCAGCTCGTCGTGGCGAACGCGCCAAAGCTGCCGCTCGTGACGGTGCTCGCACTCGTCGAAGGTGGCGCGACGGTGGAACCCATGGGCAAACGAGGGGTCGCGGCACTGTCCGCGCGACTCCTGCTCGAAGGCGCAGCAGGAATGGATGGCATTGCACTGGCCGACCGATTCGAGCGTATTGGCTCGTCAGTCGAAGCGCACGCTGATTGGGACGTCGCGTCCGTGTCACTGACAACGCTGAGCAACCGCCTGCCCGATGCGCTTGCCCTCGTGCGCGACCTGCTTCGCTCACCCACGTTTCCCGAGCGCGAAGTCCAGCGGCTCAAGGAACAGCGACTTGCCGACCTGCTGCAGCAGTTGGCCGAGCCGCGGAGCCTCGCCGATGAGCAGTTCGCGCATGCACTGTACGAGTCGTCCGCGCGCTACGCGGTGCCCGAGGAAGGTGATGCGGCCAGCGTGCGTGCGCTGACGCGAAACGACGTACAGCAATTCCACTCGGCTCGATATCAGCCGGCGGGCACGACGCTCGTGTTCGCAGGTGACGTGACGATGAAGGATGCGAAGGTGCTCGCGGAATCGCTGTTCGGTGACTGGAAGGGTGCTCGCCCAGCGGACGCTCCGAGCGGCATCGACGCGGTCCGAGAGGGAAAGCTGGTACGCGTGGTGTCGAAGACGGATGCGCCGCAGTCGGAGCTGCGAGTGGGACATCGCGGTCTGCCGCGCAACACCCCCGACTACTTCGATGCTGTCGTCATGAACGCGGTGCTCGGCGGACTATTCTCGTCGCGTATCAACTTGAACCTGCGCGAAGTGCATGGCTACACGTACGGCGCGTCGTCGGTGTTCGACTGGCGGCGCGGAGTGGGACCATTCGTGGTGAACACAGCGGTGAAGAGCGACGTGACCGGCGCGGCCGTGCAGGAGATCCTCACCGAGATCGAGCGCATACGCACTACGCCCATCAGCGAGGACGAGCTCACACTCGCCACGAGCTATCTCGACGGCGTGTTTCCAATCCGCTACGAGACGACTGCTGCAATTGCCAGCGCGCTCGCCAACATGGTCATCCATGGACTGCCCGAGGACTACTACGATGAGTACCGGGGACACGTGCGCGCGGTGACGACTGACGGCGTATTGCGTGCTGCACAGCGATACCTGCATCCCGACGAACTGCGCATCGTGGTCGTGGGAGATCCAGCGGTTGTCGCATCCGCCGTCGAAGCCGTGACGGGAGTGACCCCTGAGATCATCACCGGCGAAGGCGGCGAGGTGGCGGCATGACGCCAGGAAAGAAAAAGACGCCGCTCAAGAAAGGCCCAGCGGTCGTGACAGCAGAGGAGTTACGAAAGCGAAAGAAGGGTGCGAAGCCTGATGCGCAGCTCGACAGCAAGGAGCTGTATCACGGAAAGATCTTCACGCTCAATCGCGACACGGTTCGCTTTCCCGACGACACCACAGCGGAGATGGACATCTGTCGTCATCCAGGAGCCGCGGCGGTCGTTCCCTTTCTGAGTGACCCACTCGGCAACGAGCCGCAGATCCTCATGCTCCGGCAGTACCGCTATGCGGCAGGGGGATATCTCTATGAGATCCCGGCCGGTCGTCTCGACGGAGACGAGACGCCGGAAAACTGCGCAATGCGGGAGTTAAAGGAGGAAACGGGCTGTACAGCGGAGAAATTCGAGCCGCTGACCTCGATTCTGACAACGCCGGGATTCACCGATGAGGTCATTCACCTCTTCATGGCTACCGGAATCATGCATGGTGAGCCAAATCGCGAAGCAGATGAGTTCGTTGATCTGGTCATCATGCGGCTGTCGGAAGCCCTCGAGCGAATCTCGACGGGTGAGATCGTCGATTCCAAGACGACCATTGCCCTGATGTTCGCGGCAGGGTTCAAGACAGGGGCGTAGAAGCAAAAAGGCAGGTCCCTCGACTGCGCTCGGGACGAGGGAATCGCTCGCGAGCGCTTGGACGACAGAGAAATAACCGCCTAATTGGCGGACAAAGGAAACCACACTGCCCCCGAACGTGTCAAAAGTGGACACAGACCGGGGGCAGTCTCGTTCCGTGTCGTAAAAATAGGACAGCCGGAGACTAGCAACCCAAGGCGCACAGTTGACAGCAAGGCTGTAAGTCATTGGTAATACGCAACTTGCAAAATGCTCCCTGATTCCCTCAACTCGGCATGGCCCCTGCTTTTACAAGTGGCGCAAGGGACGAAAGCAGAGGAGCACAGGAACGGATCCTGATTTGTCCGAGAGTATCCTTTCGCAGGACTGGGGGATAAGAACATGGCAGACATCGCGATGAAGCGGACAGCCCAACAGGGGCCTTCGGTCCGCGAACAACTTAAGGCGATGGACGATGCTGAAATCGTCACGTCCTTCCTCGGTGGGGAAGAGCGGGCCTTTCAGGAGCTCGTAGAGCGCTATCAAACGCGCCTCTTGAACTTCATATATCGCACGATCGGTGACCGCGAGAAGGCGGAGGACCTCGTTCAGGAGGTATTCATCCGCGTCTACCGTCACCTGCACCGCTTTGACCGGTCGAAGAAATTCTCGACCTGGGCATATACGATCGCCTCGAATCTGGCGAAGAACGAACTGCGCAACCGGTCACGGAACCCGCTGGTGCTTTTCCAGACCATCAAGGGGAACTGGGACGACGACGATCGCCCGCTGCAGTTCGAGGACACGACCGCACGACCGGATGACCTCTACCGCAAGCGTCACCTGCGGGAGCTGGTTGCCGAAACGGTCGCGAAGCTGCCGGAGCATCATCGTCAGGTGTTCGTGTTGCGCGAACTGGAAGGAAAGTCGTACGAAGAGATTGCCGAGATCACGGATTGCAACCTCGGCACGGTGAAATCGCGACTCAACCGGGCGCGGAATGCGTTTGCGGAGATCATCGAGCCCTGGGTGGACTAAGCGTCTCGCAGTTAGCAGTGCACGGGGGGAGGGGAAGCACGACAGGAAACGGCCGTGGCGCTCGGGAGGCGCTGCGGCCGTCCTGCGTGTATGATCTGTCTACCTTGCCGGAACAGCCCCGCGACCCGCGGGTACGGAAGGCAGCGAAATCAGCCCCTAACCTGCAATCCGGACCCATGAACTGTCGGGAGTTTCGGCGAAAGCACGATGCATATGTCGACGATACGCTGAGCGGCGTGGAGCTCGATGGGATGGCGAATCATCGCCGTACCTGTGAGCGGTGTGCGCAACTCGATACACGTATCCGTCGTGCACTGCTCGTCGCGCACAACCTTCCCACAATCCAGCCATCGGCGGCATTCAGCGAGCGGTTGCAGGCACGTCTCCGGGTCGAGCGACTGTCGCTGGACCTCGTGCGCGAAAACGACGGCGCGTTCATGACTCGCCGTTGGTATCCGCTGTCGGCAAGTGCGTTTACGGTGCTTGCGGCAGGAGTGCTCGCCGCGGCCGGGCTGGCAATGACCGTCTCGCTGTCCGATTCGCACGATGACGTCATTCATCTCGCGCCGGTGATCGCTTCGCGTCCCGAGTCAGAGCCATCGGTGCTGATGCCGCCGACGATGGTAGCCGCCATGCCCGCAGGAATGCCGCTCTGGCCGGCCGTATTCGTGGCGCAGCAAGCGCCCTGGCATTTCGCGAGCGACGCCGCCGGTCGCTAACTGAGCGAAGCCGTCCGCGATTCGATTGCGGACGGTCCCGGCATGGTCGCGGCGCCGTATATTTGGCGAATGGCGTCCGCCGGCGAGAAAGCCCTTCATGCCGCGCTGAAGAAGCGCGAATTCGATCCCGTCTACTACTTCCACGGCGACGACGATTTTCTCAAGGACCGCAATGTCCGTGAGCTCGTCGAAGTGGCAGTCGATCCGGCTGCACGCGATTTCAATCTCGAGCAACGCCGCGGTGCAGAGCTCGATGCGGAAACGCTGGATTCGCTACTGAGTACACCGCCCATGCTGGCCGAACGACGCGTGGTGGTGGTGCGAGACGTGGATAAGCTGAAGAAGGACGCACGGAAGATTCTCGACGGATACCTGAAGCGTCCCGCGTCGGATTGCGTACTGCTGCTCGTGACCCCGAGTGGAGTGAAAGCAGAGAAGGGGCTGACGGATCACAGCACCGCTGTGGAATTCGCGCCGCTCACGGGAGACCGGTTGCCCAAGTGGGTTTCATATCAGGTCGAGACGGTGCTCGGGGCCACAATCACGCCCGACGCGATCTCGCTGCTGGTAGAAGCCGTCGGCGAAGATCTCTCGCAACTGGCGGTGGAGCTTGAAAAGCTGGCGAGCTTCTCCGATGGCGTCATCGATGAAGCTGCTGTGGCAGCCGTCGTCGGCGTGCGACGCGAAGAATCGATGGGCGCATTGCTCGACGCGATCGCTGCTCGCGATGCGACTCGCGCGCTGGAACTACTTGCAGGCGTGCTGCAGCAGCCGAAGATGAACGCGGTGCTCCTCACGATGCATCTCACGACGCAGACGATGGCGCTCGCGTACGGAGAAGCAGCGCGCGCGCGCGGCTCGAATCCCCGATCGCTCTACAACGATTTCATGTCGCTACTGAAGGAAACTGGCGCATTTCCTGGCAGACCGTGGGGCGAAGCGGTGAATGCCTGGACGAAGTACGCTGATCGCTGGACAGCAGATGCGCTCGACTCCGCACTCGCCACGCTGCTCGCAACCGATGAAGCGCTCAAGGACACACGCGTCTCGTCCGAAGAGCAAGTCTTTACGTCGCTCGTGCTGGCGCTGTGCGGCGCTGGTGCGTCGCGCCGCGCGGCCTGACCGCGTCCACCCTCCGCACACCCGATGCGACGCTTTTCGCTCTTCAGTGCACTGCTGCTCACCTCTCTCGCGCTCCCGGCAAGCGCGCAAACCAACAGCACGCCACTACCGCCAAACGACACGCTGTTTCGGCGGGCCCGGCGCATGGTGGGCGAGGGAAACGGCGCGGCAGGTCGCGCCATGGTGGACTCGCTCCTCAAGCGAGCGGAGGAGGGAAGCACGGCTTACGGCGATGCACTGTTCTGGCGTGGAGCACTTGCGCAGACCGCCGGTGAGGCGGAGAACGATTATCGCCGAGTGATCGTGGAGTATCCGCTGTCGCACTACGCCGATGATGCATTGCTCGCGATCGTGGAGCTCGAGCAGGCGCGTGGAGATCGTGCAGGGGCCCTCGCGCACCTGCAACGGTTCGTGCGCGAGCATCCGGTCAGCTCAGCGCGTGGAATCGCGGCGCTGGCAGCGGCGCGTCTTGCATTCGATCAGCGCGACGCGAAGGTCGGCTGTGCGATGATCACCGAAGCGCGCGCATCGGCGGCGTCAACGGACGTCGAGCTGCGCAACCAGATTGACTACTTCGGCTCGAAATGCCTCAACGCCGCAACCGATGTTGCCGTGGCGCCGACTGTGCCGGCGCCGACAAATCCACCGCGCGATACGACGACGAAGAAGCCGCAGGCCACTCCAACGCAGAAAGCAACGAGCGTCCCGACAAGGACAGCTTCGGTGGACACGGTGATGAAGTCGAGCAAAAGCACCGGCTCAACCGCGAACGCAGTCGCGACGGATACAGTCATCAGGTCGACCAGAACGACGAGCAGGTCTTCGAAAACCGCCGCTTTCGATTCAGCGGTCAAGGCGGCGGCAAGACCAGCTCCCGTTCCGGCGCCGGTTGCACCGTTGAAGGGCAAGGGCAGTTACACGATCCAGCTCGCAGCATATGGCACACGTGCCGATGCAGAAGCACTCGTGAAAAAACTGCAGGCGAAAGGCGTGACGGCGCGCGTGAGCGGCGAGGCGAAGCCCTTCCGAGTGCGGTTGGATTTTTATCCCACTCGGCAAGCGGCTCAGGAAGAAGTCGCAGCGCTCAAGACACGCGGCATCATCGGCTTCGTCACGGAAGAGCGATCGCCGGTAGGCAAGTCGCCGTGAGCGGTGCCGTGGCGACACCGCTGATGCAGCAATACCGGGAAATCAAGGCGCGACACCAGAGTGCGATCCTGTTTTTCCGGATGGGCGACTTCTACGAAATGTTCTACGAGGACGCCGAGACGGCCGCACGGGTGCTCGGGCTAACGCTCACCGCGCGCAACAACGGCGGCGCAACGGAAGTGCCGCTCGCCGGTGTGCCTGTGAAGGCTGGTCCGGAATACCTCCGACGCCTCGTACAGCAGGGATATCGCGTCGCCATCTGCGAGCAGGTAGAAGATCCCAAGCTGGCAAAGGGGATCGTGCGCCGCGAAGTGGTTGAGACGATCTCCCCGGGCGTCGCATTCGCGGACGACCTCCTTGACGGTGCGCGCAACAACTTCGTCGTTGCCGCCGGACCGATCTACAATGGCACCATCGGCATCGCGGCAGCTGACGTATCGACGGGAGAGTTTCGTCTCACCGTAATGCCACTCGCGGAAATCGATACGGTGCTCGCCCGATTTGCCCCGCGCGAGATCGTCGTGCCGAAGGGTGCGGATACACTACCGCGGAGCCCAGCGCTCGACGGCGTGCTCGTCACCGAGCGCGAGGCATGGGAGTTCGACGAGTCGATGGCGCGCGACGACGTTGCACGCCATTTCGATGTGCGCGGACTGGACGGACTCGGACTCGGCGCCGAGGACGGCCAGGCGATCGCGGTAGCCGGCGCGCTGCTGCGCTACCTCAAGGAGATGCAGCCATCGGGCGTGCCGCAGTTGGCGCGTCCGACGATCGAACGAGCTGGCGGCACCATGCCGCTCGACGAGATGACCCGGCGCAACCTCGAGTTGGTGGAATCACTGCGCGGCGTGGACACGACGGGAACACTGCTCGCCGTATTGGATCGCACGATGACGCCGATGGGCACGCGGTTGCTGCGGCAATGGCTGCTCGCGCCACTCGTGGATCGCCAGCGCATCGATTTGCGGCTCGACGCCGTGAATGCCCTGGTGACCGACGCCAGTGCGCGCGACGCACTGCGCTCCGCACTCGATGGCGTGCGCGACGTCGAACGACTGGGCAGCAAGGCCGCAGCAGGACGTGCGACGCCGCGTGAGCTCGCGGCATTGGGCACGTCGCTTGGCCGTCTACCGGATGTCGAGGCAGCGGCGACGCGATTGAACGGCGCAGGTGTCGCCGGACGCCTGATGCAGCAATGGGACAGCTGCGCCGAGATGGCTAGCGCAGTGCGTGCGACGTTGGTGGAGCGCCCGCCGCTGCAGCTCGGCGACGATGCGACAATTGCTTCGGGTGTGGACGCCGAGCTTGACGAGCTGCGACAGTTGCGCGACGGTGGCAAGGACGCGATCGCAGCAATCCAGAACGAGGAACGCGCTCGCACCGGCATTCCGTCGCTCAAGGTCGGCTTCAATCGCGTGTTCGGATACTTCATCGAAGTGACGAACGCGAACCGTGAGCTCGTGCCGGCGGACTATCAACGCCGACAGACGCTGACAGGTGCCGAGCGGTACGTCACGCCAGCGCTGAAGGAGTACGAGGAGAAGGTGCTGACAGCGAGCGAGCGCATCGAAACGCGTGAGCGGTTGCTGTTCGAGACGCTCCGTGCATCGATCGGACGCGAGATAGCACGCGTGCAGTGCTCGGCGCGGATCGTCGCCGAACTCGATGTCCTCTCGGCGCTCGCCGACGTGGCCGCACGAGAAGGATATGCACGTCCGACGCTCACCGACGGCTTCGACCTCGAGATCGTCAGCGGACGGCATCCTGTCGTCGAGCGAATGATGCCGCGCGACAAGTTCATCCCGAATGACGTGAAACTCATCGCCGACGCGCGGTTGATCATTCTCACCGGGCCGAACATGGCGGGAAAGAGTACGATCCTGCGCCAGGTGGGATTGATCGTGCTCATGGCGCAGGTGGGAAGCTTCGTCCCCGCGACATCGGCGACGATCGGCGTGTGCGACCGGCTGTTCACGCGTGTGGGCGCAAGCGACAACCTCGTGCGCGGGCAGTCGACGTTCATGGTGGAGATGGCCGAGACGAGTGCGATTCTTCATACGGCAACAGCGCGCAGCCTGGTGCTGCTCGATGAGATCGGCCGCGGGACGAGTACGTATGACGGTGTGTCAATTGCGTGGGCGGTGAGCGAGCACCTGCACGACCGTGTGGGCTGCAAGACGATCTTCGCGACGCATTATCATGAGCTCGTGCAATTGGCGGAAGAATTAGTAGCTGTTCGAAACTATAATGTCGGCGTGCGCGAGGTCGGCGATCAGATTCTCTTCCTGCATCGACTGCAGCCAGGTGGTGCAGATCGTTCGTACGGCATCGAGGTGGGGAAGCTCGCCGGACTGCCCGCGCCGGTGATCGCGCGTGCGCGCACCGTGCTCGCGCTATTGGAGGGGGAGGCGGAGCATCTCGTGCCAGCGCTCGCTCCGGCAGTCGCCGGAGCAAAGCGACCGCGTCCCTCTCAAGTACCTCCCGATCAACTCGCGCTGTTCGCGCCTGCGGCACGGCATGTCGTCGTGGACCGATTGATCGCCGCGGACGTGAACAACCTCACGCCGCTCGCCGCGCTGCAATTGCTGGCGGAGCTCGCCGAGCAGGCCAAGCGATGAATCGGCAAACGATGATTGCGCTGGCGCTCGTCAGCGCGGCTGCCTGTACAGAGAAAGACACGACGCAAAAGATGGCGCAGGCACTGCAGGTGGGATCGACGCATCCCGATGAAGTGCCCAAGGCGCTCAATACAGAGCTGCCCTTTCGATACCCGGCGGCGCTCTATGCGCGGCGCGTGCAGGGCAACGTGACGCTCAGGTTGTTCATCGATCGAGATGGACAGGTGATGTCCGATTCGACGCGGATCGAGGAGTCGAGCGGATACGCCGCACTGGACTCAGCGGCAGTGAAGGGCTCGCAGGAGCTACGTTTCGTACCGGCGAAACTGCGGGGTGAGCCGATGGCAACTGCCGTGCTCTTCCCCGTCTATTTCCGTCATCCGGAAGCACATGCGCTTCCAGGCGACACGATCCTGAACAAGCGCGGACTTGCTCCATGATGCGTAATACGCGGCCGTATGACAGCGTGATCGATACAATTGGCTGGACGCCGTTGATCCGACTGCACCGAGTCACGCGAGGAATTCGCACGCCAGTATACGGCAAGGCCGAGTTCTTCAATCCGGGCGGCTCGGTGAAGGACCGCATCGGCATGCCGATCATCGAGCAGGCAGAGCGCGAAGGAAAGCTCAAGCCGGGCGGCACGATCGTCGAAGGCACGAGCGGCAACACCGGCGTGGGACTCGCGATCGCAGCGGCACTCAAGGGCTACAAATGCATCTTCACGATGCCCGACAAGATGTCGCAGGAGAAGGTGCGGCTACTGAAGGCGTTTGGTGCGGAGGTGATCGTCACGCCGACGGCGGTCGCGCCGGATCATCCGGACAACTACGTGATGATGGCCAAGCGCATTGCGGAGGAAACGCCGAACGCGATTCTCGCGAATCAGTTCTACAATCAGGCGAATCCGGACGCGCACTACGCGACGACGGGCCCCGAGCTGTGGGAGCAGACAGAGGGGCGAATCACGCACTTCGTTGCCGCAGCGGGAACGGGCGGCACGATCACCGGCGTGGGGCGCTACCTCAAGGAGAAAGACCCGAAGATCCAGATCATCTCGGGCGACCCGCAGGGGTCGATTCTCGCTGAGCTGTGGCGGAGCAAGGGGAAGAACAAGATCGAGGGAGCGCCGTACAAGGTCGAGGGCATCGGGCAGGACAAGCTGCCGAGCACACTCGACCTGTCTCTCGTCGACGACTATCGCACTGTCAGTGATCGCGACTCGTTCGCGATGGCGCGCCGGCTCACGCGCGAAGAGGGACTATTCGTCGGCGGGTCGGCGGGATTGATCACGCACATCGCGCTGCAGGTCGCCCGTGAAGTCGATGATCCCAATGCATTGATCGTGACGTTCCTCTGCGATACGGGCGAACGGTATCTCTCGAAGCTGTACAACGACGAATGGATGCGAGAGAACCAGTTGCTCGAGCCGGATCGTGTCACGCTGGGCGATCTGGTCGATCACAAGGGCGATGGAGCGCCGGCGGCAGTGGTGAGCACGGCACCGGGACAGCTCGTGCGACAGGCACTTGGTCTCATGCGCTTGCACGATGTTTCGCAGCTGCCCGTTCTGGATGATGGGAAGTGCGTTGGGAGTGTCACGGAGTACGCGTTGACACAGCGTGGGCTGGAGAGCTCGCGGTTTCTCGATGCGGTGGTCGGTGAAGTGATGGACGAAGCATTTCCGGTGATCGACGCAGCCCAGCATGTGGAGTCGGTCCAGAAGCTGCTATCCAAGGCGACCCCTGCTGTGCTGGTGGCGGAAGGCGGAGCCATATCGGGGATCGTCACGCGGAGTGACATGCTTGCCTATCTGATGAATCGGTAGCGGACGGCGGGCGGCGTGAACGGCGGCGATGCGGCGTACGGCGCGTCGTGCAGCGTGAGGCGTACTGCGTGCGGCGATTCACGGCGTTTGTACGGCGATTGATACAGCGTTTGTCAGGCTCAAAAACAAGTGGAGAAGTGTGCGGATAACAGTGTTGATGGGTGGCACCTCCTCAGAGCGCGACGTGTCGCTGGCGTCGGGGCTCAGGATTGCCGAAGCGCTCAGGACGCGCGGGCACACCGTCGCGGCGGTGGATACGGCCAAGGGGGCACTCACGCAGGACGACGAGCGGCGGATGATCGCCGACGGCGTGGTGAAGCAGCTCCCGCCAACGCCGAAAGAGCTGGCGCGGATGAAGGCAGAATCCGTGGCGGAAACGGCAGCTAGGCTGCCCAAACGGGGAGACTGTGACGTTGCCTTCCTAGCGCTCCACGGCGGTTCGGGCGAAGATGGGACCATCCAGGCGCTGCTCGATCTGGCTGGTGTGCCCTATACGGGTAGCGGGCACATGGCTAGCGCGCTGGCGATGGACAAGGATCTTTCCAAGCACCTCATGCGCGCGCACGATGTGACCACCGCAGATTGGCTCATGGCCAATGACCCAGCGTCGTTGCCGGATGTCGAGCAGGTGGTGGCCACCCTCGGGTTGCCGTTGATCGTCAAGCCGTCGAAGCAGGGTTCGACCGTAGGGCTGTCCATCGTGAAGGAGCGCACTCAGCTTGTGCCGGCGATTCTTGAAGCGTTCAAGCATGACGACGAGGTGATGCTCGAGCAGTTCATCGCGGGGCGCGAGCTGACAGTGTCGATCCTCGGCCACCGGGCGCTGCCGGTGGGCGAGATCATCTCGAAGAAGGAGATCTACGACTACGAGGCGAAGTACACGCCGGGGATGGCGGAGGAGATTTTCCCAGCCGCGCTGAGTGAGGCGGAGGTAGCAGCAGTACAGGAACAGGCACAGCGTACGTTCAGCGCATTGAAGTTGAGCGGCTGTGCACGCATAGATTTCCGCATGACGACCGATGGACAGTTCTACTGCCTCGAGGCCAATACACTTCCCGGAATGACGGCGACCAGTCTCGTACCCCAGGCAGCAGCAGCAGCAGGGATCACCTTTCCGGAGCTGTGCGAGAAGATCGCGCGGCTAGCGACGGATGCGACGGCCAGCTCGCAGGCTTCCTCATGAGTCCCGGCAAAGGCAAGTTGCCGAGCCTGAGTGCAGCGCTCGCGGGCATCCCCGCCGGAGTCCAGACGCTCGGCCCATGGACCGGCCGGCGGCAGCTGTTCGTCAAGTTCGCCGGAGAGGCGGAAACGGCGACGATCTACACGGCGGAAGCACTCCGCGGTGAGCTCACGCGACTGACGGGCCGCTCCCGGTACCACTCCGTGGCAATCGTTGGGCGAGATGCGCTGGCAGAGGAGGAGTTCCTGGTGGCGGCCTTCAGCCAGACCGGTCCGCTCCCGCTGATGATCGACCACGACGGTCAGCGGCCGCAGGCGCTGGAGAGGCTGCTGCACGCCATTGCGCTGGTACAGGTCTCGCTTGACGGTAGCGAGGGTGCGGCGGCGATCGAGCGCGTATGCGCCACGATCTCGCTGGCGGCGAAGAAGCAGGTGGCGCATTCCGTTGCCATCGTTCCGCAGGAGACGCTGAGTGACGGGCCGCTTTTGCGGATCGTCGAGCAAGTACATGAAGCGAGCGGGGATGCGCAGATCGTCGTCCATCCAATGGTGGACCGCGAAGTGGAGCGCGACCGGCGGTGGGTGCTGTGGCTGCAGCAAGCGATGGCGGTACATACCGATGTGCGTATCCTGCCACGGTGGCCGGCGACGGCGGCGCGGTGATGACGAGTGAAACGGACCGGAACTCGCAACAAAGGCTCCGGTTAGTACGTTGAAGAGAGAGGGGCTCGCGCGGCGCGAGCGCATACCCGTTCAGCAGCTGCATCGCAGCACCGGCAGATGGCGACTCCACTTCCATACGAAGAGCACGACGCACCACGCATGACGCGCGGTGTGCGCGTGCTACTCGCGATCAGCGCGGTGATGCTGTTCCTGCAGTGGACGCTCGTGAGTGATGCCGACGCGTTCGCGGTGCTGGGATTCCAGGATGGAAGCCTGCAGCGCACGCTGTGGAGCGCGCTGACGTACATGTTCGTGCATTACGGGCTGTGGCACCTCGCCCTCAACATGTACGGATTGGTGATGTTCGGCCCTCGTCTCGAAGCGGCGATGGGGACGCGCGGCTTCACGCTCTACTTCCTGTGGTGCGGTCTGGGCGGCGCGATGTTCCATCTCCTGTTCGTGCGCACCGGGCTGCTCATCGGGTCGTCGGCCGCGGTGTTCGGAGTGATGTTCGCGTACTGCCAGCAATGGCCGCGCGAAGAGGTCGGCTTGTTCGGTACCGTACCCATTCGCGCCTGGACGCTGGTCGTCATGCTGGTGGCCGCGAACCTCGCACTCGGGCTGCTGAGCGCGGGAGACCCCACGGCCGGTGGTGAGCGCTGGGCATACGCGGCGCATCTGGGCGGGCTGGCGTTCGGTTGGCTGTACTTCCGCACACCACCAGCGGCGAGCCTGGACCGGCTGCGGCAACGCATCTCACCGGCGCCCGACTATCCGGACGAGACGCCGCCAAGGGCGATTCCGCGGACTTTGCCGCGCGCACGTGCGCAGCGCGACGAAGTGGACGAGATCGTGGCCAAGAGCAAGGCGGTAGCGGCGCAGAAGCGGCCCACGGCACGGGCGCTGGTGACGCCGGTGCGGACGTCACGCGAGGCGCGGGCGGCCGAGTTGGACCGCGTGCTCGATAAGATCTCGTCGTCCGGGCTGGACAGCCTGTCGACTGACGAGCGAGCTGTGCTGGACGAGATGGCGCGCCGGCTTCGCGGGGAGGGCTAGAAAAAAAGAGCCCCCTGGACTTGCCAGGGGGCAGTACCGCCAGGCCGTTCTCCCGGCGGCAACGGCCGGCCCAGAGGGGACCGGCACCGCGTCAACATACGTTCGACGACCCGTCCGGCGCCAGAGTCACTTCGACGGATTATTGTTCGTCCATGCCACGACCTGACCTGCTGGAGACGTTTGCGAATCCGTACCCGGGCCGCCCGTACGAGATCGAGATGGAGTGCCCGGAATTCACATCGCTCTGCCCCATGGGAGGCATCGAGTCGGACGCCGAAGAGCTGAAGGCGCTCGAGGGAGGCGCCCCAGACTTCGCGACGATGTACATCAACTACGTCCCCGGCGACGTCTGTGTGGAGCTGAAGAGCCTGAAGCTCTACCTGTGGAGCTTTCGCAACGATGGCATCTTCTACGAGCGTGCGGTGAACCGCATTCTCGACGACCTGTCCGCGGCGGTGAAGCCTGTATGGATGGAGGTCGTGGGCGACTTCAACATCCGCGGCGGCATCAAGAGCGTCATTCGTGCGCGTGTGGGTGCGCGCACGCCAGCCGAAAAGTGACCACACCGTAGGGCACGCGGGTCAGTGCACAGTTGGGCGACGCGGAGTGTGCGCGGCGGCCTAACTTGCGCTGCACACGAACGATGTGACCCATCGGTTACGCTCGTCACTTGCTCGACCGGGCTCTGCCAACCTAGCTTTTGGCCACCCTCCTCTTCTCCTCCCAGAGAGCATTCATGCTGAAAATCCGAACGCTAATCGGCGTCGTCGCCGTTCTTGCGCTTCTCGTAATTTCCGCTACATCCGTTTCTGCCCAGGGCGTTACGACCGGTGGACTGACTGGTACGATCACGGACGCTACCGGCGCCGCGATCGAAAACGCGCAGATACAGGTGCGAAACCCGCGCACCGGCTACAACATCGGTGCGACGTCCCGTGCGTCGGGACTGTTCACCATTCAGGGCATCGAGCCGAACCAGGGTTACATCATCACGGTCCGCCGCATCGGCTTCGCACCGATGACGCGCGACGGCATCGTCATCGCACTGGGCCAGACACGCCGAGAGGACTTCAAGCTGACGCGCGAAGTGCAGCAGCTCGGTGAGGTATCGATCACCGCATCCACGACGGATGCCGTGATCAACGCGTCGAAGACGGGAACGAGCAC
>JAQBPV010000231.1 GCA_028287345.1 Gemmatimonadota bacterium
GAGTACGACTTCACGATGTCGCGCGAGCAGGCGAAGCCGTAAGGCTTCAACTCACGCGTGCGCGCTCCAACGCGCGCACGCTGAGATACTCGGCCTGATCGACGAAGCGATTCACGATGGCAATCGCGTCATTCGCGAGGAGTGGAGTTTCCTTCGGCACTGACTGCCGCGCGAGGCTCTCCACTTCCTCTCGGATGATCATGAACTCGCGGCGGAGCGAAGCCTCGGTCCATCCCAGGCGCGCACGCTGCCCACCATGTCGCTCCGCGACGAGACGCTGAATTTCGATCGCGTCCGCCAGCAGCGGCGACATCTCGCCGCCCGACTCCTCGATGACCACCAGCGCGCCGGCGATGTCGGCCAACAGCGTCGTCAGGTGATCGTGCAACTGAGACGTCCTGAGCCCCGCCGCCATCGGTACGGCTGGATCGAGCCGCACGCGGTTGACCACCGCGGTAACAAGCGGGCCGAGTTGCATCACGAACTGCTCCGACAGATCGCACAGGCCCTTGAGATGTCGGGTCGGCAGACCGGTCGGCGCCGTGTGGCCCTCGACCGACGAAGCGTCCGTCGACGCGATTGACTGGGTTGCGTCCGTGCTCGCGCTGGCGGCAGGAGCGTCGTCCGCCGGCAGCCATAGGGTGAACGACGATCCCACACCAACCGTGCTTTCAACCGTGAGGTCGCCGCCCATGGCTCGCGCGAGACGAAGGGCGATGGTGAGTCCGAGACCGCTGCCTTCGCGCGCCCGCTTTGGCCCAGCGTCGGCCTGTACGAACGGCTCGAAGATCGTCGCGAGCTTCTGCTTCTCGATACCGATACCCGTATCGCTGACGCTCAGATATAGCTGTGACCTCCTCGGCTCCGGCTTCGACTTCGGTTCACGGTTCTGCTTCACGCCGCCGTCGATCGTGATGGTGCCACCGGGCTCCGTGCACTTCACTGCGTTCGACAGCAGGTTCACGAGGATCTGCCGCACGCGTTCGGAGTCGCCAATGAAGCCGGGCAGCGCGGCAATCGCCGGCGTCACGACGAGCGACAGGTTCCGCGCCTCGGCCTGAGGGTGGACGAGCACGAGTGCCGATGCTACCGCCTCCGGCGCCGTCGCCGGCGCATTCGCGACTTCGAGACGGCCAGCCTCGAATTTTGCGAGATCGAGGATATCGTTCACGAGCCCGAGCAGGTGCTTGGCAGCGCGGCGGACGCGGCCGATCTGGTCGCGGATGCTCTTGTTCAACTCCCCTGCCACACCCAGCTCGATCAACTCGGAGTACCCAAGGATCGCGTTGAGAGGAGTACGCAACTCGTGCGACATGATGGCGAGGAAATCGGACTTCGCCCGGCTTGCGGCTTCGGCCTCGAGTCGCGCTTCGCGCTCATGGGCGAGCTGCCTCGCACGCTCTTCGGCGTACTTGCGATCGGTTACGTCGCGCAGCGAGACGAGCTCGACCGCTTCGCCGTCCCAGTTCGCGTCGACGACACGAAGCTCCGCGTAGATCACCTCGCCCTCGCCGCGACGGACGATCTCCATCTCGGTCTTCTCCCCCCCGACCACTGGCGTGCCGAGAGGCGTGCCGACGAGCGCGTCCGGGCTCTTGGTGAAGAGCCGCCCTGCCGCCGGATTGGCGAATCGGATCACGCCATTCCCGTCGACGATGACGATGCCATCCGCGAGACTCTCGATGATGGCGCGCAACTGAGTCCGGGGATCCTGATCCGCATTCTGTACGACGGCGGACGTATCCGGCTCTGAAATAGTGGCGTCGGTCACGAGGCTTCTCTTATGCAGATAGCAGGCCTATCCATTCTTCGCGGGATAGCGGGATGTCGCGCATCGCGCCACAATAGCGCGTGAATATTTCATGCACTGGAGGAAGCCCTGTCCAAGTATTTGCTGAGGTTGTTCGTCACGAGCGCGAGCTCGCGCACTGCCACGGCCGTCGCCAACCTTCGGCGCATTTGCGAGCAGGAGCTCGAAGGGCAGTACGAGCTCGAAATCATCGACGTCCTCGAGCATCCGGACCTGGCCGAGGATGAGAAGATTCTCGCGACGCCAACGTTGATCAAATCACTGCCTTTGCCGCTTCGGCGCGTGATCGGCGATCTGTCGAATACCGAGAAGGTGTTGCTCGGTCTCGAGGTGCATCCACGTCGGCCGACACAAGGCATCGAGGGGACTGAAAAATGACGGTGGTTGGAAAACATCTGGCGGTGGAGAAAATCGCGACGGGAATTTCCAGCTTCGACGTCATCGCCAAGGGCGGGTTGCCGAAGAACAGGACGACGCTGATCTCCGGAACGGCGGGCAGCGGAAAGACGATCTTCGCCGTGCAATTTCTCGCGGCGGGAATTCAAGGTGGTTCACGTGGAGTGTTCGTCACTTTCGAGGAGTCGGCGACCGACATTCGAAAGAACATGCTCAGCTTCGGCTGGGACCTGGCGCAGTGGGAAGCGGAGGGCAAGCTCGCCTTCGTCGACGCGTCTCCAGATCCGTCCGTCGAGTCGTTCGAGGCGGGGAGCTTCGATCTCGGCGCACTGATGGCGCGTGTGCAGCACGCAGTGAAGAAGGTGGGCGCCGAGCGCGTCGCAGTCGATTCACTCGGTGCGGTGTTCTCGCAATTCTCCGATCAATCGATCGTGCGCAGCGAGCTGTTTCGCATTGCATCGGGACTCAAGTCACTGGGCGTTACCGCGGTGCTGACGGCCGAGCGTACGGACGACTATGGTCCGGTCGCGCGCTTCGGCGTGGAGGAATTCATCGCGGACAACGTGATGATCCTGCGCAACGTGCTCGAGGACGAGAGCCGGCGTCGCACCATCGAGATCCTCAAGTTCCGCGGGTGCGATCACCAGAAGGGCGAGTACCCATTCACGATCGTCCCCGACGGCGGCGTCATCGTCATCCCGCTGTCGGCGATGCACTTGAGTATGAAGTCGTCGGACAAGCGGATATCGTCCGGCAATCCGCAGCTCGACGAGATGTGCGGTGGAGGACTCTTCCGCGACTCGGTGACGCTCATCTCCGGCGCCACGGGAACCGGGAAGACGCTCACCGTCACGCAGTTTCTTCGAGGCGGTACGAGCAATGGCGAGCGCTGTCTGCTGCTCGCGTTCGAGGAAAGCAGGGATCAGCTCGTGCGCAATGCGACGGGATGGGGCGTGGACTTCGGGCAGATGGAGCGAGAGGGCACGCTCCGCATCGTGTGCGACTATCCCGACATCTCGGGACTCGAGGATTGGCTCGTCACGATTCAGGCGGCGATCAAGGAATTCCGTCCGCAACGTGTGGCGCTCGACAGCCTCTCCGCGCTGGAGCACGTGGGGACGCAGAAGGCCTTTCGCGAATTCGTGATCGGGCTGACGTCCTTCATCAAGCACGAGGAGATCACGGGGCTGTTCACATCGACGACCGAGAGCCTCATGGGCGGCGACTCCATCACGGAAACGCACATCTCGACGCTCACGGATTCGATCATCCTGCTTCGCTACGTCGAGATGTTCGGCGAGATGAAGCGCGGCCTCACGGTGCTCAAGATGCGTGGGTCGGCGCACGACAAGGCGATTCGCGAGTTCACGATCGACAAGGGCGGCATGCGGATGGGACGTCCGTTCCGCAACGTCACCGGAATTCTCGCCGGCGCGCCCGTGCATCTGTCGCCGAGCGACCTCGAACGCGTGTGGTCGAACGTAGGCGACCGCGATTCGGACGCGCCGGAACGTCGAAAGTCGTAGCTCGTTCGCGGACTACTGGTGTCGTTTCTTGCGCCGCTCGGTAAGCGTGTGAACGGCAACGGAGCGCAGTTCCGTAGACTCCGCGGGATCCAATGCGATCGCGCGGAGAACCGCCTCGGCGCTATCACCTGGCGTCTGACCGAGCCATCCCAGCGTCCGCGCGCGCAGCCGCTCGGGTTGGCGAGATGTCGCGAGGCCGAGCAGCAGCGCAGTGCCGCTCTCGCCGCTCTCCCAGACGCCCTGCAACGCTCGTTCGCGAAGTTGCCATGGCAGCGCGGTGTCATGCACGAACTGGGTGAGTACTCCCGGTGCTGACGTGCGATACAGCTGCGGAATCCATCCAAGCGCCGCGCTTCGTGCTTCGATCGTGATCCTGGAGTCGCGCGCAAAACCGGCGAGCTGCTCGATCGATGGTGGCGCGGCAGTGACCGCCGCCGCAGCGACGGCCTGTGGAGCGGTGCCTCCGGGTAGCGTGCGCGCGAGTTGAAGGAAGTAGTCGCGTGCAGCGCTGCCGCTCATGTTGTCGTGTGGGGTCAGTGACGGTCCGCCGACGATGAGACGCGCAGTGGACGCGGTTACCACGAGCATCGCACGACCGTCGGCGCACTTGCGTGTGTGGAAGTCGCCGGTCAGCTCGGTCGTGGGCCATGTGTATCGCTTGCGATCCGCGTAGAGGACGTTCGCGCCGTCGCCGCAGACGCCTTGACGCACGGGAAATTCGATCGTGCGTTGCCCGTTGCTCGCCTGTGCCGGGGCAATGCGCGGTATGGCAAAGCTGCCGGATAGAACGAATGCGAGAGTCAGACGCATCATGGGCGTGCCAGCACGTCAGCGCGATGGGCCGCGATACGGCGCATGCGCTCGTCGCTGCTCGAGCGTGCGATCTCGAGCGCGACGTCCACGCCTGCGCGGCCCAGCGCGATGAGCGCCTGCTCGCGGACGCTGGTGTCGTCGCCCTCGCGACGTGCGATGCGCACGAGCGCGTCTCCCGCAGAGTCTCCCGCGACAATCCCAAACCACGTAACACCCATGCGGCGAGTCTCGCCGTCGAGCGACGCATCATTCACGAACGTGAGTAGATCGGATCCGCTCACGCCATCGCGCATGAGGGCGGCGGTCTGGATCGCGTGAGCGCCAGCTCGGCCCGAGAGCGACGGAATCGCGTCGAGCAGGGCTCGCGCTTCGGCGCGCGTGTCGACGGTTGACACTGCGCTGGTACGGGTACCGACGGTCGCGTGGACATCCACGATCCGCCCTCCGTTCACGACGATGGTCACCTCTGCACCATCGGCCTGGCATGCACGGGTGGCCGAATCGTAGGTGATCTCGTCGGGGATGCCGCCTCCGCAGACGAACGGACGAACAGGAACACTGAATGTGCGCGTCGTCGTATCTGTACTGAGCGACAAACCCGGCTTCGGAACGTCGGCGGCGCTGAGCGATGCCACACCGACGTGGAACGCGAGCACTGCGGCGGACGTCGCCACACTCATCCGCACTGAAGCGCTCCGTGCACGACGGGTATCGAGCAGTGAACGAATGCGATGCTCGAGTGCGCCCGGCCGAGTGACGGCGAGGACGACGCGCGGAACGGGCGCACGAAAGGCGTCGGCCACGGCGAGCAGTTCTTCCGCATAGTCGAAGGGAGAGGTGCCCGACGTCACGACGAGGTCGTCGCAGGCGATCTCGCGCTCGGAGATGAGCTGCGTGCTCGCGTACCAGACGAGTGGATTGAACCAGTGCAGCGCGCAACAGGTGTCGACAAGCAGTTGAGTGAAGCCATCGCGTCGGCGTACGTGTGCGAGCTCGTGCAGGA
>JAQBPV010000238.1 GCA_028287345.1 Gemmatimonadota bacterium
GAGCGAAGCAGGATGGGTCGTGCGCGCTCGCATTCCCGCCGCGCCCAACGTCGATGTCCGCGATGATGGAATTCTTCCCATCGACACGGCACGCTACGACGTCGTGGTGGCGCTCGACTCGTCGTCGACCGACATGGCGCCTGCGATTGCCCGGTTCGTTGCGCAGGGCGGTGGACTGATCGCCGCGGGCGGGGCCCTCGAGATCGATCAGCTCGGACGTCTCTCCCCGGCGCGCGCCGGTGATCGTCGGCCGGGCCGCATTCTTCTCGCCGATGATTCGGTGACCACGCGCGACCTTCCGTTGCGTCCATTGTCGCTTGCACGAGCCGATGCGATCTCTCTCCAGCGCGAGCAGCCAGGAGTGACATTGGCTGCACGACGCGCCGGCATGGGGCGCGTCCTCGCCATCGGCTACGACGAAAGCTGGCGCTGGCGCATGCTCGGCGGATCGAGCGGCCTCGCGGCGCATCGGCGATGGTGGTCGAGCGCGGCGGGTTCTGTGGCGCCAGCGCGGGAGACGGCCGCCACCTCCACCGGCGACGCTGCGCCACTCGCCTCGCTTATCTCGGCCCTCGGACCGTCGTCTCCCCCCGAAGCAAAGCGCAGCGAACAGTCTCGCAACTCGATGCCGATCATCCTGCTGATCATCGCCGCGGCATGTCTTCTTGCCGAGATCGCGTCGCGCCGCTTTCGTGGAGCACGATGAACACTGTCGCCTACATCTCGCACGCCGACTGCGGCGGCCACGACACCGGCTGGGGACATCCCGAGCACGTCGGCCGGTTACGCGCCATTCCCCGCGCGTTGCGCGATGACTTCGAGCTGTATCATCAGCTGGATCACCGCGAGGCTCGGCATGCCACGGCCGAGGAGCTTGCGATCGCACACGATCCGGCGTACATCGCGCGCGTCGAGAACATCGCGGAATCGGGCGGCGGACGTCTCGATGCCGACACCGTGGTGAGCGCGGGAAGCTGGCTGGCGGCCACCGCAGGCGCCGGCGCCGTTCTCGACGGAGTGGACTTGGCCTTCGGAACAGGGCCCGCGCGGAGCTTCTGCGCGGTGCGTCCACCTGGCCACCACGCGCTGCGTGCGACGGGCATGGGCTTCTGTCTCTTCGGCAACGTCGCCCTCGCCGCGCACTATGCTCGCACTGCGCATGGCGCCGAACGTGTGCTAATCGTCGACTGGGACGTGCATCACGGCAATGGCACGCAAGCGCTCGTGGAGCAGACCAAGGACATCCACTTCGTATCGATGCATCAGTGGCCCTGGTACCCCGGCACCGGAGCCGCGACCGACCGCGGACCGCATGACAACGTGTGGAACGTGCCGCTGCCCGGCGGCCTGCCTCGCGAGCGGTACGTCGACAGCTTTCTCGGCGCGGTGGACGCCGCCAGCGCTGGATTCACCCCGGACCTCGTGCTCCTCTCGGCGGGCTTCGATTCCCTCGCTGGCGACCCACTTGGGAACTTCACGCTCGAATACGACGACTTCGACCGACTCACGGCCGAACTGGTGTCGCGGGCGGCACAGTGGTGCGGTGGGCGGCTCGTGAGTGCGCTGGAAGGTGGTTACGCACCCGACCGTCTCGGAGTCGCTTGTGTGCGGCATATGCGAGCGCTCCTCTGATCGCTCGGCGTTCTGCCTGTCAGCCCTGCGCTGCGCGGAGTATCTTCCGGCGCCGCGTAGAGCGTGCGGTCGACCGATAAGCGGAGTTGGCGAGTGGCCCTGAACCTGTTCGGCGTAACGGTGAATGACGCGCACTCCACGCGCCCGGATGTATCCGGCGTCCAGCTCGTGGCGGTCCGCGAACTCGCGGCCATCTGCGCGGAAGTCGAATACAGGCCCATTCCGGCTGACGACGGTTCTCTCGCGCGCTACGCAGACGTCCTGGCTGGTTACGCGCTCACCAACCCGGTGCTTCCCGCACCGGTCGGCGTAGTCTTTCGCTCCGCCGATTCCGTGACCCGCTGGCTCGAGCTGCATTACGGCGCGCTCAGCGAGGCCATGACGTTCGTCGAGAACCGCGTGGCCGCTCGCGTCCACGTCTGGCGGCCTGGCAAGACTGAAGAGCGTGAGGTTGGCGCCGATCTCGCCGCCGCCGCCGCGGAGAGCTTGCGTGTGTTGCGCCGTACGGCAACCGCGTCGCTGCCGCTTCGCGTCGAGAAGCTCACTGGCATCGTGTTGAGTGCAGCCTTCCTCGTCGATTCGGAGCGGTGGAAGGACTTCGCCGCAGAGGTGCACGCGCAACAGAGGCTGACGCCGAGCGTTCGCTTCGAGCTCACCGGGCCCTTTCCGCCCTATGATTTCGTTCAGATGCAGCTCGGAGCCTAGCGGTGTTCTGCCCGGAATGCGGAACGTGGAATCGCGCCAGTGCCGCGACGTGCAGCCGTTGCGGCGGTCCGTTGCCCGTCGTCGCGGGAACGCCAGTCGAGCGGCCGGACGACGAGATCACCGCGCTCCGCCGCGCAACAGGTAGCCGCTATCGCATCATGCGTCGCCTCGGCGGTGGCGGCATGGCGACGGTCTATCGCGCCGAGCAGATGCCGCTGGGCCGCGACGTCGTCGTGAAGGTCTTGCACGCGCATCTCTCGCGCGATGCCGAAATGGCCGAGCGTTTTCGCCGCGAGGCGGAAGCGGCCGCGCAACTCGTGCATCCGTTCATCTGTCCGTTGCTCGATTTCGGCCGCTCGTCCGAGACGGTCTACATCGTCATGCCATTTCTCGGTGGTGGCTCACTCGCCGAGAGGGTGCAGAAGGAGCGTGCGGTTGCGCCGGCGATCGTGGCCGCGGCAGCCGCGCAGGTTGCCGTGGGGCTCGATCATGCGCATCGGCGCGGCGTCGTGCATCGCGACGTGAAGCCCGACAACATCCTCTTCGACGAAGACGGCAACGCCTTCATCACCGACTTCGGCATCGCGACGGCGCGCTTTCACGGTCGTCTCACGGCCAGTGGTCGGGCGATGGGGACGCCGCATTACATGAGTCCCGAGCAGGCCATGGGCAAGCTCGTGGACGGACGCAGCGACCTCTATGCACTCGGCGTCGTGATGTACGAGGCGCTCGTCGGCTTTCCGCCGTTCGATGGTGCGGATGCGTTCTCCGTCGGCTACAAGCATGTGCATGAGAAGCCGGTGAACCTCGCGGAGATCGATTCGCGTCTCCCCGCACAGTTGGTCACCGTCGTGATGCGCTGTCTCAACAAGCCGGTCGACGAACGCTATGCGCGCGGCGACGAGCTTGCCGATGCGCTGCTCGACTATCTCTCTTCGACGGAGGACGCCGCCGCTCCGCGTCGCTCCGCCGCCCTCGCCCGACGCCCCGTCCCTTCGGAACGCGCATGAAGCTTTCGCACGAGATCATCACGCTGCACACGAAGAATCCATTCGTCATCGCGCGCGGCGGTGATACCGAGTATCGCGTGGTGCGCATCACTGTCACGGGTCCCGATGGCGCGGAGGGATGGGGCGAAGCCGCGCCGAGCAAGTTCTATGGCGAGACGGCGGACACCGTGGTCGCGGTGCTGCCCATGCTCGCCCACTGCATCGCGTACATGGATGGCTGGTCGCTCGAGGCCATGGAGCATGCCATGGCGAAGTGCGTCCGTTACAACGGTGCGGCGCGCGCCGGCGTGAGCGCAGCCCTGCACGACCTCGTCGCCAAGCGGCTCGGCGTTCCGCTGTACAAGCTTTGGGGTCTCGACCCCACGGCGTCCCCGCCGACGAGCTTCACCATCGGCATCGCACCCGACGAAGCCACGCTCCGCCAGCGCGTCGTGGACGCCGAGTCGTATCCGGTCCTCAAGATCAAGCTCGGCACCAACTGGGACGAGCGCATCGTGCGCGTGGTTCGTGAGCTTGCACCGAAGAAGATCCTCCGCGTCGACGCGAACGCCGCGTGGACGCCTAAGTCGACGCTGCGCATCGTGCCGCTGCTGCAGGAGCTCGGCGTCGAGTTCGTAGAGCAGCCGCTGCCGCCGGGCGATCTCGACGGATTGCGCTTCATCCGCGAGCGGTCGTCGCTGCCCATCATCGCTGACGAGAGCTGCATCGTGTCGGCGGACGTCGCGAAGCTCGCGGGCGTGGTGGATGGCATCAACATCAAGCTCGCGAAGTGCGGTGGCCTGCGTGAAGCGCTGCGGATGGTCGCCACGGCACGAGCCCACGACATGCTCGTCATGGCCGGCTGCATGATCGAGAGCTCGCTCGGCATCACGGCGGCGGCGCAATTCGCACCGCTACTCGACTGTGCCGACTACGACGGCGCTGCGCTGTTGTCGGACGACCCATACGTCGGCGCGACGATCGACGGCGGCGTCATCCGCCTGCCCGCTGGCCCTGGGTTGGGCGTCACGATGCGCGAGACGTAGCGACTTTCACGGAGCGAGGTGTCGCATGAAGTGGCTCGCCATCGTTCTCGGAGTCATCGCTGCACTGGCCCTGATCGTGGTGATCGTCGGCGCGATGTTACCGCAGTCGCACGTTGCGGTGAGCTCGGCACAGTTCAGCAAGCCAGCCGCCGACATGTTTCGCACCATCACCGACGTCGCGACGGCGGCGAGTTGGCGCAAGGATGTCGACCGCATCGAGATGCTGCCGCCAAACGGCAACCGCATCGCGTGGCGCGAGGTGTCGAAGGGGGACGTGGTGAACTACGAGGGTGAGATCGTTCGCGCGCCGGAGCCCGGCGTTCCGGGCCG
>JAQBPV010000261.1 GCA_028287345.1 Gemmatimonadota bacterium
TACGAGCGTGTCGTGCACGCGATGGACATCTCGCGCGGCTCCGGGGTCAAGGTCATTGGTGTTCCACCCAAGGACACCCCCGGCGCGACCAAGTAGACGATCGGGCGTATCGTCCCGCTCGGCAGGCAATTTTTCTATACGGCGGACGAACCCTTTGGGGGTCGTCCGCCGTATAACTTTCCGTAGTTCCGCCCTCCAATCGCCACGCCTTCATGACCTTTCCGGACGATTCTGGAACGCACGATCCGCCGGCGCGCGCGACCTATCGCGTGCCGATCGGCCTGCCGTTGCGCGACGAAGGACGCAAGCAAGGCGCGATCGTCTCCCTGCTCGTCCACGTTGCGATCATCGCGTTGTTGTTGATGCCGATCGTCCTGTCTCGTACGGTGATCAATCGCATCGAGCAGGGGGCAGGCGGCCCTGGGCCGGCCGGCGGAGGTGGGGGAGGCTCTGGTGGCCTTCAGGCCCCGCGCGAGAAACTGCAGTTCGTTCGTGTGGCACCCGAGCCGGTGCCCACGCCCAAGTCACTGCCACCGATACCAGCTCCGGTGATTCCGAAGCCGCAGCCGCCGGTCCCGCAGGTCACGCCGCCGGTGCAGCCACCGGTGAAACCGATAGATCAGGCGCTGGCCCCAACGCCGCAGGTCACGATCGCTGCCGGGCTCGGACCCGGCAGCGGCCACGACGGCACCACCGGCAACGGTCCAGGCAGCGGAGGTGGTATCGGATCCGGCATTGGAACCGGGAAGGGCAGCGGCGTCGGTCCCGGCACGGGTGGCGGACTGCAGACGAACTATCCGCCGCAGCCCATCGAATTCTTTCTTCCGCCGCTTCCGCCGCCATCAGGCGTGAAGGGCTTCAGGTTCCTCGCGGAGTTCGACGTCGACTCCTCCGGCAAGGTGCTCGACGTCAAGTTCACCGAGACTCGCGATGGCGATTATAATCGTCGCATCGCGAGCGTTCTCCGCGCGATGCGCTTTCGTCCGGGTACGCGTCCCGATGGTACGCCGCTGCGCATGAAGGCGCAGGTGGGCTACGAATTCTAGCGAGAGGCGAGCGCGAATCGCGCTGCCCTCGATGCGATCGGTCCACGCGCTCTAGCGGCCATCGCCGCGCCTCTCTACATTTTGCGGATTCACCCTGGAAACGCCGCCAGCTGACGCTGACGACGACACTCGGGCTTTTTTTTGCGTCCAGCAGTGGGCGCCGTGCCACGTCGCGCTCCTCCTGCCGCAATGATCCCTCGATCGTCGCGGTAACCTCGGCCAAGCTTTCCCACAATCAACGCAACATGACGCAGACGCAGTCTTCACTGTTATTCGTCGTCATCGGCGCTAGTGCTCTTGCGCTGCTCTTCGCGATCTTCCTCGCCCGATGGGTGCTCTCCCGCAGCCGCGGGACCCCCGAGATGCAGAAGATCTCCAATGCCATTCAGCAGGGCGCCGAGGCCTATCTCGCGCGCCAGTACAAGACCATCGGCATGCTGTCGATCGTGGTGGCCGCGCTCCTCGGTATCGGCTACGGCTTCTTCCGCCATACCACCGCGAACGACCCGGTTCAGGACCCGAAAACCTTCGCCATGTACGTCACGGCGTCGTTTCTACTTGGCGCGCTGAGCTCGGGCGTCGCCGGCTACGTGGGCATGTGGGTGTCCATCCGCACCAACATCCGCGTCGCCGCTGCGGCGATGACGTCGCTCAACGATGCGCTGCAGACCGCGCTGCGCGGTGGTGCGGTGTCGGGCCTCTTCACGGTGGCGATGAGTCTCCTGGGGGTCGGTGGACTGTTCGCCGCGCTGTCGGCGATGGCGCCGCAGGGCATGGACTCCGGCGAATGGGCTCGGCACATCCCCTTCCTGATCGTCGGCTACGGCTTCGGTGCGTCGTTCGTCGCGCTGTTCGCGCAGTTGGGCGGCGGCATCTACACGAAGGCGGCTGAAGTTGGCGCCTACCTCGTGGGCAAGGTCGAAGCCGGCATCCCCGAGGACGACCCGCGCAATCCCGCTGTGATCGCCGATCTCGTCGGCGACAACGTCGGCGACTGCGCCGGCCGCGGCGCCGACCTGTTCGAGAGCACCGCTGCCGAAAACATCGGCGCGATGATCCTCGGCGTGCTGTTGTACAAATCGTTCGGCATCAACGGCATTCTCTTCCCGCTCGTCATCATGGCGCTCGGGCTTCTCTGCTCGATCGTCGGCGTCATGGTCGTGAAGACCAAGGAAGACGCCGATCCGATGAAGGCACTGAACTTTGGCTACTACGTCACCGCGGCTCTCGTCACGGTGATGTTTTTCTTTGCGAGCAGGATGTTGCTGCAGGTTGCTGACGCGCCGGACGCATGGTGGCATTTCTTCATCTGCGGCGTCATCGGCATCGTCACGTCGATCGCATTCGTCTTCATCACGCAGTACTACACCGAGTATCGCTACCGTCCGGTGCTGAGCATCGCGGAAGCGAGTCAGACCGGTCCAGCCACCAACATCATCGCCGGTCTCGCGGTGGGTATGGAGTCGACGGTGTTGCCGGTCATCACCATCGGCATCGCGATCATCGCCAGCTATTCGCTCGGACAGTCGAGCGGCCTGCTGAACGACGCGGGCGCGCCGATCGGTGGACTGTTCGGCACCGCTGTCGCGACGATGGGTATGCTCGGCACGGCTGGCTACATCCTCGCGATGGACGTGTTCGGTCCGATCACGGACAACGCTGGCGGTATCGTCGAAATGTCGCGGCAGCCGGAGTCGGTGCGTGAGAAGACGGATCGCCTCGACTCGGTTGGCAACACGACCAAGGCGCTCACGAAGGGCTACGCCATCGGTTCGGCGGCGCTCGCCGCCTTCCTGTTGTTCTCGGCGTATCTCGACGAGGTGAAGAATCTCACTGGTCAGGCATTGCACGTGGACCTGTCGAAGCCGGTGGTGTTCGTGGCCGGCCTGCTCGGCGCGATGCTGGTGTTCTGGTTCTCGTCGCTCGCCATGACCGCAGTGCGCAAGGCGGCGTCGTCGGTGATCACTGAAGTGCGTCGCCAGTTCAAGGAGCGCCCCGGCATCATGCAGGGCACCGAGGAGCCGGATTACGCCGCGTGCGTCGACATCGTGACGGTGGGTGCACTGAAGGCGATGGTTCTGCCGGGTGCCCTTGTGGTGCTGTTCCCAATCATCGTCGGCCTGGTGTTCAAGCGGTTCGGCGGGCAGGGCGAGTTCATGGGTGCGGAGTCCGTGGCGGCGCTGCTCATGGTTGCGACGATCACCGGCATTCTCATGGCGGGCTTCCTGAACAACGGCGGCGGCGCATGGGACAACGCCAAGAAGTACATCGAGACGGGCGCGTACGGCGGCAAGCGCTCAGAGGCGCACAAGGCTGCGGTGGTGGGTGACACGGTGGGTGATCCGTTCAAGGACACGGCCGGTCCATCGCTGCACGTGCTGATCAAGCTGTTGAGCACGATCACGCTGGTGCTGGCTCCGCTGTTCATCTGACGGCGCCTCTCACCCCATGGGGATGAACTCGCTCTTCGCACGCAAGCCGATTGCGGCTCATGAGGAAAGCGCCAACGGATTGAAGCGAGTCCTCGGCGCAGGCGATCTGATCATGTTGGCGATCGGCGCGGTCATCGGCGCCGGTATCTTCTCCTCGATTGGAACGGCGGCAGCGGGCGAAGTGCGAGCGACGGGCGAGGTGATCCGGTATGGTGCCGGACCCGCGCTCGTGTGGTCGTTCATCCTGCTGGGCTTCGTGTGCGGGCTGGCGGCGCTGTGCTACGCCGAGCTTGCGTCGATGATTCCGCAGGCCGGCAGCGCGTACGCGTATTCGTATGCGACGCTCGGCGAGTTCGTCGCGTGGATCATCGGATGGGATCTCATCCTCGAGTATGCGGTGGGGAACGTGGCCGTCGCCGTCGCGTGGGGCGGGTACTTCGTCTCGCTCATGAGCGGGTTCGGAGTGACGTTTCCACCGTGGCTCACACACGGCTATCGCGCGGTGCAGTTGAGCGCTGATCCGGCAGTGTCGGGGCTGATGCAGTCGGCGCCGCACATCGGTGGAATGCCCATCCTGCTCAACGTGCCGGCGTTCGCCATCGTCGCGCTCATCACGTGGTTGTTGATGCTCGGTGTGAAGGAGAGCGCACGAGCGAACAACATCATGGTCGTGATCAAGCTGCTCGTCCTCGGCCTGTTCGTCGTCGTCGGCTCGATGCACATCAACACGGCGAACTATCACCCCTTCGCGCCGAACGGTTGGCGCGGCATCCATCAGGGCGCGGCGATCGTCTTCTTCGCGTACATCGGCTTCGACGCGATCTCGACTGCGGCCGAGGAGACGAAGAATCCGCAGCGCAACCTGCCGATCGGTATTCTTGGCGGGCTGGCGATCTGTACGTTCATCTATGTCATCGTCGGCTTCGTGGCGACGGGGCTGGTACCCTACGAGCAGCTGCGCGCGAGCGATCCGTTGGCGAAGGCGCTTGATGTGGCAGGACTGCAGACGGCCAGCTGGATCGTGAGCTTCGGCGCGGTCGTGTCGCTGAGCGCGGTGTTGCTGGTGTTCCAATACGGTCAGCCGCGCATCTTCTACGCGATGGCGCGCGACGGCCTGCTGCCGCAGTGGGCGGCCAAGATTCATCCGAAGACGCACATCCCGCACATCACCACGCTTCTCACGGGACTCGTCGTCGCCGTTGGCGCGCTGGTGGCTGACGAGAACGAGATCTACGATCTCACGAACATCGGTACGCTGTCCGCGTTCGCGATCGTGTGCATCGGTGTGCTGGTGCTGCGGTACAAGGATCCGGATCGTCCGCGTCCCTTCCGTGTCCCCTTTGTCTGGCCCGTCACGTTGGTAGGGGCAGGGGCCTGCTTGTATACGATGAAGGGATTGCCAGTGACGGCCTGGGAACGGTTTGGCTGGTGGCTGCTGATCGGGCTGGTGCTTTACTTCGCGTACGGCTACCGCAACTCGCTGCTGCGTCGCGCTTCGACGGACGCCTCCTCACCCCACTGATCAGATGACTGTTGGAGTATCACCTGCGGTGGCGCCGACGCCTCCGCGCACCGGTTTACGCCGGATAACGCAAACGCAGTGGATCGTCGTCGCCATGGTGGTGGGGGTCCTGATCGGATATTTGTTCCCCGATCGGGCAGGCGAGGCGGGATGGAAGGCGACGGAACTGCAGGTGTTGTCCAACGTTTTCCTGCGCATGATCAAGTCGTTGATCGTGCCGCTCCTATTCGCGACGCTCGTGGTGGGAATCGCTGGGCACGGCGACGACATGAAGCGCGTGGGCAAGTTGGCGTTCCGCTCGATCGTCTACTTCGAGATCGTCACGACGATTGCGCTCGCCGTGGGACTTCTGGCCGTGAACATCGTGAAGCCTGGCGTCGGCGTGAACCTCGCCAGCGCTTCGACTGAGCTGGGTGCGGAGCTGTCGAAGACGAAGACGACCTTCTCCGGCGTGCTGGAGCACACGGTGCCGCAGAGCTTCGCCGAAGCTGCATCGAAAAACGAGGTGCTGCAGATCGTCTTCTTCGCGATCATCTTCGCCGTGGCGCTCTCGCAGGTGCAGGGACAGGCCAAGACGTTCATGCTGTCGTTCTGCGAGAGCCTGAGCGAGGTGATGTTCAAGTTCGTCGGCATCGTGATGAAGTTCGCACCCATCGGAATCGGGGCGGCCATCGCGGTGACGGTGAGCAAGAGCGGGCTTGGCGTCCTCAAGAATCTCGGCGTATTGGTGCTCACGCTGTACGGCGCGCTCATCGTGTTCGTGCTCTTCGTGCTGGTGCCCATCGCCATCATGTTCAAGGTGCCCATCCGCCGCTTCTGGCAGGCGACGAAGGAACCGTGGCTCATCGCGTTCACGACGGCGTCGTCGGAAGCCGCGCTGCCGCTCGCGTTGCAGAACATGGAGAAGTTGGGCGTACCGCGCCGCATCGTCTCGTTCGTGCTACCCACCGGCTATTCGTTCAACCTCGACGGCAGCACGCTGTACCTGGCACTGGCATCCGTTTTCGTGGCGCAGGCGGCGGGCATCGACATGCCCATCTCGGCGCAGATCCTCATGATGCTGACGCTGATGCTCACGAGCAAAGGCGTGGCGGCGGTGCCGCGTGCGTCATTGGTGATCCTCTCGGGAGCGCTGGCGCAGTTCGGGCTCCCGCTACAGGGTGTGGCTGTAATCCTCGGCGTCGATGCGCTGATGGACATGGCACGTACGTCGATCAATCTCGTCGGCAATTGTCTCGCGACGGTTGTCATGGCGCGCTGGGAAGGTACTTTCGAGCTGTCATCGGCAGATACGCCGGTGGCTGACGCGTTGGCGGGAACTCCACTCCGCGTACCGGCGGTTCGAACTCCCGACGCATAGTCGTTCCCGGTCCGACGTACGCGCGAGTCGGACAGGATTGGAAACGAGAGCGCGCGAGGCTACGGCGTCCCTATGCTCACGTCGCCGGAGACAGGAAGACGTTGCGGAGCGCTGATCAGCGTGTGCCTCGTCGCGCTCTGCTCCACCGCGGCCGACGCCCAGCCGGTAAGCGCCACCGCGAGCGTTAGTGGCACCATCGTCGACGCGACCGGCGCCGCGGTGCGGGGCGTCGAAGTGCTCGTGCTCGGCGCGCGCCTCAGCGTTTTCTCGGGAGAGCGGGGCGAGTTCAAGTTTTCGTCGGTCGCCGCTGGCGCGCACCGGATTGTCACGCGCCGCGCAGGGTATCGAGCGGATACTACCGATTTCGAGTTCGCGCCGGGCGACACCGTTGCGCTGTGGCTGGAGATGAAGCGGATAGCGGTGATGCTCGATGAAGTCGAAGTCACCGACACGTACGAATCGCCGAGGCTGCGCGGGTTCGAGCAGCGCCGCCTTCACAGCATCGGCGGGCGGTTCGTCACTCCCGCCGACATCAAGGCACAGTCGCCGACGGAGACGTCCGACCTGCTGCGGCGCGTCATGGGCGTACGGCTCGCCGACAGCATGCACGTTCTCATCCCGGTGTCCAACCGTGGCGACAAGATCGTCCGCGTGGGCACGCAGTTGATGTCCGTGCCCTGCGTGATGCGCATCGGCCTGAATGGCTTCATCACCGATCCGAACTTCTCGATGAACCTCATCTCGCCGATGGACATTCACGGCATCGAGATCTACAACGGGCCTGCCAGCATTCCGCCGGAGTTCAATCGTACGGCGGCGGATCTCTACTGCGGGTTGATCATGATCTGGACGAGGTCCGGCAGTTAGCGGCGACGCCTAGGAGACGGTCTCGCCGAGGTAGCGCAGTGCACCACGCACCGCGCCGCGCGCTGGGATCACTTCGCCCACATGGAGCTGCGCGCCAGGAACCGCACTGCGCAGGCGCTGCTCGAGCCGCTTCCGAAGCGTGGTGCCCTTTGTCAGCATGCCACCGGTCAGTGCGACCGGCGTTGCCGCGCGCTCGTCGCCGAAGAGGGTGCGTGACAACGTGCGCACATGCAGCACGAGCTCTTCGACGGCGAGCGAGATGAGCGCATTCGCGCGCAGGTCGCCCGCGTCGGCGACGCTCGATACCACGGGCGCGAGCGTCGCAAAGATCGCGGGCGTCGCCTCGTTCGCCCACGCGATGAGCTCGCGCGGTTCGTTGACCTGTGCCGCCGTAAGCACCGCGCCAACGAGCGCAGTCTCCGGCTCGCGCCCATCTGCGGACGCCGTGACGACGCTCAACGCGCGCCGACCGATCCACGCGCCGGAGCCTTCGTCACCGCACATCGGGCCCCAGCCGCCGCAGCGCGCCGACTGGCCGGCGGGACCGCGACCGAATGCCGCCGATCCCGTTCCGCTGATGAGCAGGATGCCAGGGCCCTCGCCGAACGCATCGTCCAGCGCGATGGAGTAGTCGGGATGCACCACGACCTCCTCGGCGACTTCGCGTCCAGCGAGTGCCTGCCACAAAGCCTGTCGTTCCGCGTCATTGCCAGCGCCGGCAACGCCGACGCAGAGCACTTTGGGCATGACGTGCATCATCTCGCACGACGCGAGCGCATCGTTGACGGCTGCGGTGATGATATCGGCCGACCGTTCGGCGAAGCCTGGCTTCACCGCGCTTCCCGGTCCGACGACCTCACCGACTTTCGTGCCGTGTTCGTCGGCGACGATGACTCGCGTCTTCGAACCGCCACCATCGACGCCGATGACGATCGCGCTCATGACACGACCGGCTGGCGTGCCGGCATGGGATGCGAGAGGGACGAGAGAATTCCGACGATCAAGGTCAAGGAAGTACCGATGAGGACGTACCACGGCCACGCGATAGTCGCGAATGGCGCCAGCGTTGAAGCAAGTGAAGGATAGGCAGCGGCAATTGGCTTGGCAAAGACGATGAACGCCATCGTCGCAATCGCGATGGACATGCCGATGATCGCGTCCCGCTGGATGGCGCGCCGCCAGTAAATGCCGAGGAAGAAGCCGCCGAGCAAACCGCCCGAGGTGAACGATGCGATGCCCAGTGCGACGACGACGACGGGCGTCTTCGTGTCCTGCGGAAAGAGCAGGGCGCCGAGTGTCAGCACGATGCCCCATCCCAGTGCGAAGAGACGGCCCATCTTGAGCGTCTGTGGATCACTCGCGGAGCGCTTGGTGATGGGCAGGTAGATGTCGTGCGTCGTCGCACCGGCGAGGGAGTTGATCGCGCCGGAGTGTGTGCTCATCGTCGCGGCGACGATGGCGGCGACGATCAGCCCGACCAAACCCGGCGGCATGTGCTCGAGGATGAACGACGGGAAAATCTGGTCGGTGGCGGGGAAGATCTTTCCGCCGTAGAAAACCCAGAGTCCGAGGCCGATGGTGAGAAAGAGAGCGAACTGCACGAAGACGACGAACCCCGAGCCGATGATCGCGCGTTGCGCGTCCTTCAGGCTGCGCGATGACATCAGCCGCTGCACGATGAGCTGGTCGGTGCCGTGCGACGCCATCGCGAGGAACGCACCGCCGATGAGTCCCGCCCACACGGTGTGTGGATTCGACAGCGTGAACGTGAAGTCCAGCGCTTTCGTTTTGCCAGCGGCGCCGGCCTGACTCCAGATCGTCGACCAGCCGCCCGGCACGAGATGCCCGAGGATGACGATGGCCGCAATCGCGCCGCTGATGTAGATGCCGGCCTGCACGAGCTCCGTCCACACCACGGCCTTCATGCCGCCCTTGTACGTGTAGAGCACCGTGAGCAGTCCGAGGATCAACACCGAGAGCGGCATCACGAGCGACTTGTTCGTGATCGACGGCGCGATGATCAGTGCGACGGGAATCGCGGTGGCGAACACGCGCACTGAGTCGGCCAGGGCACGCGTGATCATGAACACGATCGACGTAAATCGTCTCGTGGTGAGACCAAATCGGGTTTCGAGAAGCGCGTACGCCGTCACGAGATTCCCCGCGAAGTAGCGCGGCAGCAGCACGCCCGCGACGACGAACCGCCCGATGATGTAGCCGGCGACGACCTGCAGGAAACCGAGATTGCCCGCACCCGGCGCACCGCCGTACGATAGTCCGGGAATGCTGATGAACGTCAACGCGCTGGTCTCGCTCGCGACGATCGAGAACATGACCGCCCACCACGGGATGGCGCCGTCCGCGACGAAGTAGTCCTTCGCATCCTTCTGCTTCCGTCCAACGTACAGCCCCAGCGACGTCGTTCCGACGAGATACAGAACGAGAACGATGGCGTCGAGTGTGGTGAAGCGCGTCAACGACCGCTCCTATTCGACGACATACGCTTCCATGGCGAAGTACTCGGCGAGACCGAGCCTGTCGAGCAGGTTCGCCGTGTCCTTGTTGCGGGTGTCGACGCGCTGCCAGAACTCGCGATCATCCTGCCCAGGGAACGGCGCCGAATCCTTCTGCGACTGGTGCTTGAAGATCGCCTGGATCTTGAGCCGCAGTTCTTCCTGCGACATCGGTACGAGCCAGCTCGCCTCGGTGACGCTCCACTCCTGCCATGCACCGCGATAGAGCCAAACCTCGGGACGCGGGAAGTCGATCTCGAGCAGCGCGCCGTCGATCGCTTCCTTGCACATACGATGCGTGCCGTGCGGATCGGAGAGGTCGCCGGCGACGAAGATGATCTCGGGCTCGATCTCGTTGAGGAGGTCTCGGACGATCGCGATGTCCGCCGGCCCGATCGGGTCCTTCTTCACCTTGCCCGTCTGATAGAACGGCAGGTTGAGAAACCGTGCATTCTCGCGCGACAGGCCCATCACCTCGATGCCGGCCACCGCCTCACTCTCGCGAATGATGCGCTTGATGTCGGCGACTTCAGGGATGTCGACGTCGCCGGGCTGCTTGCCATCGAGAAACTTGTAGACGCGTGACGCCAGGGTGTCGACGCTGCGGCGTCCCAGTCCGCGATCCTGTTCGAGTCGCTCGAGGAAGTCGACATAGCGGCGGACGTCATGATCGAACACGGCGATGTTGCCGCTCGTCATGTACGCGACGAGCATGTCGTTCTCGTTCTCGACGAACTTGCGCAGGATGCCGCCCATCGAGATGACGTCGTCATCGGGATGCGGCGAGAAGCAGATCGTCCGCTTGCCACGCGGCAGCTTGCTCTTGCCGCGAATCTTGGCGCCGAGTGCGTTGAAGACTTCGCCGTTCAGCGCGCCCGGTGAGCCCGACCGCGCCACCAGCGACGACATGCCATGTTCTGCGTAGTCACGCTGCGTGAGCTTGAGGATGGCGCGCTCAGTCTGCTGCGAGAGCCACACCACGGAGCGGATCTTCAGCTCGTCGGTCCACTCCACTTCGTCGAGCAGCCACGGTGTCGCGACGCGAGTGAGGTCCGCACCTGCCGCACCATCGACGTAGAATGTCGCGTTCGGGTGGCGCTGCAGGAACGTCGCCGCGATCTCGAGGTTGATCTCGCCTTCCACGGAGCGCTTGATGATGCGCGACTTGTGTTCGCCCGTGGCGAGCAGTGCGATCTCGCGCGCATCGAGGATCGTCGCGACGCCCATCGTCACTGCTTCCTTCGGCACGAACTCCTCGCCGAAGAAATCGGCAGCGGCATCACGTCGCGTCACGGCGTCGAGGTGCACGAGGCGCGTGCGGCTGTCGGCGCCGGAGCCCGGCTCGTTGAAGCCGATGTGCCCTGTCTTGCCGATGCCGAGAATCTGGAAGTCGATGCCTCCCGCGGCGGCGATGTCGGCTTCGTACTGCGCACACACGTCGGCCACCTGGTCGCGGGGCACGTCCCCGCGCGGGATGTGTACGTTTTCGGGTTTGATATCCACCTGGGAGAAGAGATTCTCCCACATGAACCGGTGGTACGAGTGGATGTTGTCCGGCGCCATCGGATAGTACTCGTCGAGATTGAACGTCACGACGTCGGCGAAGCTCAGTCCTTCCTCGCGATGCAATCGAATGAGCTCGCGATACACACCGATGGGTGTCGAGCCGGTGGCGAGTCCGAGCACGGCACTCTCACCCGTCGCGCGTTTCTCCTCGATCAGCGCGGCGATGCGCGCCGCGACGAGCCGGGCGATGTCCTCGTGCTCGTCGACGACGATCGTGTAGATGCGCTCGAGCGCAGCGGCATGCGACTGGACACGCGAAGGCCCGCGAGGCGCAGTGCGCTCGCGGGCCGCGTGTCCGGTACCGACGTCCGCGTGGGCGCCAGAGACCGGGGAAGTCATGTGTGGTGCTGGTGCAGTGTTATGCTGAGAACGAGCTGCCGCAGCCGCAGCCACCCGTGGCGTTCGGATTCTTGAAGGTAAAGCCCGAGCCCTGCATGGAGGACGTGTAGTCGATGACGACGCCGCTGATGTACTGCGCGGAGAACGGATCGACGAACACGCGATACTCGCCCTGATCGACGACGAGGTCGTCTTCAGCCGCGGCATCCTCGATGAGAAGGCCGTACTTGAAGCCGCTGCATCCGCCCGGCTGCACGCTGACGCGCAGGCCGCCGACCGCGGGATCGACGCCTTCCTGCGTCATGAATTTCTTGACCTCTTCGCCCGCGACAGGCGTGACGGTCATGAGGACTTCCGGTGCGTTGGTGGTGCTCACTGTCTCCCCCTGGATTCAAGCAGACGCGAGTGGCCTGCGATACAATGTGCGAAATATATACCCGCACGGCGAGAATGGTTCAAGAATTCCCTCACCGACGCCCTGCCGTGGGACCCCGGGCCTCAATCGCCGCCACGACGTCGGGCTTGAGGGCACGCATCGCCGCATCGGCCACCGCCACTCGCACTGGCCCGATCTTGCTGTTGTTTCTGGACGGATTCACGCGCGACGACAACAGGATGACGTAGAGGTCGTGCTGCGGGGCGATCCACAGGGACGTTCCCGTAAACCCCGTGTGGCCAAACGCGGGACGCTCCATGAAGTGTCCCGCCGAGCTGTTCGTGCTTGGCGTATCCCACCCCAGCGCTCGGCTCGAGAACGTGGAGTCGTTTACAGTCGTGAACAACTTGATCGTCTCCGCGCGCGCGAGGCGCCCTCGTCCGAACACGCCGCCGTTGAGGTAGGCGCCCGCGAGCTTCTCCACGTCGCGTGCGGTGCTGAAAAGGCCAGCGTGGCCAGACACCTGTCCGAGCGCAAAGGCGTTCTCGTCGTGAACCTCGCCGAGGAGGTGTCGTCCGCGCCACGGGTCGATCTCGGTTGGGGCGGTGCGATAGCGATCTTCCCTGAGCGGCTTGTAGCGCGTGTCGATCATGCCGAGCGGCGTGAAGACATGCTTCACGAGGTAGCGGTCGAGCGTCTCGCCGCTCACGCGCTCCACGATCTTGCCGAGGAGGATGGCGCCGATGTCGCTGTAGACCATCCGAACGCCAGGCAGCGTGTCGAGCGGGGTGTTGATGAAGAGGCGGAGCGTCGAGTCGGGAGATGCGTTCTCCTTGTAATACGTCTTGAAGGCCGGCAGGCCAGCCTGGTGCGTGAGCAGGTGCCGCACCGTGACCTTCTCCTTGTTCGTGCCCGTCCACTCAGGGAGATAGCGCTGGACCGGCGCCTCGAGATCGATCTTCCCGCTTTCGACGAGCTGCATCATCGCGGACGTCGTGCCCACGACTTTCGTGAGCGACGCGAGATCCCAGATGGTAGAGATCGTGGTCTTGTAAACGGATTGCCAATCCTGTCGGCCGGCCGTGACCGTGACCATCGGACCCGTATGTGACCCGATGACGGCAACGGCGCCAGAAAACGCACTGTCGGCGACCGCGCGATCGAGAATGCCCTGAATCGAGTCCTTGAGCGCCCTCATGGTGACGCGCACGGACGTCTTCGCGTTGGCGCCCTGCTGTGCGCGAGCGACGGCGGGCGCGAGTGTCAGCGCGATCGCGAGAAGCGACGCTCGGAAAGAGAAACGGTGCATTGCCAGAATGGATCGAAGTGGATACGTGGAACGTTTCGGATCGGCGGCGCAAGGTAGCGCCATTTCGTCTCCATCAATAAAGTCATGCTAGGGTCTTGCTCCGCGCATGTGTCTTGCAAAGCGCTCTCGACTGGAGAGACCTGTCCGATCACTACCGAGGAACTGTTCATGAGAGCTTCGCCCCGAGCCGTACTGTTCGCAATCGTCTTTGCCGCCGCCACCGCTTGCGGTGGTCGTCAAGTCGAGGTCCGGACTGCCCCGACCACGACGTCTGATCAGGCCGTGCAGGTGACGAACAACCTCAGTCAGGCCGTGAACGTGTATGCTACCCCGACTGGTGGGCAGGAGTTGTTCCTTCGGCAGGTTCCGGCCAACACGGTGGAAAAGATTTCCGTGCAAGGCGTCGCGAGCGGGATGAACGTCGTCTTCAAGGCCGTCACCGTCGACGGGTCTCGCACATATCAGAGCAGGAACGTTGCACTCTCTGGCCTTTATGTGTGGAGCATTCCGTGATGTTTTTTCACGTTGCGGCGCAACTGCGTTGGGCCGTTGCTGGAGCTTGTGACCTCGGATAGCTTTCCGGGCCGGAGCCTGCGCTCCGGCCCGTTCGTCTTTTCGTCCTTCGTCACCGCTGCGCGAACGCTCGGCCGCGGGACCGTTGTGCGTCTCGGAGCTGCATGAAGCTTCTGCCCGACTTCATTAAAAACGGCTATTTGAAGCTCATCGATCCAGTCGCCGACTGGCTCGTCAAGAAGCAGGTGCATCCCAACACGATTACAGTTTTTGGGACACTTTGTACGGTGATCGGCGGAATCATTTACGCCACCGGGCATATCAAGACCGGTGGCTGGTTCTTATCCGTCACGGCGCTGTTCGATGTGCTCGATGGCACCGTCGCGCGCCGGTCGAATCGAAGCTCCACATTCGGTGCCTTCCTCGATTCGACGCTCGATCGTCTCGCCGACGGATTCGTGCTGGGGGGCCTCGCGGTGTTCTACGCCACGAGCCAGCTGCATCACAGCATTCCGCTCATGATCACGGCGCTCCTCGGCCTCATCGGCGCGTTCCTCACTTCGTACACGCGAGCACGGGCCGAGGCGCTGGGACTCGATGCCAAGGTGGGTTTGCTCCAGCGGCCGGAGCGCGTGGTCCTCATGGCCGCACCACAGGCGCTCTTCGGCCTGTTTTTCAATGGATGGCCACTCGCCATCATCATCGTCGTTCTGACCGTAACGGCCTGGATCACCGTGGTCCAGCGCATGGCCTGTGTCTATACAGCCACCACGCGAGCGGAAGCTGCGGAAGCAGAGACAGAGGCGCGCGTTCGGCCTCGACTCTTTGCGCGCCGCACCCCGCGCCCAATGCTCAAAGGAGAATAAGTGCAAGGATCCAGTTCAGACGCGCGGACGACCCCGCGCCCCGCGACCGGTAAACTCGGAATCATCACGCCCGGTCTCGGCGCTGTCGCAACGACGTTCATGGCCGGCGTTGAGAGCATCCGCCGTGGATATACGCAGCACATTGGTTCGCTCACGCAGATGGCGACGATCCGTCTCGGCAAGCGCACCGAGAATCGCGCGCCGCTCATCAAGGATTTCGTCCCGCTCGCGGACTTGAACGACATCGTCTTCGGCGCCTGGGATCCCATTCCGGACGACGCGTACACCGCGGCCAAGAAGGCCGGTGTGCTCGAGGACAAGCATCTCGAGCCGCTCAAGGACTTCCTGTCGGCCATCAAGCCGATGCCGGCCGTGTTCGAGAACCACTACGTCACGCGGCTGAACGGTTCGAACGTCAAGAAGGGAAAGACCAAGCGTGACCTCGCCGAGCAGCTGCGCCAGGACATGCGCGACTTCAAGGCGAAGAACGGATGCGACCGTCTCGTCATCGTCTGGTGCGCGTCCACCGAGATCTTCATCAAGCCCGGCCCGCAGCACGCCACGCTCGAGCAGTTCGAGAAGGCGATGGAGAACAACGACGAAGCCATCGCGCCGTCGATGCTCTACGCCTACGCTGCTCTGATGGAAGGTGTGGCCTTCTGCAACGGGGCTCCGAATCTCTCCGTCGACCTTCCGGCGCTCGTGCAGCTGGCGAACGACAAGGGCGTTCCGATCTCCGGCAAGGATTTCAAGACCGGCCAGACATGGATGAAGACCATCATCGCGCCGGGCATCAAGGCGCGCATGCTCGGCCTCGCGGGCTGGTACTCCACGAATATTCTCGGCAACCGTGACGGTGAAGTGCTCGACGATCCGGCGTCCTTCAAGACGAAGGAGGAGTCGAAGCTGTCGGTGCTCCACAACATCCTGCAGCCGGAGAAGTATCCTGCGCTGTACAAGGACTTCGCCCACGTCGTGCGCATCAACTACTACCCACCGCGCGGCGACAACAAGGAAGGCTGGGACAACATCGACATCGTGGGGTGGATGGGCTACCCGATGCAGATCAAGGTCAACTTCCTCTGCCGCGATTCCATTCTGGCCGCACCGCTCGTGCTCGACCTCGCGCTGTTCAGCGACTTCGCACACCGCGCGGGCATGAAGGGCATCCAGGAATGGCTGTCGTTCTATTACAAGAGCCCAATGGCCGCGGCCGGTCTGCAGCCCGAGCACGACCTCTTCATTCAGCAGACGAAGCTCAAGAACACGCTCCGTCACCTCATGGGCGAAGAGCAGATCACGCACCTGGGCCTCGAGTACTACCAGTCATGATGATCGCATCCACGGCACGACGATTCGCTTCATCGGCGCTCGTGCTCGCGCTCGCCGGCGCGTCGTCGTGCGGTGGACCACCAAAGCATCCGGAGCTCAGGCAGGGAACCGAGAGTTATTCGTTCACCATCTCATCGGATCCCATTCCTCCCCGCGCGCGTGAAGACGTCATCTACACGATCACGGTGAAGGACCGGAAGACGGGGCAGCCCATCGAGACGGGCGAAGGGCGCATCTTTGCGAACACCAAGGACGGCGCGCGCACGTACGATGGTTTCGTCAAGGCGCCGCAGGTGGGGACCTACTCGGCAAAACTCAGCTACGTCACCTCCGGCCAATGGGCCGTGGGCATTCAGTTCCACAGCGACGCATCCAAGCCGCTCGAGAAGACGGAGTGGATGCAGGATGTGCTCAACGAGAAGAGCGGAACACCCTGAAATGCGTCACTTCTATCGCAGTCATGTCACCCCGGCCGACGTCCTCGTCGTCGCGGATCGGTTTTTTGCCACGCTGGGCCTCGCGGTCGCCAGCACGACGGCGCGCTCGCGCCAGTTGAGTGGTGCGCTTGGCGCGCTCAAGCTCAGCGTGCGTCCTGAAGGCGGGCACTACACGTTCGTCGAGGTTGTCACAGACCAGATGGGCGAGAGCCGCATGGACCGCAACGTGAAGAAATTCTTCGTCGAGCTGCACCGCGCGGACGACCCGTCGCACACACTCGAAGCGGCGTACTAGTGGCGGTGGTCGCAGCAGGGGCGGAGAGCGGAACGTCGCTCACGCCGGCGCAACGGCTGGAGCTCTACTACTGGATGCGATTGACCCGCTCCCTCGAGGAGCGGCTCGTCAACCTGTACCGGCAAACGAAAGTCGTGGGCGGCTTGTTTCGCTCGCTGGGGCAGGAAGCGGATTCCGTGGGTAGTGCATTCGCCTTGCGGCAGACGGATATTCTCTCGCCGCTGATCCGGAATCTCGGCTCGATGCTCGTGAAGGGCGCGACGCCGCTCGAGATTCTCAAGCAGTACATGGCGCGCGGCGATTCGCCCACGCGGGGCCGAGAGCTCAATATCCACTTTGGCGATACCGTGCGCGGCTTCATTGGACAGATCTCGCCCCTGGGCGACATGGTGCCCGTGATGGCCGGCGTCACGCTGAGCTTCAAGATGCGCCAGGAGGATCGCGTCGGCCTCGTATACGTTGGCGACGGTGCGACATCGACCGGTGCATTTCACGAAGGGATCAATTTTGCCGCCGTCCAGCGCTGCCCTCTCGTGGTGGTGATCGAGAACAATGGCTATGCGTACTCGACGCCCACGTCGAAGCAGACGTTGGCCGCTCAACTCGTCGACAAGGCATTGGGATACGGCATCTCCGGCGAGCGTGCCGACGGCAACGACGTGATCGCCACGTACGAAGCGACCAAGCGCGCCGTCGATCGGGCGCGGGCCGGTGGTGGAACGTCCATCGTCGAGCTCATGACGTATCGCCGCAAAGGCCACGCGGAGCACGACAACCAGTCGTACGTGCCATCCGGCGAGATTGAAAAGTGGGCGGCGGAAAATGACCCCATCGATCGCTACCTCGTGCAGTTGAAGGCGCGGGGTGTGACGGCCGCGGCCATCGCCGACATTGACGCACGGGTGCAGCGCGAGATCGACGAAGCCACGGATACCGCAGAGCTGTCCGGCGTGCCGGAACCGCTCGATGCCCTCCAGGGCGTGTACGCAGATCCTCCATCGGTGAAGCCCTTGTGGTTCCGCGAAGGCAAGAGTGCGGCGGTCGAGGAGAACGAGCGTCCCGAAGGCTGGGGCACGTACGACATCAGCGGTGACGTCTGATGGCGGAGATCACGTACCTCGAAGCCATTCGCGAAGCGCTGTTCGAGGAGATGGAGCGCGATCCCAACGTGTTCTGCCTCGGTGAAGACATCGGCGCGTACGGTGGCGCCTTCAAGGTCACCGATGGTCTCATGGCGAAGTTCGGTGAGTCACGCGTCATCGACAGCCCCATCTCCGAGATCGGCATCGTGGGCGCGGCCGCGGGCGCGGCGCACATGGGTTTGCGCCCTGTCGTCGAAATGCAGTTCATCGACTTCATCGCCAACGCGTACGACATGCTCACCAACTACGTGGCCACCGCGCGATATCGCGCGTTCCTGCCATGTCCAATGGTCGTGCGTGGTCCGAGCGGTGGGTATGTGCGCGGCGGGCCATTTCACTCGCAGAATCCGGAAGCCGGCTTCATCCACACCCCCGGCCTCAAGGTCGTCGACCCGAGCACCGCGGCGGACGCCAAAGGCCTCATGAAGCCGGCCATTCGTGACGACGACTGCGTGCTGTTCTTCGA